>JBEAUK010000131.1:0-8893 GCA_041161465.1 Planctomycetota bacterium | reverse complement strand
CCACGCGTGCGCCTTCTTCGTGTTCGTGGTCGCGCCGCGGCGCGGCGCGAGGACAGCTCAACCGTCGTTGTTCAGCACCGGGTCCTGATCCGTGTCGCGGCTGTTCATCTCCTCGAGATCGGTCTCCATCGGCTCGATCGCGGCGGCGCTCTGGCCACCGCCTCCGCCACGGCCGTCGATCACCGCCTGCTCCGAGTCGTACGGAACCTGAGACGGTCCCTCGAACGGGCTGCCTCGGCACGCGGTCAGCAGCGCACCGACGCAGAGAATCGCGACGCGGAAGATGGATCGGCTCGGGTTCGACATGAGGCGGTCTCCTGCGCGGGGCGCGCGCGTCAATCGGGGCGGCGGGCGCGGATCGCTTCGGCCAGCGGAAGGTTGAGAAGAAGGATCTGGGCGAGCTCAGGGTCGAAGTGCTTGCCCGACTGCTCCTCGAAGAACTCGACGATCTTCGCGCGCGTCCAGGTTTCCTTGTAGCTGCGGTGCGAGCTGAGTGCGTCGTACACATCGGCCACAGCGACGATGCGCGCGAACAGCGGGATCGACTCGGCGCTCATCCCATCCGGATAGCCGCGTCCATCCCAGCGCTCGTGGTGCCGAAGCGCGATCGTCGCCGCGATCTCATCGAAGTCGGTGCGGATTCCCTTGAAGAGCCCGGCGCCGATCTCGGTGTGGCGCTTCATCTCCGCGAACTCCTCGTCCGTCAGGCGACCCGGCTTGCGCAGGATCGCGTCGGCGATGCCGACCTTGCCCACATCGTGCAGCAGCGCGCCGATGCGCAGCGAGTCGCGCACGCGCGCGTTGTTGCCGCCCTCCTCGGGGTGCCGGTCGCACCACTCGTCGTAGAGCATGATCGCAAGGTCGGCGACGCGCCCGACGTGGCCGGCGGTCTCGGTCGGGTCGCGCATCTCAGCCATGGCGATCATGCGCAGAATCATGGCGCGGATCAGCTGCGCGCGCTCGATCGCCACCGATGCAAGCGAGGCGAAGTGGGTGACGATCTGCTCGTCGTTCTCATCGAACCCGTGCGCGTCGCGGCGGCGGGCGCGGCCGTCGAGCAGCGCGATGCAGCCGAGGATCTTGCCCTCGGCGCGCGCCACGGGCACGACGAGCGCCGACTTCGTCCGGTCTCCGAACAAGACCTCCGTGCCGAGCGGCGGCAGGTCGCGACCCGAGCGCACGCACTCGATGCGGTCGAGCCGCGAGAGCCTGTTCGTCGCAGCGACGCGGCCGACGACGGTCGACTCGGACATCGGAACCTCGCACGCGGCCGCGACCGACGACCCGACGGTCTCCGCCGCGCGCAGCTTGTCGCCCTCGACCACGAACATGGCGCCGAAGGCGCAGTTCGCGAGCGTCACCGCCTCGCGGAGGATCGCGGTGAGCATGATGTCGAGGTCCTGGACGCGCGCGAGGTCGGCCGAGACCCGCGCGATGCGGTCGAGCCGCTCGCGCTGTGCGCCGACGTCGACGCGCAGCTCGCGGTTGCTCTCCGCCAGTCGCATGTTCACCTGGTCAAGGAGCGCGTTGCGCTGCTCGAGCTCGTGTTCGGCGCGCTCGAGATCGCGATACGCTGCGTCGCGCTCGCGCTGCGCGAGGCAGGCGTCCGCGTGATGCACCACGCGCGCGACGAACTCTTGCGCGGGCGGCAGCTTGACGAGGTAATCGTTTGCGCCACGGGCAAAGGCGTCGGCCTTGGTCGAGGCGTTCTCCTCGGCGGAAAGGACGAGCACCGAGGTCGAGGAAAGCAGCACCTCGGCGCGATAGGCCGACACGAGCTCCATCCCGTTCCCATCGGGCATGTTGAGGTCCTGCAGGATCACCGCAGGCTGCAGGTCGAGCGCGCGGGCGACGGCTTCGCTCGCCTTCGCACACACCTCGAGGCGGATGCCCGTGAGCGGCGAAAGCAGCCGTCGCACGCCCTCCGCGACGATCGGCTGGTCGTCGACGAGCAAGACAACAAACGGCGATGCGGGCTTCGTCACCTCGTTCACTCGGGCAGGGTATCGCCTGCGACCGAATCCGTGTTCGAGGCAGTGTCCCCGCCGCGACTCTTGCGCGGTCGCTCCTTCCACCCCTCGGCAAGGCGCCAGCAGCGATGGATCTTCCGATTTCGGAAGTCCTCGGGCACCGAGCGATGGCTGATCTCGTGCGCACCGAAGTTCGGCGGGACATGCGCAGGATCAAAGGAAAAACTGCGGGAATTCGTGCTGAAGAACACCTCGCCGCCCGGCGCGACGAACCGCGCGATCCAGCGCAGGAGCTCGGGGTAGTCGCGGTCGATCGCGAACGAATCGGCCTTCATCCGCTTCGAATTCGAGAAGGTCGGCGGATCGCAAATGACAATGTCGTACTGCTCGCCCGCCGTCGGGCCGGCCTCGAGCCACTGCAGGCAGTCGGCGTGGACGGCGGCGTGGTCGCCCCCGCCGTCGACATCGAGCGCAAAGCCGTTGAGCGCGAGGTTGCGCGCATACCACTCGAGGTAGGTCTTCGACATGTCGACGGTGGTCGTCTTCACCGCGCCGCCCGCGCGCGCGTGCACGCTGAACGCGCCGGTGTAGGCGAACAGGTTGAGCACGCGCTTGCCGCGCGAGCGCTGCTGCACCGAGAGCCGCGTCGGCCGATGGTCGAGGAAGAGGCCGACATCGAGGTAGTCGGAGAGGTTGACCTCGAACTTGAGGCCGTGCTCGCCCACGATCTTGACGGCGCCGCGCGAGTCGAAGCGCTCGTACTGGTCGCGGCCGCCGTCGTCGGACCGCTGGCGGCCGCGGTACTTGATGTGGAGGCGTTCGCGCGGGATGTTGAGCCCCGCGAGGATCTCCGCCTCCGCGTCGATCCGGTACTCGCGCTCGCGCTCGAGCGTGTCGTCCTTGGTGCGATGGAAGAACCACGCGACCGCGTCGCCGGCGTTCGTGTCGACGCCCGGCTTCTCGCCCCAGCCGAGGTCGCCGTACCAGTCGACGATCATCGGAAACTCGGGAATGTCCTTCTCGTAGAGCCGGAAGCAGGAGATCCCCTGTTTTCGCGCCCACTTCGCGACATGGCGCATGCGGTTGTCGAGTCGTTCGCCGAGCATGGATCGCGCAGACTACACGACCGCGGGCAACTCGAAGCCCTTGCGGTACTCGCGCGTGACGCAGGTCTTGGTCGCGTCCTCGCGCACCGTGCCGTCGGCGTTCAGGAACGCGAGCTTCGACTTGTCCCAGAGCAGTTCCTGCTGCGGGAAACGCGCCGCGCGCGAGCAGAGGAGCCCCGCCTCCGCGATGCCGGCCGCGTACGAGAACGGCGTCTGCACGAAGGCGTCCGGCTTGCCCGTGATCCTGTCGACCCACGCATGCCAGTGGTTGCGCCCGCGCAGCGTGCCTTCGCCGTCGGCGCCGCGACCCTTGATCGACTTGAAGTCCACGGCCTTGCCGCCGATCCAGACCTGCGGATCGCCATCGGGCTGGTTGAAGATCGCGCCACCCTCGCAGACGATCAGCGTTCCGCTTCCCGCCCACTTGCCGGGCGGCAGGCCGAGCTCGGCGCGCGACGGCGCCTGGCTCTGGTCGCCGTAGCGCACCACGAAGCGGTCCTTCGCGAACATCGCGCGGTTCTTCGCCTTCGACACATCGTAGGTGAGCGTCGACATCACTCCGCGCGCGTGATAGAAGTCGCTCGGATTCAGCGTGTGCGCCATCACCGACACGGGCGACGGCAGATCGAACGAGAAGTAGAGGAGATCGAGCAGGTGCGTGCACCAGTCGCCGAGCTGGCCGGTGCCGTAGTCCCACGACGAGCGCCACTGAAGGCCGACGAGACCCGGGCGGCACGGCGCGTCGACCGCTGCGCCAAGCCAGAGCGGCCAGTCGATGTTCGCGGGCGGCTGGATCGGATCCTTGAGGCCGCCGTACCAGAAGTAGCCGCCGGTTCCCTCTCCCGGCCCGCCGATCCAGACATGCGCCTCGACCGCCTTGCCGAGCAGTCCGCGGCGCAGGATGTCGACCGTGTACTGGCGGCCGAGCGGGCCCATGCGCTGGTTGCCCGTCTGGGTGACGAGGTTCGGACGCGCGGCGAGCGCCTGCTCGATCGCGACGACCTCGGAGAGCTGCTGGACGAGCGGCTTCTGGCCGTAGACATGCTTGTTCGCGCGCATCGCCCAGAGGTCGATGAGCGCGTGGTTGTGGTCGGGCGTGCAGACGACGACGCCGTCGAACTTGTCGCCGTGCTTGTCGAAGGCCTCGCGGAAGTCGCGGCAGGTGAAGGCCTCGGGAAACTCCGCGGCGACCGACGACAGCGCATTCGAGTCGACATCGCAGAAGCCCGTGAAGACGACATCGGGGTGGTTCTTCAGCTCGTTGCGGTCGGCCGGCGCGATCGATCCACCGACGCCGACCTGGAGGAGCTGCAGCTTGCCGAGCTTGCCGCGGAATCGCGGCCGCGGCGCGGGTGCCAGCGCGGCAAGCGCGGAGGGCGAGAGAAGGCTGGTCGCGGCAAGGCCACCGACGGCGGCCGCAGCGGTCTGGATCAGATTGCGTCGGGTGAGCATGCGCCCACGCTACCGCTCAAGCGAAGAACGCACAATGGAAAGTTCCCGAGATTCGGGAAACAGCGACGCCCCGCCCCATGCACGGCGAAGGTCGCGGCCGCAGCCGCGAACGCTCGAACATTGGGTGCCAGCAGGCTTCAGCCTGCGGAACGGGTGGTGTCAGCCTTCGACTCCGCCGCGTGTCGTTCAGCAGGCTGAAGCCTGCTGGCACCCATGGTTTCTTCGGGCCCCGTGATTCCCGCAGCGGATTCACTCCGCCGCCATCGGCGCGCGCGTGAAGATCGTCTTTCGTGCCTTCGCCAGCTGGATCACCGCCACGCCGCCGAGCATCAGCGCCGCGGCGTACACCGTGCGCACGCCGATCGGCTCGCTGATCAGAAGCCACCCGAGCACGATCGCGACGAGCGGATTCACATACGCATAGGTCGCGACGCGCGCCGCCGGCTGGTTGCGCAACAGCCAGATGTACGCGGTGAAGCCGACGAGCGACCCGAACACGACGAGATACGCCCACTGGAGCCAGGTCGCCGTCGTCGGCGGGTTCGACGCGACGAGCGTCCACTCGTCGTGCCAGAAGATCTCCTTGGGGATGCTCGCGAGGAGCAGCACCACGCCGCCCGAGAGCATCTGCATCGCGTTCGCGACCATCGGCGAGTGCGCGCCGCTCGGGCGCTTCGACCAGACGCTGCCGAACGCCCAGCCGAAGGTCGCGATCATCATCACCACGACGCCGAGCGTCGACACGGCGCTGGTCGCGCCGATCGCATCGAGCTTGAGCACGACCACGCCCGCGATTCCCATTGCGATTCCGAGCCAGACCACCCTCGATGGGCGCGCATGCGTGCGGTGCATCCACGAGTCGAGCCCCACGAGCCACAGCGGCGTCACCGCCGTCATCAACGCGACAAGGCCCGAGTCGACCGACGCCGTCGCGATGGCGACGCCGCCGTTGCCGAGCAGCATGAGGCACGCGCCGACGACCGCGGCGTTCATCCACGACGCGAGCGAGAAGTCGCTGCGCCGCACCGCACCCTGCCACCACGCGATTCCCAGGAGCAGCGCGCCCGCGACGAGGAACCGCGAACCCGCCATCACGAACGCGCCGTGCTGCGACACGAGCTTGATCGCGAGATAGGTCGAGCCCCAGATCAGGTAGACGGCCGCGTAGGCGCCGAGGGTGCGCCATGCGTCCGTCGATCCGCCAGTCGAACCATCCTCCGCGGCGCCCACTTAGCCCTGCACCCTTGCCGCGCTCTCGACCGTGAAGTACTTCGCCTCGGGGTGGTGCACGATGATGGCGCTCGTCGACTGCTCGGGCACGATCTGCCAGTTCTCGGTGAGCACGCAGCCGATGCGCTCGGGCCGCAGGAGCCGGAAGAGCTTCTCCTGATCGCTCATGTCGGGGCACGCCGGGTAGCCGAAGCTGTAGCGCGAGCCGCGGTACTGCTGCGTGAAGAGCTTGCGGATCTCGGGGCTGTCGTCGTTGCCGATGCCGAGTTCCGCGCGCATGCGCTTGTGCCACATCTCCGCGAGCGCCTCGGCGCACTCGACGCCAAAGCCGTGGAGATAGAGGTACTCGGTGTACTCGTTCCGCTCGAACAGCTGCTTCGCGCGATGGCTGGCCTCGAGGCCGACCGTCACGCACTGGAGTCCGAGCACGTCCTTCTTCCCGCTCGAGACGGGCAGGAAGTAGTCGCTGATGCAGCGCCGCTCGCGACCAAGCTGCCGCGGGAAGCGGAAGCGTTCGATCTCGCGGTCCTGCTCGACCGCGTCGTAGACGACGAGGTCGTTGCCGTCGGCGTTCACGGGGTAGTAGCCGTACACCACCTGCGGACGGAGGATCCTCTCCTCCTTGCACTGGCGCGACAGCCGCTCGAACACGGGGTCGGCATTGTCCTCGATGAAGCTTCGGTACTCGTCCTCGCCCATGAGGTTCTTCTTGAAGCCCCACTGCCCGCGGTAGAGCGCGAGCAGGTTGATGTACGGGTAGATCTGCTCGAGCGGGATCTCCTCGACGAGGCGGTCGCCGAAGAACGGCGCCTTGGGCACCGCGACGGGCGCGATCGTGGGTGCGTCGAAGACCTCGACCTTTGGCTCCGCCGCGCGCGACGCGGCGACCTTCGCGTCCACCATCTCGCGCTTCTCGAGCCGCGCGTCGATCTCCGCGTCGATCGTGGCGAGCGTCTTCGACGCGAGCGCATCGCACACCGAAAGCCCTTCGAACGCGTCGCGGCCGTAGTAGAGCGGGCCCTTGTAGATCTTGCGCAGGTGGCTCTCCGCGTAGTGGCGCGTGAGCGCGGCGCCGCCGAGGATCACGGGCACGGTGATCCCGAGGCGGTTCATCTCATGGAGATTCTCCTCCATGACCGCGACCGACTTCACCAGAAGTCCGCTCATGCCGATCGCGTCGGCGCCCGTCTTGCGCCACGAGTCGAGGATCGCCTGCAGCGGCTGCTTGATGCCGATGTTATGGATCTCGAAGCCGTTGTTCGAGAGGATGATGTCGACGAGGTTCTTGCCGATGTCATGGACATCGCCGGCGACGGTCGCGAGCACGATCTTCGCCTTCTTGCCCGCGCCAGCCTCGGCCTTCGGCATGTGCGGCTCGAGGAAGGCGACCGCCTTCTTCATCACCGCCGCCGACTGGAGCACGAACGGCAGCTGCATCTGGCCCGAGCCGAACAGCTCGCCCACCGTCTTCATGCCGCCGAGCAGGTGATCGTTGATGATCGCGAGCGGCGGATACTTCTGCATCGCCTCGGCGAGGCTCTTGTCGAGGTCGCGGTCCTCGCCGTCGATGATGTGCTGCGCGAGCCGCTCCTCGATGGGGAGATCGGCGAGCGTCTTCTTCGCGACCGCCTCCTCCGCGCCATCTGGGAAGAGCGAGATGAAGTAGAGAAGCGGATCGAAGTTCTCGGGTTGCCCCTCGGGCCGCGACGCGCCGCGGCGGTCGAAGATGAGCCATTCCGCGGCGTCCCACTGCTCGGCGGGAATGCGGTTCTTCGGCATGATCTTCGACGCATGCACGATCGCGGCGGTGAGGCCGCGCTCGCGCGCGTGGTGCAGGAACGCGCTGTTGAGCACGGCGCGCGCCGACGGCTTCAGACCGAACGAGATGTTCGAGAGGCCGAGGATGATGCCGCACTTCGGGAACGCCTTCGCGATGCGCTCGATGCCGTCGAGCGTCTCGAGGCCGAGGCGGCGGTCGTCGTCGTTGCCGGTCGCGATGGTGAAGGTGAGCGGGTCGAAGAGGATGTCCTCCTCGGGGAGCCCCCACTTCCGCGTGTAGAGATCATGGATGCGCGACGCGATCTCGAGCTTGCGGTCGGCGGTCTTCGCCATGCCCGCCTGCTGGTCCTCGTCGATCGTCAGCGCCACGCACGCGGCGCCGTACTTCTTGAGGAGCGGGCAGATGCGGTTCATCCGCTCCTCGCCGTCCTCGAGGTTGATCGAGTTCACGATCGCCTTGCCGCCGTGGCGCTTGAGGCCTTCCTCGATCACGACCGCGTCGGTCGAGTCGAACATGATCGGCGCGTTCACCTGGCGCACATAGCGCGCGGCGACCTCGGCCATGTCCTTCGGGCCGTTCCTGCCGACGAAGTCGACGCACACATCGAGCACCTGTCCGCCGTCCTTGATCTCCTCGCGGCCCATCGAGACGAGGCCGTCGAAGTCGCTCTCGTCGAGCAAGCGCTTGAACTTGCGCGAGCCGTTCGCGTTGGTGCGCTCGGCGACGATGAGGAACGAGTTCTCCTGCTTGAACTCGACGAAGCCGTAGAGGCTCGAGCAGCCGGGCTCCTGCGGTTCGATCGCGCGGCGCTGCGGCTTCTTGTCGTAGCCGAGTTCGTCGATGAGCGAACGGAGCTCGCGGATATGTTCAGGCGTGGTGCCGCAGCAGCCGCCGACCGAGTTCACGCCGTATTCCTCGACGAAACGCTGCATCGCCTCGCGGAACGGCTTCGCCTGCAATGGGTACTCGGTGCGTCCCTCGACGAGGATCGGCAGGCCCGCGTTCGGCAGCACGCTGATCGCGCGGTCCCAGTGCTTCGCGATGTACGCGACATGCTCGGCCATCTCGACCGGGCCCGTCGCGCAGTTGAGGCCGAGCGAGTGGATCGGGAACGGCTTGAGCGCGTTCACCACCGCCGCGATGTCGGAGCCGAGGAGCATCGTGCCCGTCGTCTCGATCGTCACGCTCGAGAAGATCGCGCGGTCGTCGGGCGTGAGCCCCGCCTCCTTCAGCGCGTCGATGCAGGCGTTGATCGCGATCTTCTGCTGGAGGAGATCCTGCGAGGTCTCGATCATGAAGCCGTCGATGCCGCCCGCGATCAGGCCGCGCGCCTGCTCGAGGTAGCTCGCGTGCAT
>JBEAUK010000125.1:0-2994 GCA_041161465.1 Planctomycetota bacterium | reverse complement strand
TCGCGACACCTGCACCAGCACCGAGAAGACGCCGGGCTCGGGAAGAAGCGCAACCGCGCGCCCTCCCTCGGCGAGGCCGACCCGACGCGACACCATCGGCGAGGGATCGATCGCGCGGCGCGCGAGTCGATCGAGCGCGCTGTCGATCGGCGCGAAGCCCGAGCCGTAGATCTCGATCTCATCGAGCGCAAGGTGCGACAGGTCGACGCCGACAGGCGCGCGGGTGGAGATGCCGCCGAAGACGACATGGCCGCGCGCGCGCACCATGCGGGCGGCGGCGGCGGCCGACTCGCTCGAGCCGGTCATGTCGATGACAAGTTCCTGATCGCCGCGCCGTCCCGTCTCGGCGAAGGCGCGGTTGCGCAGTCCGTACTTCGACGCGAGATCGAGCGTCTGCGCCGAGGTCGAGACGAGGCGGGTGAGTGGATTCTCATCGCGTCCGACCAGCGCCGCGAGGACGGCAAAGAGGTCGTCGCCGAGGACGCTCACGAAGCTGCGGCCCTCGATGCCGCCGCGGCGCACCGCCTCGATCGCGCGCGCGAGCGGCACGGCGAACACGGCGCGTTCGTCATCGAGGTCGCGCGGGATCTCGACGCAGTTTGCGGCGGGGATCGACGCGAACTCGGCCAGACCGCCGGTTGGGGCGTCGAGCCCGGCGATCATCCGCGCGAGGCAATGGATCGAGAGTCCGCTGTCGCAGCGGTCGCAGATGCCGCACGAGAAGACAGGCTGCACCGCCACGCGCGTGCCGCGCGGTGGAGCCGCGCTCCCGGCGCGCGACGCGTCCTCGACCACGCCGACGAACGAGCAGCCGAGGATTCGGTTGTCGGTGTTCGGGTCGGCGCCGCTCGCGCTCAGCCCGCGCACGACTTCACGCTCGAATGGCGTGATGAGCGCTTGCGTGACGCGCACGAGCACATGGCCGTCGCGGAATCCGGGGCGGGGAAGCGGGACGAGTTCAACGCCGCCGCCGCGTACGACCAGCGCGCGCATGTCAGGGGTCGAGGAGGTCATGGAACGGACTTCGGCTTGCCCGCGCTCGCTGCATCACCCGCATCGGTCGTTCCGGTCGGGGCTGCGGATGGCGTGCGAGCGGCCTCGCCATCGGTGGCCGGCGCATCATCGGTTCGACGCGCGCCGAGGACTTTCATGCCGACGGGCGTGTTCGGCGTCTCGAAGACCGTGGGCATCCAGAAGATGAGGTGGTCCCAGACATCGAGCTGGCGGACGAAGGTCGGGTAGAGGTAGGTGCGGCCACTCGCGAAAGGCGTCGTGGTCGACGCGTAGTAGCGCAGCCAGTCGTCCTCCTCGAGCCCGAGGTTCTGCCCGGTCAGCATGCGCAGCGAGTCGAGCGCCGCCACATTCACGGCGAGTTCGCGCTGCGAGAGCGCGGCGACCAGCGCCTGGAAGACGGCTGGCGTCTGGTACTGGCCGAGCGCGATCGCGATCTCGGTTCGGACATCGGAGTCCTCGGCGCGGTCGACGAGGCGAGGCCACAGCGTGTCGGCGACAGAGGGGTCGTGCAATCGCTGGAGTGCCTTCGCCGCTGCGAGCCGCACCTGGCGGAAGGGGCTCGCGAGGCTCTTGGCGACAAGTGGTGCGTCGGAGGCGTCGCCGTGACGGCCGAGTGCCTGCAGCGCCGCGGCGCGCACGAGCGGATCGAGCGAATCCTCGGCGTAGAGCCGGTACATCTTGAGGTAGGGGGCTGCGCCGCCCCATGGCGCGTTCGCGAGAAGCACGGTGCCGCGCCGCGCATTCTCGCGGTCGTTCGGGTCGGCGGCCCACTGCGCAGCCTCGGCAGGCGTCGGCTGCGAGAAGCTGTCGGTGAACTGGCTGAAGTCCGACTGGATCGTGTCGCATCCGCCGAGTGTGGCGAGGGCGATTGCGAGCGCCGTGACCGTCCGTGTCAGCATGGGGGAAGAGTACCGAAACGCGGCGCACGCGTGCGGTCGGCCACGCGCTACCCTGCGCGGATGGCGCTTTCCTTCCGATCGTTCGAACTCGGCGACTTCGCGACCAACGCCTATGTGGTGTGGGAGGAGGGCGGCCCCGCCGACGCGTGCTGGGTGATCGACTGCCCGTACGAGCCCGAGGCGATGATCGACTTCATCGAGGCAAAGGGGCTGAAGCCCGCGCTCTGCATCCTGACGCACTGCCACTGCGACCATGTTGCCGGGCTTTCGCGGCTGCGTCTCAGGCTCGGCCCGGTCAACATCCTGTGCCACCGCGCCGAGAAGGAGTTCAACGAGGATCCGAACCTCAACCTTTCGTCGTTCATCCCGCCGGCGGTGTCGGCGCCGCCGCCCGACGCCTGCCTGAACGGGGGGGAGATGCTTGAGCTCGGCAGCCACTACTTCCGCGTGCTCCACACCCCCGGGCACTCGCCAGGCGGCATCACGCTCTGGTGCGAGGAACTGGGCCTGGCCTTCGACGGCGACACGCTGTTCGCCGGGTCGATCGGACGGCTCGATTTCCCGACCAGCGACCCGGAGGCCATGCGGGCGTCGCTCGGGCTTCTCATGCAGTTGCCCGACGAGACGCGCCTCATGCCCGGCCACGGCCCCGAGACCACGGTGGGGGCGGAGCGCCGCTCGAACCCCTTCCTGCGGCCGCACGCCTTCTGAACCTGACCCGCAAGCCCCGCAGCGGGCTGCGCTTGGTCTTATACTCTCCGACCTATGCCGTACACCATCACCCCCGGCGAAGGCTTCGGCCTTGATGTCGAGGACACGGACTACCTCAAGGACCACTTCCAGGCCCCCGATCGCTGGGTCCTGAACTTCGGTCCGCAGCACCCGGCGACCCACACGACCCTTCGGCTCGTGCTGGAACTGGACGGCGAGCGCATCGCCCGCTGCACGCCGCACATCGGGTACCTCCACTCGGGCTTCGAGAAGCTCGGCGAGCACCACGACTACAACCAGTATGTCTGCACGATCAGCCGGATGGACTACATCTCGCCGATCGTGAACGACATCGCGTGGCACCACGCGG
>JBEAUK010000085.1:0-2828 GCA_041161465.1 Planctomycetota bacterium | reverse complement strand
TCCGCGGCCTCGCGCGCCTCCTCGCAGTCGAGATCGACGTCGACGAGCCAGCCGGATGGCTCGCCGAGGAGGACGCCGATGTTGGCGTCGCCCGCGAAGTGCCGATCGGCGTCGTCGCCCGCGATGCGGAGCTTCTGCCAGCCCGGGATCAGCGGTCCCTTCGAGCCATGGGGGACGGGCACCGGGCACCAGCCGCGCGCGATGCACGCGAGGGCCGCGTCGATGGTGGTTGGCTGCTGCATCAGAAGGGAATCCCGTCGTCGGGGACCTCGGGAAGCGTGTAGGACTTGCGCTCGGGCTCCGTCCATGCGGGGATCGGGCCAAGGTCGTGGGACTTGATGCGGTCGTACTGCTCGCCCGGCTTGCGCGTGACCACGATGCCCTTGCAGTCCGCGAGCGCGCCGCCCTCGGCGAGCCACACCGCCTCCTCGACGCTCTCCGGCACCGGCGCATCCGAGCGGAGCCGCCACCATTCCTCGGCCTTGCGACGCGCGTAGCTGCCCGCAGGGTGGTCGAAGCAGACCCACTCGCGCTGGTAGGTGCCGAGCCCCGTGCGGTACTCGACGCGCATCGTCGGCGGAGCATCGGGATCGGTCCGCTTCCAGTGCACGAAGTAGCGCACCTCGAACACGGGCTGGACCTTCGGCGGCTTGCGCCCGCTGAGCACCTCCTCCGTGGTCGCGGTCGGGTCGTGCCGCTCGCGCTCGGGCTCGGGGAACGCATGGCCGCACTCGGCGCACTCGCATGTCGCGATCGGCACGAGTGCGTTGCACCCGGGGCATTCCTTCATCGGGGCGTCGCGGCCGGTCGTGCTTCGCTCGCGCAGCTGCAGGTCGTCGACCGGCCCGTGCCGCATGACGTTGCCGCCGAAGTCGAGGACGAGGCAGTCGGCCTTCCCCGGCGCGAGGCGGAATCCGCGGCCGACCATCTGGTAGTAGAGCCCCGGCGACGCCGTCGGCCGCAGCAGCGCCACGCAGTCGACGTTGGGCGCATCGAAGCCGGTGGTCAGCACGTTCACGTTGGCGAGGTACCGCAGCGCTCCGGAGCGGAAGCGCTCGATGGTGCTCTCGCGCTCCCTCGCCGGGGTGGTGCCGTCGATCCAGCCGCATTCGATGCCGTGCCGCTCGCCGAGCACGCGGACGACGTGCAGTCCGTGGGTGATCCCGGCGGCGAAGATCAGCGTGCTGCGGCGCGACCTGGTCTCGGCCGCGATCTCCGCGCATGCGCTCTCGACCACCTCGTCGGTGTCGAAGGCCTGCTCGACCTCGCTTGCGACGAACTCGCCGCAGCGGATCTTGAGATCGCTCATGTCGACCCTCACCTTGCCCGCCTTCGACCGCAGCGCCGAGAGGAAGCCACGCTCGATGAGCTGGCCCACCGACACCTCGTAGCAGACGTGGTTCAGGATCCCCTCCGGCGAGCAGATCATCCCCGTGCGCATGCGGAACGGCGTCGCCGTGAGGCCGATCACGCGCATGAGCGGGTTCACGAGCTTCGCGTCCGCGAGGAACTGCCGGTACATGCTTTCGCCGTCGTCCGGCGGGATGAGGTGCGCCTCGTCGACGATCACGAGGTCGACCGGCCCGAGCTCGCCAGCGCGCTGCCAGATCGACTGGATGCCCGCGACCGTCACCGGGTGCTCGAGCTCGCGCCTGCCGAGGCCAGCCGAGTAGACGCCGACGCCGAGGCCCGGCGCGATCGCGTCGAGCTTCCCGACGGCCTGCTCGAGGAGCTCCTTCACGTGGGCCAGGACGAGGACGCGCCCTTGCCAGAGCGTCACGGCGTCGCGGCAGATCGATGCGATCACGGGCGTCTTGCCGCCGCCCGTCGGGATCACCACGAGCGGATTGTCGTCGCGCTCCCTGAGGTGCCCGTACACCGCCTCGACGGCGGCCTGCTGGTAGTCACGGAGTTCCATCTGTGCTTGCTCCCTTGGTGTCCTTTGCACGCCTTCGACCGCTGCGCAGGCAGTCACGGCACGCCCTTCCGACTCCCTGCGGCGAGCCGGATCGCCGGTTGAATGCATCGAGGGGCTTCGCACGCCCGCAGTGCGAGCAAATCTGGCAGTCGACGTCCGAGTCCTGGCCGATTCCGATGACGAGCTCCGGATCGCGCTTGACGATCTCCCAGTCAAGCCGACGGATGCAGAACCACCGATCATCGAGCCCGATCCCGTCCTTGACCGCATCGCAGACGAGGTCAATCACGTTCACCGCATCGCCGCGGTGATCGGGCTTCTGAACGAGGATGTCGAGCCACAGCTTGTTGCGCGCAACGCGTTGATCTCCAAGCGCGCGCCGCACCGCCACCGCGATCGCCGATCGCGATTGCCGGGCCTCACGTCTCAGCGCCACGTGCCCGGCTGCCCGCATCGTGTAGATGTGGTTCTTCGATACCGCGTACGTGAATGGGACTCGCGCCCGAACAAGCCAGAGGAGATCCGGTCCTGGCTCGGCTTCCCACGTGATGCCGCGTCGTTGCGCAGCGCTTTCCGCCGCACCGGCCTCTACCACGTGGGATCGGAGTCGCTTGAGCCGCGCCACCGCCCGGCTCCTTGATTCCTCGCCTGGCGGATTTGAACGCGCCCAGAGTCGCTTGCGCTCAAGATCCCGCCGCGCGGAACAGCCGGGGCAGTAGCGCTGCACCGGTGCCGTCCGCGCGGCGGGCTTGCCGCATTCCTCGCAGATGAATGAACGTGGATCCATTGTGAGCCTGCGCGTCAGCGCTTCCAGGGCGCGCCTCCAGCCGCTGCGCGCGGCGTCGAGGGGGGTGCCTCGCGCTTCGCGAAGCCCTTCACGACGTTCGCCATCTCGCCGTTGTCGTCGCGC
>JBEAUK010000079.1:0-19127 GCA_041161465.1 Planctomycetota bacterium | reverse complement strand
GCAGCGTGCCCGCGGGTCCGCGCGTGCTCCAGCTCCTCAAGCGCCTCGAGCAGCCGCCGCCGACCATCGTCGTGCGCCCGCGCCAGGCCGACCCCGCCGAGAGCGCCCGCAACCTCGCCGAAGCCCTGCGCGACGGCGCGTTCACGGTGCTCGACGACCCTGTCCCCATCGAATCCATGCTGCAGGCCCTCGAGCGCGTCGTGCGCAGGCACTACCGCGACCACTGGCCGGCAGCGTGATCGACCGGCTCCGTTCATCCGTTCACTCGTTCAGACGCAAAGAGAAAGGCACAGGAGAAACCCATGAAGTTCCGTCCCCTCGGTGACAAGATCCTCGTGAAGCGCGAAGAAGCCGCCTCCAAGACCGAAAGCGGCATCTTCCTCCCCGAGTCGAGCAAGGAGAAGCCCAAGCAGGGCAAGATCATCGCCCTCGGCGACGGCCACCGCAGCAAGGACAACGGCAAGGTCACCCCGTTCACCGTGAAGAAGGGCGACACCGTCATCTTCACCTCCTACGCGGGCACCGAGATCAAGATCGACGGCGACACGCTCCTCATCATGACCGAAGAAGACATCCTCGGCGTGGTCGACTGAGCCCGCCCCGCGCCACCCGCAACACCGCACATGAGCATGCAGTCCGACACCCTCCGCCTCGCCTTGCGCGAGCTCAACGGGCAGCGCGACCTTCGGATCGAGTTCGACCACGCGTCGAGCTGCACGGTCAAGAAGGCCATGCTGATCCCGCAGGAATCGGACGGCCTGGTCAAGGTCACCGACGGCTCGCACGTCTACATCGTGGACGCCGACCGCGTGGCCTGGATCGAGATCGGCTAGCAGTCGCCGACGCGACTGCGAGCCGCGAGACTTGAGCGGTCGCCGCAAGACTTGAGCGGTCGCCGCTGCGGCGGCTCCCTCTGGTGAAGATCACGAGTTCGAGAACAGCAACGCATCATCGCGCACACGCGCAACGAGAAAGTAGAAGCACACACATGGCAGCCAAGCAGATTGCATACGACAACGACGCACGCGAGCGGATCCTCCGCGGCGTGCAGAAGCTCGCCCGCGCCGTCAAGGTCACGCTCGGTCCCTCAGGCCGCGTCGTCGTCCTCGAGAAGGCGTTCGGCGCCCCGACCGTCACCAAGGACGGCGTCACCGTCGCGAAGGAAATCGAGCTCGAGGACGCGTACGAGAACATGGGCGCCCAGATGGTGAAGGAGGTCGCCAGCAAGGTGTCGAAGGACGCCGGCGACGGCACCACCACCGCGACCGTCTACGCAGAGGCGATCTTCCAGGAAGGCCTCCGCAACATCACCGCGGGCGCCAACGCGAACTCGGTGAAGCGCGGCATCGACAAGGCCGTCGTCGCGATCGTCGAGGAACTCCGCCGCATGTCGAAGAAGGTCTCCGGCTCGAAGGAGATCGCGCAGGTCGGCGCATGCTCGGCGAACCAGGACACCGCCATCGGCAACATCATCGCCGAGGCGATGGACAAGGTCGGCAAGGACGGCGTCATCACCGTCGAGGAAGGCAAGTCGCTCGAGACCCATGTCGAGCTCCTCGAGGGCATGCAGTTCGACAAGGGCTACCTCAGCCCGCACTTCGTCACCAACCAGGCCGCGATGGAATGCGTGCTCGAGGACTGCTTCGTCCTCATCCATGAGAAGAAGATCTCGAGCGCGAAGGAGTTCCTCCCGATCCTCGGCAAGATCGCCGAGAGCGGCAAGGCCATCCTCATCATCGCCGAGGACATCGAGGGCGAGGCCCTTGCGACCCTCGTGGTGAACAAGCTCCGCGGCGTGCTCAAGGTCTGCGCCGTGAAGGCGCCGGGCTTCGGCGACCGCCGCAAGGAGATGCTGCAGGACATCGCGACGCTCACCGGCGGACAGGCGATCATGGAGGAGCTCGGCATCCAGCTCGAGAACCTCGCGCTCACCGACCTCGGCCGCGCCAAGAAGATCACCGTCGACAAGGACAACTGCACCATCGTCGAGGGTGCCGGCAAGACCAAGGACATCCAGGGCCGCATCGAGCTCCTCAAGGGCCAGATCGAGGTCACGACCAGCGACTACGACCGTGAGAAGCTCCAGGAGCGCCTCGCCAAGCTGTCGGGTGGCGTCGCGCAGATCAATGTCGGCGCCGCGACCGAGGTCGAGATGAAGGAGAAGAAGGCCCGCGTCGAGGACGCGCTGCACGCCTGCCGCGCGGCCGTCGAGGAAGGCATCCTGCCGGGCGGCGGAACCTCCGTCATCCGCGCTCGCCGCGTGCTCGAGAAGCTCAAGAAGTCGCTCTCCGACGACGAGTCGGTGGGCGTCGACATCGTCTGGCGCGCGCTCTCGGCGCCGACCAAGCAGATCGCCGCGAACGGCGGACTCGACGGCTCGGTCGTCGCGCAGAAGATCGAGGACTCGAACGACGCGAACTTCGGCTTCAACGCCGCGACGCAGAAGTACGAGGACCTCGTCGCCTCGGGCATCATCGTGCCGACCAAGGTCGAGCGCGTGGCGCTCCAGAACGCCGCATCGATCGCGGGCCTCCTGCTCACGACCGACTGCGCGATCACCGAGGTCAAGGAGAAGAAGGCGAAGCCGGCGGCCGGCCACGGCCACGGTGACGACTACTGAGATCGACGGATCGGCAGAAGGACTCTGCGGATCCTGAGCGAGGTATCACGGATCCGCAGAAGGACTCTGCGGATCCTGAGCAGACTGCTCTCTTGCGAGTCACTCGCGGCCTGAGCCACCGCGCTGGATGCTTGCCTTGAGACACAAACGCCCCGGGCCGCGCAAGCGGTCCGGGGCTTTCGTTTGCATCCACCACGCGCGTCGACGCCTGTCAGCGGCGTCGGGTCGGCTTGCGCATTGGCGCGAGCAGCGCTGCTCCGAGCAGCGCCATCGCGCCTGCCGACGGAATCGAGAACACCTGCTGGGTGAGGTTCCAGCTTGAGTCGGCCTCCATGAAGCCCAACTTCGTCGTTGGACCAAGGAGGCCTTCTCCATGGCCAGCGCCGCCGTTGCTGCGCGCGATGGCATCGAGGTTGATGAAGTACTGCGCACTCGTGGCGGCAGCGGTGCTGCCGTTTGCGAGGACGGCGAAGCTCCGTGCCGGCGAGGCTGTCGTGGCGCTCATTCCGTATGGCGTGGAGAAGTTGTTGCTGCCGTCGCTCGGTCCCGTGAACACCGAGTATTGCTTCGAGCGGAACCGTTCGTTGCCAGACCCTCCGAGCGAGTAGATGGAGAGATCGCCTGCACTCGCGCGGTATGCACCATCGGACGCACCCACGCTCGACGCTGCCTGGATGCTGTCGCCTGTCCAATCGACATGCACCCAGATCGTCGAGAGACGCGCGGTTCCGACGTACTGAAGCCCGACGCCGACGATTCGGTCGCCTGCCATCCATGACCCACTGAAGAGGCTCGCCTGCGTGTCGCCCGTGTACGCGGTTCCCGAGCCGCCAGCGCCGTCGTTGAGACGGTTGCCGCCGACCGTCTGAGCGGCTTCCAGCGTGAACAGCGTCGAGTAGATGTTGTAGTCGCGCGTCGTCGATCCCTTCACCCACATGCCGGCAGTGCGGGAGTTCCCGACGCTCGTCCACCCGTTCCACGAGCTGCCGCCGTTGATATCGACGAGTCCAGCATGCGCGATCGCGCCGGTCGCCAGCGCGGCGAGTGCCGCGACGGATCGATGAAGCCGACCCATTCCTCCAGGAATCCGTCGGCCGTCGCGATGTCGTTCGATGTGACTCATGATGATTCCCCCGTTTCAGCCTTGGTCTCGTCCGCCGCCGCTCAGCGGGTTCGGCGACGGACGAGTCCGATCAATGCTCCCAGCGCTGCGAGCGTCGCCGGCGCCGGGATGGCCTCGTACTGGAAGTTCGATCCCCAGTAGACGCTCGTGCTTTGAAGCGTCGTCACGGGATCGTGCGTCGACTTCGTGTTCCAGCGGTAGGCATCGAAGCTCTTGATGCCGCTCCCGAGCCCGATGCTCATGTTGGTCACCAATTGCTTTCCGGAATTGGCGTTTCCAACGATGAAGTACTTCGTGTTTGCCCTCAAGATCGCCCCCGCGGGGGCGACATTGACATACTGGAACCCGGCGTAGCTCGCCGTCGTCGTGATCTCGCGCGAGATGATCAGCTCGAGTGGCGCGAAGCTCGCATCCGTGCGGTAGATCGCGACCGTGTGGGCCTCGTTGGTGCCGTTGTACTCGCCGAGCTGCGTGACAAGCAGGTCAAGGCTTCCAACGGTGAAGAAGAACGCATCGTTCCCGGGCCCGGAGTTGGTGAGCGTGCCCGCGAATTGGAAGGCCAGCTCGCCATGGGCGGTCGTTGACACCGCACCGAGCGATGTGAACAAGACCGCCATCGCGGCGGCACTTCCCCTGGTTGTGTTGGCCCGGACCCCCATGTCCGCTCCTCGAATCACCCCATCACTTTCATGTCCTGCGTCCGACTTCGCGACGGCCTTGACGCAAGGCCGGAGCGAGAGGCAGATCACAAGAAAGGGTGATCTATGTACACCGTACGATTGCGGAGGCGGCCGCCAAGCGACGAACAAGGCTCTTCGAGAAGTCTCGCCGAGGTCGCCGGAAGATCCGTCGTGGCTGATCCAGACGCATCGCCGCGCACAAGCGGTCCAGGCCGCACAGACCGATCAGTCGAGGTCGCCGTACATGTACATGCCCTCCGGCCAGGTCACGCGCGTCTTCCACGAAACCGTGGTTGGCGTCGCTTCCTTGCCCTCGGCGCGCGGGGGCAGCGCGAGCACCCACTTCAGGAGCCCTTGGGGCCGATCGTCCTTCGTGTACTCCGCGTTGGTCGCAAGCGCGGGCGCGATGCCCGTCAGCTCGACCTTCACCTGCTCGTTGCGCGACACCGGCACGCGGTCCCACAACTCGACCTCGACGGGCCGCGCGAGCGTGTTGACGAGCGAGATGCGGTACTCGCGGTCGATGCCCTTCGTCTTCGAGAAGACGCCCGACTCCGATGCCTTCTTCGAGACGAGCTCGCGCTTCACCGTGACGCCCGGCTCCTTGCCGAACCACAGCTCGAACTTGCCGCCGACCGCGATCTCGCCAAGCGCGACCGTGCCGATCGAGTCGCTGCCGAGGTAGACGCGCGCCTGGCCCGGGAGCAGGATGAAACCGCTCTCATTGGTGAGCCGCGCGCGCACGAAGACATCGGTCTCCGCCGCCGGCCGCGCGACGAGCGCGAAGATCGGCTTGCCGTCGATGTTCGCGACGCGCGTGCGGCGCTCGCCGCTTGCATCGCTCGGCGCCGAGAATGTGCGCGGCAGTCGGTACTCGACCGCAGCGCCGCTTCCGCCGACCTCGGCGTCGGCTGCGAGCGAATCGATCTCCTGTCCCACTCGGTTCGCCTTGCCCCTGTACGCGGTTGCGTCGCCGCTCTCCATCGGAGCAGCGGGCGGCGGCATGGCGGAACCGACGGCCGGCAGCATGCCTGGCTCGTACGCGTCGACATAGATCGGCGAGAGATCGCTCGGGTTCGCGGCGCGCGTCGGCTGAGCGGTCGAAAGGACGAGCGCGACATCCTTCCAATCCTCGCCGGTCGCCTGCTTGACGACGGCGTCGAACTCGATCGCGAGCGTGCCGGCGGCGGGGTCGCCGCGCACGGTGTAGGCGGGCTTCCAGGTTGCGTTGGCGACGAGGTAGGTGAGCGCGACGGGCACGATCCCGCCCTCGGGCACGGCCACCGTCACGAGCGCGTACCGCTCGGCCGGCGGCGCGCCACCCGCCTTCGCAAGTTCGCGCTCCGCGGCGGCAAGCTTGCCCTCGGCGGACTTCCTGCTGGTCTCGAAGACGAGCCGTTCGGTGCTCAGGCGATCGCGCTCCGACGAGATGAACGACAGCTGTGCGCCGAGTTTCTGCGGGTCGAGTGCGCCACCGAGGGCGGCCGATGCGTCGCCTGCGACCTTCGCCGCGATCGAGTCGATCGTCTTCTGCGCGGCCTCGTTGTTGGCGATCCGACGCGTGACCTCCGCGAGGTCCGCGCGGGCAGCGTTGACCGCGGTGAGCGCCTGCCGGATCCGCGGGTTGTCGCTCGAAGGGGCCGGCAAGGCGACGGTCTCCGTCTTGACATCGAGCAGCTTGCCGCCTGCGCCGATGCGCGCCTGCACGCTGTCGAGATCCGCGAACTCCGGCAGCGGCCCGACGCGCAGTTCATGCACGCCCTGCGCAAGCGTGCAGTCGGCCGCACGCGTGACCGCCGCGCGCGCGCGGTAGACGGAGACCGCCGTGATCGGAAGCTCCGCGCGCGATGCGACCGGCTTGAGCGCGTCGTCCGATTGCAGGACGGCTGCCGAAGCAGCGGGCATCGCGAGGTACGAGAGCGGAGCGAGAAGAACAGCCGACGCGAGGAGCAGGGGTGCGCGGTTCATGGAGGCAGCCTATGGCAACCTCGCCGCGCGTGTCTCAGCCGCCGATCTCGTAGATCGCGAGAATCACGGCGCCGATCGCGACGACGATCGCGCCCACCCGGAGCGCGATCTTCCACGAGCGGCGACGGGCCTTCTCGCGCACGACCCATACGCAGCCGTCTGTCTCGCGCACGACGACGCCGCTCTTGATGAGCGGCACGAGGTGCGCTTCATCGATCCCAAGTGACGCCGCGCGCCGCGCGCGCTCGGGTGCGTCGGCCTGCGCCTTGAGCAGCGTGCGCACCGGCCCTGGGCGGGAGGTCGCCATCGCGAGCATCATGAGCGGGCCGGCGATGGCGCCGACCATCGCGAATCCGCCGCCTGTGGGAATGGGAACGGGCATACGGTGAATGTAGCCCTCATGCCCGGGCGTGGTTGCAGAAACCCGGTTCTCCAGCTCAGCCTTCTGCGCCGAGAACATCGCGACCTTCGATGCCGTCGGTCGTCAGGATGTGGAAGCTGGTCTTCACGAGGAAGTCGTACGACTGGCCGCCGTAGTAGCCGTTGGTTCCGAAAGGCGTGTTGCGCGACCAGACAGAACCGTTCGAATCAGCGACGCGCTGGTCGGCCTGCATCGAGCGCTGGCAGCCGACGAGCTCGATGTGTCCGTCGAAGAAGAGCGTCGCGGGCGCCGAGTTGAACCCATGGTTGAACATCCACGGAGTCTTGCCACCCGCGAAGTTCGGGTTGATGGGCGAGTCCGGCGTGTTCTGCAGCCAGTTGTGCTCGATCATGCGCGTCTTGAGCGACGGATAGCGGCAGCGCGAGGTCGGCGGGCTCTTGAAGCCGGTCTTCAGCGTGTTTGGATCGGTGTAGCCCTGGCCGTTCAGCGTCGTGCCGTTGCGGCCGAAGACCTTGGGGTCGAACATCGCGGCGGGCGACCAGCAGTACGAGGCATCCTCGTAGTTGGTGCCGTCGTAGGAGAACTCGGCTGCGCTCGTGAAGTACTTCGACACATTCGAGATCGCGATGACATCCTTCGGCGCGTAGAAGGTCGGGTCGTAGAAACGACGGCCGACATAGTCGTGGAACGCCTTCACGCCGGGCATGCGGAACGAGCCGTAGGAGTTGCCGCCGCCGGGATTCGGGCCGGTGCCGAAGTCCATCGGGATGTAGATGATCCAGTTGTAGCAAGCCTCGGGCCAGCCATATCGCGAGCACTTGCCGCTCGAGCCAAGGAAGTAGCCCCACATCGCGCCGTTGACATCCCAGCCGAGGAGCTGCTGCGACGGGCACGCGATCTGCGTCTTGTAGAGCTCGCAGTTCCCGTTCACCATGCCCGCATCGTCGGGGCACGCGGTGAACTGGCGGTCGTTCCAGTCGCCTGAGTAGACCTCGTTCGCGCTCGCGAGGTTCTTGAGGTTCGACACCGACTGCGAGATGAGCGCCTTGTCGCGTCCCTTCGCCACTGCGGGAAGCAGCAGCGCGATAAGGAGCGCGATGATCGACACAACAACGAGGAGTTCGACGATCGTGAAACCGTGGCGACGGGAGGTCGTTCGTGCGCCGTGCAGCAACGCGTCAGTCATGGAGGTGCTCCGATGGCGGGCTGTCCCGATGGGACGGTGTGCGGAAGAGGTGACACGCGCAGGAAGGGCACGAATCCCTGCGGTTGCAGCACATCATGACGGAGGGCGGGTCGAAATGGCAGCGCCGCCGGCGTGATTCGGCGAAATCTCCGTGCGCGGCGCATCGAGGGCAAAAAGACAGCCGCCCGCGCGAGGCGGGCGGCTGTGGATCAGGCGTATGACAGGCTGGAATCAGCCTTCGGCGCCGAGGACGTCGCGGCCCTCGATACCGTCGGTGGTCAGCATGTGGAAGCTCGTACGAACAAGGAAGTCGTACGACTGTCCGCCGAAGTAGCCGTTCGCACCGAGCGGCGTGTTCTTCGACCAGACCGAACCGTTCGACGGAGCGACGCGCTGGTCAGCAGCCATCGAGCGCTGGCAGCCGACGAGCTCGATGTGGCCGTCGAAGAAGAGGCAGGCGGGCGCCGAGTTGTAGCCGTGGTTGTAGAACCACGGAGTGGTGCCGCCGGCGAAGTTGCTGTTGATCGGCGAGTCTGGCGTGTTCTGGAGCCAGTTGTGCTCGATCATGCGGGTCTTGAGCGACGGGTACTTGCAGCGCGAGGTCGGCGGGCTGCGGAAGGCAGCCTTGAGGTTCGCGGGGTTGGTGTAGCCGTTGCCGTTGAGCGTGCTGCTGTTGCGGGCGAAGACGGCTGCGTCGTACATCGCTGCGGGCGACCAGCAGTACGAGGAATCCTCGTAGTTGCTGCCGTCGTAGGTGAACTCAGCGGCGCTCGTGAAGTACTTCTGCACGTTCGACAGCGGAACGACATCCTTCGGCGCGTAGAAGGTCGGGTCATAGAAGCGCTTGCCGACGTACGCCGAGAACGCCTTGACGTTCGGAACGCGGAACGCGCCGTAACCGACATCGCCGCCCGAGAGACCGATGGGCAGGTGGACGACCCAGTTGCCGCAGTTGCCGGGGTAGCCAAAGGTCGAGCACTTGCCGCTCGAGCCGATGAAGTAGCCCCACATGGCACCGCTCACGTCCCAACCGAGCAGCTGCTGCGGGGGGCACGCGATCGAGGCGAGGTAGTTGGAGCACTGCGTGGGAGTGCCGCCGCCGGCCACAAGACCCGAGTCATCGGGGATCGCCGTGAACTGGCGGTCGCCCCAGTCGCCAGCGTAGGTTTCATTCGCGCTGGCGAGGTTCTTGAGGTTCGAGACGGACTGCGAGATCAGGGCCTTGTCGCGGCCCTTCGCGACTGCGGGGAGCAGCAGCGCAATGAGGAGAGCGATGATCGACACGACGACGAGGAGCTCGACGATCGTGAAGCCGCCCTTGCGATTCTGGTGAGCCATGTTGGACTCAACCTTTCTGCGGGTAGTGACCCGCAACGGACGCCTCTCTGCAGCCATCGCTCCGTCCGGTCGAGTGCACTTCGACTCGGTGATGCCTGCGCGCCCAGATTGTTTGGCACACCGAAGACATGCGACGGCCGGTGTGCCTGGAACGCTGGCGGGAGAGTCCGCCAGCGGCACCGTCATAGATAAGAGTAACCACGGTTCGCGCAGGTGATCCTCTGGTCGCCGAAATCGATGAAAAATCAGGAGTAAGGGCGCTGAACCTCCAGCGAGATCACCCGATCGTTCCGACGGTTATCACGCCCATGCCGATGGGGCACCTCGCCGTCCCGCGTTCACAACACGGCTGCTCGCACGGGGGTGCAGCGGACTCGGGAAAGACAACGACCCCGCCATGCGGCGGGGTCGTTGGTTGACCTTTCTGATGGTTGGGCCCACTCAGCGGCGGCGACGGGCGGCGAGGCCCGCGAGGCCGAGGAGAGCAACCGCGCCCGGGGTCGGGATCGCGCCGACCGAGAACGAGTCGAAGTAGGCGGTCGCCGAGACGGTCGAGCCGTTGCGGGTGCTGTAGAAGTCGGTCTCGTCGGCGATCGAGCCGGCGGCGGCGCCGTCGACGAAGAAGCCGGTCGTGCCCCAGAGCACTTCCATGCGACCCGTCGTCTGGTTCCAGGTGGTCGTGAAGTTGACCCACTGGTTGAAGCCGATGGTCACATTGGTGTTGAAGGCGAAGTTGTTGATCGTGCCCGCGTTGTTGTAGTTCGCGAGGAGATAGACGATGCCCGTGTTCGCCTGGACATAGAAGCCCGTGAGGATCTTCGAGCCGGTCGAGTCAAAGGTGACCATGCCGAGGCGCGCGGTCGAGGTCGAGCCCGAGGCGAGGTACATCGAGGTCTGGGCGACGAAGGTCGTGTTGCCGGCGGCGGCGTCGGCCGCGAAGAGCGAACCGTAGCCGGGCGCCCACGCGTAGCGCGGCGAGCTGGCGGCGCTGGTGCCCGAGTCGAAGCGGAGGGCGCGGTCGCCCTCGAAGCCGGCCGGGGCCGAGTCGGTGATGCTGGCGAAGTTGCCACCACCGGTCGTGAAGGTCGGGTCGTAGGTCGACCAGCCGTTCTGGCCGGTGATGTCGCCGGTCGCGAAGCCTTCGCTCGTGTTGAAGCCGGTCTGGTAGTAGATGGCCGCGGGGGCGAGGGAAGCCACGGCGGCGGCGGCGAGGGAACCAACAATCAGGGTAGCCTTCATGGAAGAAGTGCCTTTCTCTCAACAGCGCCGGTGTGAGGGAACGAAAATCCGCGGCGCACGGAGTTTCCGTACAACCCTCGGACCCACATCGAACCATTGTGGAAGGGAGTGTCCGAGGGCGGTTCGCTAGCGAACAGCACGCGACAGCGTGCAGCCCTTCGGCCTTCTCTCCGACTCGGAATGTGTCGCGGAAACCCCCGATGTCAAACGGCATCGTTGGATTTCCCGAAGCTGGGCCATTCTCGGACATACGCGACCGCAAAAGAGGCCCCGATGTCGCTCAGAGAGGCCACAATGCAACCCATGAGAATCGTCAGCACCTGGTCGTTTGGGCTCCGCGCCAACGAAGAGGCATGGGCGCATGTCGAGGCTGGCCGCGCACTCGATGCCGTGGAGGCAGCCTGCGCTTACGCCGACCGAGCGCCCGACATCGACAGCGTGGGTTTCGGTGGACTGCCGGACGCTTCTGGGCGGGTCAGTCTCGACGGCTGCGTCATGGTCTCACCCGCGCGGTGCGGCAGCGTGGCTGGGCTGCGGCAGCACCTTCATCCGGTGTCGGTCGCGCGGCTTGTCATGGAGCGTACCCCGCATGTGATGCTGGTCGGGGGCGACGCGGACAGCTTCGCCGACGCCCAGGGCATCGCCCAAGCGGAACTGCTGTCGGACGAGGCGCGCGCGGCGTACGAGAAGTGGCGTCGCGAGGGAGGCGTGGTCGACCAGAGCCGCGACTCCGGACGGGGGCTCGGCTTTGATCCGCTGCGTCCGGTCGACCGTCGCCACGGCGAGGATGGCCGACTCTTCGGCGGCGCGCCGCTGCCTGCCGACGAGGCCAAGTGGCGCCATCACGACACCATCGGCTGCCTCGCGCTCGATGCGAGCGGCGTGCTGGCGGGTGGCTGCTCGACGAGCGGCACGCCGTTCAAGACGCCGGGGCGCGTCGGTGACTCGCCGATCATCGGACACGGGCTCTATGTCGACCCTGAGGTCGGCGGTGCGACGGCGACAGGCACCGGCGAGCTCATCATGGGAGTGTGCGGCGCGTTCCTCGTGGTCGAGGCGATGCGGCGCGGTGCGGGCGTCGAGGACGCCGTCCGCGAGGCCGCGACGCGGCTCGCGAAGAGTTACGCGCTCGAGCCGCACCACCAGGCTGCGTTCCTCGCGATGTCGCGCGATGGAGCGTTCGCCGCTGCGGCGTTGCGCCCGGGCTACCGCACGAGCGTGCGCGATCGCGATGGCGCGCGCACGGTCGAGCCCTGCTTCGTGGCGATCCCGGAGTGAGACGCACTCAGGGTGCCGGCGAGTGCTTCGGCGGCAGGGCGTCGCCCGTCGCGGGGTCGATCTCGATCGGCGGCGCGAGGCGGACCGCATCCTCGGCGACATCGGCCGGGTTGCGCGGTTCGGGCGGAGGTCTCGTCGCAGTGACCGTGATCGGCACGCATTGCTCGCCCCAGCAGCGCAGGATGATGCCATCGCGGACCTCGAACCACCAAGAGGTGCGCTCGATGCGGTTCGACGACGAGGCGAACACCATCAGGAAGTACGAACCCTCCGTCGTGCGCACATCGCTGTCGTAGCGGTAGATCTCGGTTCCGTCGTCGAGGCAGACCGCGCTGGCCGGCTCGCCGAAGGTCGCGGTGAGCCAATCCACGCCTGTGCGTCCGGGCACGATCGCGGCGACCGATTGCTCGGAGATCTGGGGTCCAACCTCGCGGACGGTACGCCCGGTGGTGTAGAGACAGCCTCCGCCCAGGGCGAGCGGGAGCACCAACGCGAGGCGGACGAGTCGTGCCACGGCACGGGTCATGGGCGGGGAGTATAAGTCGCGTCGGCTCGCATCCGCCGACTCGCGGCGGGCGAAGCGTGGTTTCCACGCGACGAAAGGCTCTGATCAACGCATGAAGCTCTACACACGCACTGGCGACGACGGCACCACCGGCCTCTTCTCGGGGACGCGCGTCTCCAAGGACCATCCGCGCATCGACGCGTATGGCACGGTCGACGAGCTGAATGCGTTCATCGGACTCGCCATGGCCGCATGCCGGAAGTCGAACCCGTTCGAGGCGCGCCTGCTCGAGATCTTCTCGCAGGCGCAGTCGCGGCTCTTCGACATCGGTGCGGACCTCGCGACACCCGAGGGTGCGAACAACAGCTCGAAGATCGTCCGCATCGAGGAATCGCATGTGGCCGAGGTCGAGGGCTGGATCGACGAGATCGACGGCAAGAACCCGCCGCTCAAGACCTTCGTGATGCCGTCTGGCTCGGAACTCGCGGCGCGTCTGCATGTCGCGCGCACGGTGTGCCGCCGTGCGGAGCGATTGATGGTGTCGCTTGCGCAGCTCGAGCCCGTTGGAACGGGTCCGCTTCGCTATGTGAACCGCATGAGCGACTTGCTCTTCGCGATGGCGCGACGCGCGAACCACGACGCCGGCATCGGCGATGTGCCGTGGGTGCCGGCGAAGCGGTGAGACCGCTCACTGTGTCCCGAAGATCCGGTCGCCCGCGTCGCCGAGGCCCGGGACGATGTAGAAGCGCTCGTTGAGCTTCTCGTCGATCGATGCCACATGAATCGGCGTACCGGGATGCGCGCGCATGAGCGCCTCGATTCCCTCGGGCGCTGCCACGAGGCAGACGAGCCGGATGTCGCGCACGCCGCGTTCCTTGAGGATGTCGATCGCGTGCGCCGCGCTGCCGCCGGTGGCGAGCATCGGGTCGACGATGATCGCGGGGCCCTCCGCGATGTCGGGCGGAAGCTTCGCGTAATAGGTCACGGGCTGCGCGGTCTTCTCGTCGCGGTAGATGCCGATGTGACCGACGCGCGCCTCGGGGAAGAGCGCGAGCAGGCCGTCCATCATCGCGAGGCCCGCGCGCAGGATCGGGACGATCGTCGTCGGCGATGCGAGCTCGGTCCCCATGGTGCGCGCGACCGGCGTCTCGACCTCGTGCGGTCGGACAGGCAGGTTGCGGCTCACCTCGTAGGCCATGA
This sequence comes from Planctomycetota bacterium, assembly GCA_041161465.1. Classification (GTDB taxonomy): domain Bacteria; phylum Planctomycetota; class Phycisphaerae; order Phycisphaerales; family SM1A02; genus QWPT01. The sequence continues at coordinate 5,608 of JBEAUK010000079.1, read as the reverse complement.
GTCCTGCGATCTGGTTCAGGAGCACGCGAAACTGCTCGTGTCCGGTGCGTCGGTCGCGCAGGATCGTTAGCTTGTGCTGGATCAGCGGGTGGTCGTAGACCTTGACGGTCGGATAGCGCTGGCTCGTCATCGGCATGCGGGCAAGATACGGTTGCCGCGGTCGGCTTGCGCAAGTAGCCTCTGCAGACGCATCGCGCGGAGAAAATCTGATGAACAACTGGTATGTGCTCGACGAGTCGGTCACGCCCGCGCAGCCGGTCGGGCCTTACAGCTATGAACAGTTGCGGGAGCTCGCGACGCAGGGTCGCTTGCAGCCATCGACGCGCATCGCGCGCGTGGGAGGTGCTGCGTGGACGGAAGCGGGGCTCGAGCCTGCGCTCACGGGGCTGTTTCACAGCACGCCGCCGCAGAACCCCGACTTCGCGGTGTCCGCTGCAGCGACGCTTCCGGTCGGATGCCCTGAGTTCACCTTTGCGGGCTGCGTGAACCAGACCCTCGCCGCGTTCCAGGCGCACTGGACGAAGCTGCTGGTGGTCGCCGCGATGAGCTTTGGCGGCTACATGGTGCTCGCGGTCCCGCAGCTGATCGGCGGCATCTACGACTCTGCCACCGACGCGACCGAGCCATCGCCCGTGAACCTCCTGGGAGTGTGCTGCTCCGGCATCCTCAACATCTTCGTCGGCCTTCCGTTCTTCTACGGCTGCGTGTATGCGGCGACGCGCGCGATCCGCGGCGCGCTGAATCCAGCCGATGTGCTGATCGGGTTCAGGAACTACGGCCAGATGCTGCTTGCCGCGCTCTTCATGCTGGCCGTGTACACGGGCGCGGCGATGGTGGCGTACATCCCGCTCGTCGTCGCGGTCTTCGTCTCGGTGTTCACCTCCATCAGCGGAAGCGCCGCGCCAGGTGACATGCAGTCCGTCGTGTTCCTGGTCGGAGTCCTGCTCACCCTCGGCCTCCTCGTCCCGCTGATGGCGCTCCTTGTGATGCGCGTGCTCTTCCTGCCGCTTGCCGCGGTCGACCCCGCGCTTGGCTCGATGGGCGCGGCACGCGCCATCAGCTACAGCTGGAGCGCGACCAAGGGCTGCGGCTGGCGCATGTTCGCGCTGCTGCTCGGCTTCAGCATGCTCGCGGCAACTTCGCTCCTACTCCTGTGCGTCGGCTACTTGCTCATCGGACTGCCGATGCTGATGGCGCTCATGGCGGTGATGTACGAGACGATCTACCGCCGCGGCGCCGCACAGCCGCCGGCGCCCGCCGCGATCGCTGCATGATCGTCACATTCGCTCGGGCGCGACGATGCCGTAGAGCGAGAGGCCGTCGGCGAGCACCGCGCGCGTGACGGCGCACAGGCGCAGGCGCGCGAGGCGCACGGCGGGATCTTCGGCCTTGAGCACGGGGCACGACTGGTAGAACCCGTTGAAGAGTTCCGCGAGCGTGCGGAGATAGAGCCCGACGCGGTTCGTCTCGAGCGAGCGGCCGACATCGAGCACCATCTGCGGATAGCGCAGGATGTGGAGCGCGAGCGCGCGTTCGGCGGGCTCTGCGACGGCAAGCGATGCGCGGAGAATCGCGTCGGCCGATTCGCCGGACTTCGACAGGATCGACGCGATGCGCGCGTGCGCGTACTGGAGGTACGGCCCCGTGTCGCCCTCGAACGCGATCATGCGGTCGAGGTCGAAGACATAGTCCTTGGTGAGATCGCCCGAGAGATCGGCGTACTTCACCGCCGCGATGCCGACCGCTGCGCCGATCGCGCGCAGTTCGCTCTCGGCGAGGCCGTGCGTCGGCGCGTTCGGGTCGGCTGCGCGGCGCATGACTTCCGTCGCGCCGCGCTCGCACGCCTCGTCGAGCAGGTCCTTCAGCGTGAAGTTCTCGCCGGAGCGCGTCTTGAGCGGCTTCTTGTCGGCGCCGAGCACGGCGCCGAAGCCGAGGTGGACGAGCGTCGACTCGGTGCCGTCCTTCGTCTTGTTCCAGCCGATCAGGCGCGCGGCGTCGAAGACATCGCGGAAGTGGTCGCGCTGGCGCGCGTCGACGACATAGACGACGAGGTTGCCGTCGAGCTCGAATGTGCGGAAGCGCACGGCCGCGAGGTCGGTGGTCGCGTAGAGGAATCCGCCGTCCGACTTCTGGATGAGGAGCGGACGCTCGCGGTCTGCGAACGGCACGATCATCGCGCCCTTGTCGCTCTTCGCGAGGCCCGACGACTTGAAAGCGTCGACGACGCCCGCGAGCCGGTCGCGGAAGAAGCTCTCGCCGCGGTTGTTCTCGGGACCGAGCTTCGCGTTCAGCGTGCGCGCGGCCTCGTAGACCTGCTCCATCGTCACTTCGATGAGGCGTTCCCAGAGGCGCACGATCTCGGCGTCGCCCGATTGCAGGCGAATCAGCGTCTTCTTCGCGTCCTCCATCGCCGCGCGCGCGGGTTCGTACTGGAGCTCGAGCTCGGCGAGGCGATGCGGGCCGCAGCGGAACTCGCGCGCGGCGTCGAGGTCGTCGGTCGCGGTCTCCTTCTGCGCGGCGCGGTAGGCGGCATTGAGGTCGTCGAGCGTCAGGCGCGCGAAGTCGCGGTTCTCGCGGACGAGCTTCGCGAGCGTCATCGCGATCGGAAGGCCCCAGTCGCCGAGGTGGTTCTCGCGCCACACCTTGCGCCCGAGGCGCTCGAACACGCGTGCGAGCGAGTCGCCGATGATCGTCGCGCGCAGGTGGCCGACATGCATCTGCTTCGCGACATTCACGCCGCAGAGATCGATGACGACCGCGTGCGGATCGGTTGGCGCGGGGATGCCGAACGAGGCCGATGCCGCGAGCGCGCCGAGCCGGTTCTCGACGAACGCGCGCTCGAGCGTGACATTGATGAATCCGGGGCCGGCGACCTCGCACTTCGTCGCGACGCCCGAGAGGTCCGCCGCCTTGAGCACGGCGTCTGCGACCTCGCGCGGGTTCTTGCCGAGTTCCTTCGCAAGCGCCATCGCGGCGTTCACCTGGTAGTCGCCGAACTTCGGGTTGCCGCTCGCGCGGATCGCGGGATCGGCGTCGGCGCCCGTGGCGGCGCGGATCGCGGCGCGGAAGCGCGCGTCGAGCTCGGTGGCGGGGTCGCAGGCGGGGCGAAGGAGGGGCGATGGCGCGTCAGCCATGGGGCGCGGATGGTATCGGAGCCTGCGCGACCCGTGCGGCGAGCGACTACGATCCGTCCCCCGCAGGAAACCCACGATGGCCGCCAAAAAGAAGCCAGCACGAACAGATTCGAACCGCAAGGCGCGGGAGAAACTCCTCCTCGAGGTGACCTCGCTCCCGACCGCAGCCGGACGCGAGGACCGCGTGATCGCCGCGATCGAGCGCTGGGTGGCCGCGCGCGCGAAGCGCGTGGTGCTCGCGGGCGACCGCTACGGCAACCTCACCATCGCGCAGCACGGGTTCCTGGCCGCATGCGCGAAGGGCGTGAAGCCCGTGATGATCACCGCGCACCTCGACCACCCCGCGTTCGTGGTGACCGCGGTGCGCGCGAAGGGCAAGGGCGAGAAGACGGGCGTCGAGCTCGACCTCGAGTTCCGCGGCGGCGTCCACGACCCGTACTTCAAGGGCGCGATGCTCGAGGTCTTCGATCGGAAGACGACCAAGGGCTTCGACGCGAAGATCGTCTCACTCGATGCAAAGACCGATCCTTCGTCGAAGCCATTCAAGACGGTCGTCGCGAAGCTGCTGAAGCCTTCCGCCGCGAAGGCGATAGACGCCGGATCGATCGCGCGATGGAAGTTCCCGAAGGCAGAGATCAAGAAGGGCCTCGTCCACACGCACGCCTGCGACGACCTTGCCGCGGTCGCGGCGGCGCTGGCCGCGTTCGACGGAATCTCGCGCGACGCGTCGCTTGCGCATGTCGCGCTCCTCTTCACGCGCAGCGAGGAGATCGGCTTCATCGGCGCGATCGGCGCCGCGCGCGAGGGCACGGTGCCGAAGGGCGCGCGGCTCGTCTGCCTCGAGAATTCCCGCAGTTTCCCCCATGATTCGCCGATCGGCGCGGGCCCGATCGTGCGCGTGGGCGACCGGCTCAGCGTGTTCACGCCTGAACTGACGAACCGCATCGGCGACATCGCCGCCGCGCACGCGAAGGACAACCCCTCGTTCAAGTACCAGCGCAAGCTGATGCCTGGCGGCGCGTGCGAGGCGACCGCGTTCGCGGCCTACGGCATCGCGTCGACCTGCGTGTGCCTGCCGCTCGGCAACTACCACAACATGGAGGAGATCGACGCGGTGCTTGCCGGCAAGAAGAAGCCGCGCGTCGGCCGCGAGTTCATCTCCGCGGACGACTATCACTGGCTCGTCGAGCTGCTCGAGGTCGTGGCGCGCCGCCTCGACGACGAGAAGATCGCCGCAGGCCACCGCGCGCTGATGGAGACGCTCTGGTCGCGGCATGCGGCGATCGTGGGAGGTGCGTGATGGCGTTTGCATCGATTCCCGAGATCCTCGAAGACCTCCGCGCCGGCAAGGCGGTCGTGCTCGTCGACGACGAAAGCCGCGAGAACGAAGGCGATTTCGTCGTCGCGGCCGAGAAGATGACCGTCGAGATGATCAACTTCCTCACGCGCGTGGGCGCGGGGTACCTCTGCGTCGCGATGACGCCCGAGGATTGCGAGCGGCTCGACCTCGGGCCGCAGACGGGCGTCAACACGAGCGTGCGCGGGACCGCATTCACGGTCACGGTCGACGGCCATCCGAAGCACGGCGTCGGCACTGGGATCAGCGCGCGCGACCGCGCGAAGTCGATCCAGCTGCTCGCCGATCCGCATTCGACCGTCGACGACTTCGTGCGGCCCGGGCACATCAATCCGCTGCGCGCGCGTCCGGGCGGCGTGCTCGTGCGCACGGGCCAGACCGAGGGCTCGGTCGACCTCTGCCGCCTTGCCGGCATGCGGCCCGCGGCCGCGATCATCGAGATCGTTCTCGAGAGCGGCGAGATGGCGCGCGTGCCGGACCTCGAGAAGATCTGCGCGCAGCATGGCGTGAAGATGTGCTCGGTCGAGCAGATCATCGAGTTCCGCCTCGCGCGCGAGACGCTCGTCAAGCGCGTGGAGCCCTTGTCGGGCGCGCGCATCGAGACGCCCGAAGGCGAATTCACGCTGCTTGCGTTCGAGAGCGCGGTCGACCCCGTGCCGCATCTCGTGCTGTCGCATGGCGGCGTCGGCATTCCCGATGCGAACGGCACGGTGCCCGAGATCGGCGATCCCGTGCTCGTCCGCATGCATCGCCGCGATCTGCTCGGCGACATCTTCGGCGTGGCGCATACCGCCGGCCGCGCATCGTCGGGCGACGACCTCCGCGCCGCGATGCGCGCGATCCGCCGCGAGGGCCGCGGCGCGATCGTGTACCTGCGGCCCGAAGGTTCAGGCGAGGACTTCTTCGCGCGGCTCCAGCAGATCCGCCGTCCAACCGACGATGTGAACACGCCCGACCTGACGCGCACCGAAGGCGTCGGCACGCGCGCGCAGCCGATGGACAGCCGCGAGTTCGGCGTCGGCGGCCAGATCCTGCGGGATCTTGGACTCTCACGCCTGCGCGTGCTGACGAATCATCCGCGCAAGGCGATGCCCGGCCTGCACGGCTTCGGCCTCGA
>JBEAUK010000072.1:0-8046 GCA_041161465.1 Planctomycetota bacterium | reverse complement strand
ATCCAGGCGCTCGGCCTCGTGCCGCCCGAGGCGCTGCTGCCCGTCTCGCGCGGCGCGCGCGCCCTCGACCTCGGCACCTCGGTCGCGATCGTCGCGATCGCGGTCGGCCTCGCGATCGCCTTCCATGCGCGGCCGCGGAGACTGCCCATCGTGCTCGCGTCGTGCGTGGTGGGCTGGGTCGCCGCGCAACTCGCGCGTCTCGCGGCGGGTGACGAGTTCGCGCCGTTCTTCGCGGCGCTCTTCATCGGCATCGTCGGAAGCGTCTACGCGCGTCTGCGTCGGCGCCCGACGCTCGCGATCGTGCTGCCTGGGCTTGCGCTCCTCCTCCCGGGAAGCATCGGTTTCCGCGGCGTCCAGGGGCTTCTCGCCAGCGACACCGTCGGCGGGCTCGGCACGGCGATCGGCGCGCTCACCGCCGCCGCAGCCATCGCGGCCGGCCTGCTGGTCGCGAACGCGCTGCTGCCCTCGCCGCGGCATGTGTGAGCGCCGCGCGGCGCATCAGGCGAAGATCTTCTTCACGATCTTGCCGTGCACATCGGTGAGCCGGTGGTCCCGGCCGCCGTGGCGATAGGTCAGCAGCTCGTGGTCGATTCCCATCAGCGCGAGGATCGTCGCGTGGAGGTCGTGCACATCGACCTTGTCGACCGCTGCGTAGTAGCCGTAGTCATCGGTCTCGCCGTAGCTGAAGCCGGGCTTCACGCCGCCGCCGGCCATGAACATGGTGAAGCCGTGCGGGTTGTGGTCGCGGCCGTCGCCGCCCTGCGCGGTCGGCGTGCGGCCGAACTCGCCGCCCCAGAGGACGAGCGTGTCCTCGAGCATGCCATGGCTCTTGAGATCGCGGATCAGGCCTGCGATCGGCTTGTCGACCTCGGCCGCGTTCGACGAGTGACCGCTGCGGAGATCGCCGTGCTGGTCCCACTTGTAGCTGTGCGTGCACTGGATGAAGCGCACGCCAGCCTGCGCGAAGCGCCGCGCGAGCAGGCACTGGCGGCCGAAGTTGTCGGTCTTCGGCTCGTCGATTCCGTAGAGCTTCTTCGTCGCGTCGCTCTCGCCCGCGAGGTCCATCACCGCGGGCGCCGTCGCCTGCATGCGGTAGGCGAGCTCGAAGCTCGCGATGCGTCCCTCGAGCTCGTTGTCCGCGCCGGCCCGCTCCATGTGGTGCAGATTGAGTTCCTGCAGGAAGTCGAGCTGCTTGCGCTGGATGTCGGCCGGAAGGCCCGCGAGCATGTGCTCGAACTGCGCCTTCGACGCGGGGATTCCCGCGTGGCCGATCGGCGTGCCGTGCGTCCACGCAGGCAGGAACGAGCTCGAGAAGTTGTTCACGCCGCCGTGACCGAGCGTCGGGCAGATCGTGATGAAGGCGGGGAGGTTGTCGTTCTCGGTGCCGAGGCCGTACGAGATCCACGAGCCCATCGACGGCCGGATGAAGGTGTCGGTGCCCGTGTGGATCTTGAGGAGCGCGCCGCCGTGCGCGGGGTTCGAGCCGTGCAGGCTCTTGATGAAGCAGAGGTCGTCGGCCACGCCCGCGACATTCGGGAAGAGGTCGCTCACCCACGCGCCCGACTGGCCGTACTGGCGGAACTTCCAAGGGCTCGCGAGGAGGTTGCCCGTCTCCGCGAACTGGACGCGCGGCTTCGCGAACGGCAGCGGCTTGCCTGTGTCGCGCGCGAGCAGCGGCTTGTAGTCGAAGGTGTCGACCTGCGAGGGGCCGCCGTGCATGAAGAGGAAGATCACGCGCTTGGCGCGTGGGCGGAAGTGTGTCGCCGCAAGAACGCCGCCGTCGGCGCGCGCTTGGCCGGCGAGAATTCCTGCGAGCGCAAGCGAGCCGAAGCCCGCGCACAGGCTCGTGAGGGCCTCGCGTCGCGAGATCGGGCTGTGGCGGTGGTTGCAGAGCATCGGGTCGTTCACTCCATCGTCACGAACTCGTTGGTCGAGAGAAGTGCATGGCACAGCCGGGTGAGCGCCGCATCGGAGGCGACGCCCGAGCGCTCGAGGTCCGCGAGGAAGTCGCGCGAGCGCTCGCGTTCGCGCGCATCGGGCTCGCGCGCAAGAACCTTGCGGAACGCCTCGCGGACACGCGCATCGCGGTCGGGGAGCGACCGCGAGAGATCGGAGGCGAGCCGCTGCGCCGCGTCCTCGACGAACGGCGCGTTCATGAAGAAGAGCGCCTGCGGCGCGACCACCGTGCGCGAGCGGCAGTCGACGGGCATGCTCGAGTCGGGGTAGTCGAACGCGCTGAACATTCCGAACATCGCGTTCCTGATCACGGGGAGGTAGACGGTGCGCCGGGCGGTGTCGTAGCGCGCGCCGTTTCCCGACTGGTCGTTCGTCACATAGTCATGGTCGCCGATGTTGAGCAGCGACCCGCCCATCGTGGGATCGAGCGCGCCCGAGACCGCGAGCACCGAATCTCGGATCGCCTCGACCTCGACGCGCCGGCGGGGGAAGCGCGAGAGCAGGCGGTTGTCCGCGTCGATGGCTGGAAGCGGCTCGCCCACCGCGCTCGCCTGCCGGTAGGTCGCGCTCGTCATCACGAGGCGGTGGAGATCCTTGAGGCGCCAGCCTTCGCGGGCAAACCGCCGCGCGAGGTAGTCGAGCAGTTCCGGATGCGACGGCGGGCTCGCGAGGATCCCGAAGTTGCTCGGCGTGTCGACGATGCCCTTGCCGAAGTGCCAGGTCCACACGCGGTTCACGATGACGCGCGAGGTCAGCGGATTCTCGGGGTGCGCCATCCAGCGCGCGAGCTCGAGGCGGCCGCTCTGGTTCGCGGGGAACTCGGGGCCGGGAAGCGCGCGCTCAAGCATCGCTGGCACGGCGCGCGCGAGCTTCTCGCCCTTCGGTGCAGTGTGGTCGCCGCGGTCGTGCAGCGGGGTCTCGTCGACCTTGGCCTCCTTCACCACGAGCGCGCGCGGCAGGTCGGCGGGCTTCGTGCGCTCGTGCTCGTCGCGCGCGGCCTTCGCAGCGATGAACGCCGATCGCTCCGGGGTCTCGGTGCGCGCCGATTCGGCGGCGCGACGCAGGAGGCGGAGCGCGGAATCGGCCCGCGGGTCGAGCAAGGTCTCCGCGAACCGCCGTGCGGCCTCCGTGCGGTTCTGCGCCGTGAGGGTCGCTCGGGCGCGGTCGCGCGTCTCGTCGAGCGAGCGGGCCTTTGCGCGCCATTCCTCGGTGCGCTTCACCTCGGCCGCGGTCGCCAGCGGACGCTGCGCCACGCGCCCGACCGTCGCGATGTTGTCGAAGGTCGAGACGCTCCGGAACACGCCCGAGAGCGCGAAATAGTCTTCATGCGAGACCGGATCGAACTTGTGGTCGTGGCAGCGCGCGCACGAGATCGTCTGCGCGAGGAACGCCTTCGTCACCACATCGATCTGTTCGTCGATCACATCGACGCGTTCCTTCTCCTTGTCGGGCTCGGCGAGCATCTTCGGCCCGAGCGCGAGGAACCCGAGCGCCGCGATCCGGCCGCGCGTACGCGCGTCGTCCTCGGCCGTCGGGTTCGCCGCCTCGGGCAGGAGGTCGCCCGCAAGTTGCTCGATCAGGAACTCGTCGAACGGGAGGTCGCGGTTGAACGCGTCGATCACATAGTCGCGGTAGCGGAACGCGTTCGCGTAGGCGATGTTCTCGTCGACGCCGTTCGAGTCGGCGTACCGCGCGACATCGAGCCAGTGGCGCCCCCAGCGCTCGCCGTACATGGGCGAGGCGAGCAGCTCGTCGATGCGGCGCTCGTAGGCGCCTGGCGACTGGTCGCGCTCGAAGGCCTCGACCTCGGCAACCGTGGGCGGCACGCCGACGAGCGCGAGGTACGCGCGGCGCAGCAGCGTGCGGCGATCGGCCTCGGGCGCGGGCGAAAGCCCCTCGGCCTCGAGCTTCGCCTGGATGAAGAGGTCGATCTCGTTGCGGGCCCAGCCTTGATGCCGAACCCCGGGGGCCTCCGGATGCGAGATCGGCTGGTAGGCCCAGTGGCTCGCGAACTTCGCCGTCTTCTCGGGAAGCGGCCGTGCCGCGAAGGGAAGCGGAGGGGTCGGGAGGGATGCGCGTTGCGTGCTCTCGGCGGCGGGGGTTGGATCCGTGGCCGAGGCGGCCTGCGTCGGCGCCGTGCCGCGGAGGAGCGTGGCGGACAGGTAGGGCTCGGCCGCGAGCAGGGTGGTCAGCCCAACCACCGCGAAGACGACGCGGCCGCCGACGATCGACCGCGTCGAGGCGGAGGATGGCCGCTCAGCGGAGGTCCGAGGTGACTGCGCCTTCGAGGTGCTCACCGCGTCAGTATCCGCGACCACGCGTCTCAGGCAAGGCTTTCGGCGCCCCAGTTTTGAGATTTGCGGAGGGTTTCGAATGCCGGGAGCGGGAACATCGGAAGGTCGGGCGTCGGAGTCGGCGCCCTCGAGACTTCGGGGGAACGATTCTGCGACAGCAACTTTGCGGATTCGCGGGCGTTCGGTGCTGATTCCACGCCTCCTGCGTTGTAGGTTGTGGCATGCACTCCGTTGCCGTCGCGCTCGCGCTTTCTTCGCTTCTCGCCGGGTCCCATGACCGCCTCGATCGGGCAGCCCGCGGCCAGCCCGTCCAGGCGGAGGCCGCGAAGGCACGGATTCTGAACGCGGTTTCGAGCGCACCGGCCGTCGCGCCGCCGAAGTCGTGGCTGGTCGCGACCGGGAACAGGATTTCCTTCGCGCCCGGTCTGCACGAGGCGCTGCGCACCAGCGAGCCTTCGCGCGCGACGCTCGTGGTGCCGATCGCCGGCATCGGTGAAATCCGGCTTTCGCTTCGTCGATTCCATGCGGTCGCGTCCGATGCGCGCGTCGAACTCGGAACCTCGAGGCGCACGCCGAGCGCGGTGCTGACCGCGGCGCTCCGCGGCGTCGTTCACTTCGATGGATCGGTCGATGGATACCCCGGCTCGTCGTGCTATCTGGCCTTCGGCGCGACAGGCGTCGCCGGCTGGATCGATCTCGGCGATGGCCGCGGGCACTTCACGCTGCAGGGAGCCGGTGACACGGCCGACCGCATTGGCTTGATTTCCGGTGACTCGGCCTTCGTGCGTACGAACGGCACGAGCGCGCCGGATGTTCCGACCTGCGGTGGTGCGCTCGGACACGACCACGGCGGCGAGGGCGGGGTCGCGGGAACCGGCGACATCCCGCCGGGTGTCCGCAAGGTGGTCGAGCTCGCGGTGGATTCCGACTACGACTTCTACGCGATCTTCGGTGACGCCACCGCGGCGAGCGAGTATGTCGCGGCGCTGAATGGCGCTGTCTCCGCGATCTATCGCCGCGATTGCGACGCCACCATCGTGACGAAGTACCTGCGGCTGCAGCCCGATGCGGCCGACCTGTTCAACGATCCCGATCCGCTCGGTCCGTTCCGCTCGTACTGGGAGCCCATCGCCGAGCCGTCGCGCGACCTGTTCACGCTGTTCACGGGCCGTCGCAACCTTCCCTACGGCGGCGTGGCGTGGCTCAACGCGGCCTGCGGCGACTACGGCTACAGCGTGAACGGCTACCTCATCGGATCGTTCGCCGACGCGGTGGAGACGAATCCGGGCAACTGGGACATCAATGTCGTTGCGCACGAGCTCGGCCACAACCTCGGCACGCGGCACACGCACGACTACGCGATCGATGCATGCGCGTCGGGCGCCGTGCAGCGTGGAACGATCATGAGCTACTGCCATGTGGTGCAGGGGGCGGGAGGCAACATCGATCTGCGCTTCCACCGCGGCACCGTCGAGCCGATCGAGACCTTCATGGCGCAGGCGGCCTGCCTCGCGAGCGATTGCGACGACGATGGAGCGATGGATGCGGATGAGATCGCGGCGGATCCCGCGCTCGACTCCAACGGCGACGGCATCCTCGACGCGTGCCAGGATTGCAATGGAAACGGGATGCCGGATCCCGTTGAGATCGCGCTCGAGCTGATCGGCGACTCGGACGGCGACGGCCTGCCCGATCCGTGCGAGACGGACTGCGACGGCGATGGCGTCGCCGATTCGCTCGAGATCGCGCTCGACGGCGCGCTTGATTCGGATGGCAACATGCGGCTCGACGCGTGCCAGCCCGACTGCAACGCGAGTGGCGTCGCGGACGCGGTCGAGATCAATGCAGACATGACGCTCGATCGCTCGCGCGATGGCCGCGTCGACAGCTGCGAGGATTGCGATGGCGACGGTGTCGCCGACTTCACGGAGCTGCGTGGATCGCGCTCGCGATGGGTGGCGAGCTCGGCCGACACGCTGCTCCGCGAGCTTGATCCGAGGTCGGGCGTCGTGCGCCGCACGGTGGCCTGCGGCACGACCTCGGCGAATGACCTTGCGATCGGCAGCGACGGACGGCTGTATGCAGCGGTTGGAAGCCGGGTGTGGGCGCTCGACCGTGTCGCGGATACCGCCGCGACGCAGTGGTCCGTGGCGCTCGCGAACACCGTGCGCGGACTCGCGGTCGCGCCCGACGGGCGGCTGGCCGCGCTGCTGTCCAACGGCAGGATCGATGTCCTCGCAGCCGATGGCACGGTGGCCACGACCTTCGTTGCGACCGGGCTTGCGACCAACGCGCGCGACATCGTCTTCCGCCGGGCGCCGGACGGCAGCACGGAAGCGATCGTGAGTCACGACGCTGGCGTGATCGCGCGATATCCGTGGCCTTCGGGTGCGGCGAGCGTCCTCGCGACCGCGCCGACGGGCGAGCGGGTGCTACGCGGGCTCTACGCCTTCGCGGATGGCTCGTTCCTCGTGATGAGCAACGAGGCGCGGGGAATCTTCCGCTACACCGGCGAAGGCGTGCGGGTCGGATTGTGGTCGGTGGAGTCGGGCTCGCTTCTCAACGGCGTGCACTCCCTCTGCGACGCCGGCGACGGCCAGACGATCCTCGCGACGGCCGGCTCGAGCAGCTCGACGGTCAACGGCTACAACCGCACGAGGGGTTATCTCGAGCGCACCTTCCGCGTGTATCCGTCCGACGCGCCGAGCGCGACCGCGATCGTGGTGGCGCCGCCGAGCGCGACCGACGCGAACGGCAACCTCGTGCCGGACGAGTGCGAGGATCCAGTCGGAGATCTCAACGGCGACGGTCTCGTGAACGGCGCCGATCTCGCCGAATTGCTCGCTGCGTGGGGGGCGTGCGCCGGTTGCGCGGCAGACCTCGACGGCGACGGAAGCGTGGGTGCGGCGGATCTCTCGATCTTGCTCGCCGCGTGGCGTTGAGTTCGGGCACGCTAGACTGAGCGCCATGAGCGAGCAGGGCGCACCACGCGGTACCGAGCTGGCGGCGTGGTGCGCCGTCGTGTGTGCGTTGGCGTTCACGCCGATCGCGCATGTCTGGCTCGACCGCGGCGTGGCCGAGGCCGCGCACGCGAACGATCTCGTCGCATCGCAGGTGCTGCAGTGGACGACCGAACTCGGCGAGGCGGGCTGGTGGCTTGTCCCCTCGGCGATTCTGTTCGCGATCGCTGCGTTGCAGAAGCGCCACAACCTCGCGCGCTGGGCGTTCGCGATGTTCGTGGCGGTGGGAGCGAGCGGATTGCTTGCGACCGGTGCGAAGTACCTCGTCGGCAAGACACGGCCAAAGCTGTGGTTCAGCGAGAGCGACTTCGGCTTCTATCCGCTGACCTACGGTTACGACTATGCGAGCATGCCGAGCGGCCACGCGACGACCGCGGGCGCTGCGGCGGTGGTGCTTGCCCTTGCGTTCCCGCGCGCGGCGGCGTTCATCCTGCCGCTTGGAGTCGCGCTCGCATGCACGCGCGTGGCGATCCACGCGCATTACCTGAGTGATATCTGCGCCGGGCTCGCGCTGGGCGCATCGTGCGCGCTGCTGACCTTCGCGGTCTGGCGCCGATGGTGGCCGGCGAGCGTGCCGGTCGTGCCGGTCGTGGGTGCCGGCAGGCTTTAGCCTGCTGAACCGAGGACGCCGGAGTCGAAGGCTGACATCATCCGTTCAGCAGACTGAAGTCTGCTGGCACCCGTGATTTGAGCTTCCTCCGCCGTTTGCGATACGGAGAGCTCGGGTGCCAGCAGGCTTTAGCCTGCTGAACCGAGGACGCCGGAGTCGAGGGCTG
>JBEAUK010000034.1:0-5092 GCA_041161465.1 Planctomycetota bacterium | reverse complement strand
CATGGCGATCCAGCGCTACGCCGCCGAGAACGTCGGCGAGTCGACGGTCCGCTCGATCAAGATCACGAGCGAGGACATGAAGGGGCGCATCATCGGCCGCGAGGGACGGAACATCCGCGCCATCGAGAAGGCGACCGGCGCCGACATCCTCGTCGACGACACCCCGGGCGTGATCAGCGTGTCGTGCTTCGACCGCGTGCGCCAGGCGATCGCGGCCGAGGCGCTGCAGCGGCTCGTCGCCGACGGCCGCATCCACCCGTCGCGCATCGAGGAGCTCGTCGAGCAGGCGAAGCGCGACATCGAGGAGAAGGTCGTCAAGGCCGGCAACGAGGCGGTCGTCGAGGCCGATGTCCGCGGGCTTCACCCGAAGGTCATCGAGGCGCTCGGCAAGATGCACTTCCGCACGAGCTACGGCCAGAATGTGCTGCGCCACTCGATCGAGGTCGCGTTCCTGTCGCAGATGATCGCCGACCAGCTCGGCCTCAACGGCTCGATCGCGCGGCGCGCCGGTCTTCTCCACGACATCGGCAAGGCGATGGACCACGAGATGGAAGGCGGCCACCCCGCGATCGGCATGGAGTTCCTCAAGAAGTACGGCGAGAAGAGCGAGGCCGTGCTCAACGCCTGTGGCGGCCACCACGGCGACATCGCGGCGACCACGCCGTACACGCCGATCGTGATGGCGGCCGACGCGATCTCGGGCGCCCGCCCGGGCGCGCGGCGCGAGTCGATGGAGATGTACATCAAGCGCCTCGAGCAGCTCGAGGCGATCGCGCGCGAGCAGCCGCATGTCGACGAGGCGCACGCGATCCAGGCGGGTCGCGAGATCCGCGTCATCCTCAACGCGAAGAAGGCCGACGACACGCTCGCCTTCCAGATCGCGGAGAACATCGCGAAGCGCGTCGAGGCCGAGATGACCTTCCCCGGCGAGATCAAGGTGACGGTGCTGCGCGAGACGCGCGCGGAGGCGATCGCGCGGTGACGCGCGCGTGAGGACCCGATGGACGAGCAGTCGGCGAATCCATCACCCGCACCCGCTCCGACCTGGTCGATCACCAAGTCGGAGTGGGATGGCTACCAGCGCTCGCGGCCGTTCGACACCCTCGGAAGCCGCCTTGTCATCGGGGCGATCGTCGTCCTCGGCCTCCTCGGCCTGTTGCTTCCCGTCGTCCTGCCGGACGCGTTCGGAGGTACCCCGCTCGATCGAACCATCATGATCGCCGGGGCCTGCGCCCTCGCGGCCACGGCCATCAAGGTGGGCTTCTCGCTGTGGTGGGCGGCCAGGTGGGACCGCCTGCGCCCGATGATCTGGGAGGCGAACGGCTGCGTGTGCCCGTGGTGCAAGGTGCGCGCCGACACGGCGCCCTGCCTGAACCACGGGTTCACGCGTGCACAGCACCGGCTCATGCTCGACTACTGGGAGTCGCTGCCGACGCTCGCGTTCGGCGACTGCGCGCGGTCGCTGCTCGCACTGCGGGATGCAGCGCCATATGGGCCCCTGCTGTGGCGGATCGCCGGCGTGGTGCAGCGCATGCGGCTGCACGCGGTCGTCGTGGCGCACGACCCGAACTCCACGCCGCTCACGCGCGTGCGCGCTGCGATTCCGCGCGCGATCGTCACGGCGGTCTTCCTCATCGCCCTGATTGCTGTCGCGCTTGCGATCGCGCCGCGCACGATCGTGAGCGGCATGGTGCCCGCGTTCCTGCCGTGGCTCCTGGTCGGTCCGATCTTTGTCGCGATCGGACCGCTCTGGCGCTCGGGCCGACCACGATGCGCCGCCTGCAATCATCTCTGCGCATCCGATCAGCCGAAGGTCTGCAACGAATGCGGCGCCGATCTCCTCAAGCCCGCTGCGGTCACGCGCCTCCATCGCTCGAGCCCTGCCGCGCTCTCGATCCTCGCCGTGCCGCTCGGACTCGTGCTGGGGATGATCTTCTTCCAGGACGATCTCGCGGCCCTGTTGCCGAAGCCTGTGCGTGACGCGTACTGGACCAACATCCGTCCTCCGCGTTCATACTGGCGGAACCTCACGCCACCGACCATGACGCAGGCCGAGGTCGATGAGGCCGCGGAGCTCCTCATCGAGTGCGCGCGCCCCGATCGCGCGCGGCCGCTCTTCGACTTCGGCTTCCTCTGCAACGCCGAGCGCGCCGGCAAGCTCACGCCGGAGATCCTCGAGGATGTCGCGCGCGCAACGGTCGAGGCCACGCTCAAGGTCGAGCAGGACGGCGACGCGGTCGTCGCCACCGTGACGCCCGCGTTCGGCGAGCTCATCCTCGGCTCGATGAAGACCCAGCGGCTTGTGTTCGGCGGCGTGTCGCTCGATGACGGCCCGTGGACGAAGGGCGCCGACTGGTCGCTCTTCATGCACGACCTCGACGCGTTCTGGCGCGGGAGCGGGCAGCTGCGCGCGCTGCCCGAGTCGCAGCTCGTGTTCGAGGGCCGCATCGAGGACGCGCCGAAAGGCACGCACGCCGTGCGCGCGCGCTGCTGGATCGTCATCCACGGCGCGCAGTGGGAGCGCTACGCGCCGGTCTTCGACGAGAACGGCTTGCTCATTCCCCCCGCGGGCGCGCAGGTGTATCCGCTCGACCTGAAGACGACGATCGAGATCAAGTGAGTGCCGTGCCACGCCCGCGTCACGCGGGCTTGCGATAGGTCATCCGCAGCTTGTTGCCCGGCGGGATGTACTCGGCGTCGGTCATGTACGCCTTGATCAGCATCACGCCGCGGCCGGACGGCATCTCGATGTTGAACTGATCGGTGGGATCGGGAATCGCCTTCGGGTCGAAGCCCGGTCCCTGGTCCTCGATCTCGAACCACGCGGCCTGGCCGTCGATGCGCGAACGGAAGAACACGACCTTGGTCGGATCGTTGCGGTTCCCGTGGCGGAACGCGTTCACGATCGCTTCCTCGAGCGCGAGACGGATCGCGAACGCGGCACCCTCGTCGAACCCGAAGCGCGACAGCGCAGCACCCACCATCTCGTGGACACGCTCAAGCCCCGCACGCAGCTCTTGCAGCGTTTCGTCGCATGCGAAGACGGTGGAGGGATCGCTCATCGGAACAGGGTGGGTCGGCGACGACGCGCGGCGGCGTGGTCTGTTCAGTTCAGGCTGGCGACGGCCGCGTCGTAGGTGTCGTGGATCGGCAGCACGCGATCGAGCTTGGTGATCGCGAACGCCTCGCGGATCTTGGGCTGGATCTCGCAGAGACGCAGCTGGCCGTCACGGCTGTCCATGCGGTTCTTGAGCGCAACGAGCACGCCGAATGCAGCCGAAGACAAGTGCTCGACATTGCGGAACACGATGACGATCTTCGGACGGAACTCCGACTCCGCGACCTTCATCAGCTGCACATTGATCTCGTGAATGTTCAGCTCGTCGAGGATGTTTCGGTTCACGAAGTCGATGCGGGTGATCCCGTCGATCTTGCGCACGCTGATATGGGTCGGGCTCGCTGCCATGTTTGGATGGGCCCTCCTCGGGCTTGCGCGGCACGATAGCACACGCACGCGGCGAGCCGACGCACGATCGGTGCCGGAGGGGAGCTGAAAAAGACCGCCGGCGCCGCTTTGAGCGACGCCGACGGGAACTGACTCGATTGGAGGCGTTAGCCGCCGATGTTGCCGAGCTGATCGACGAGACCTGGGAAGAGCAGGTCCTCGTTCTCGCTCTGGATCACGATCTCAGGCCGCATGAGCATGACGACCGTGAGCTCCTGCTCGCCGTCGATGCGGTTGGTGAAGAAGCGGTTGACGATCGGGATCTTGGAGAGCACCGGAACGCCCGACTCGATCTCGACCTCGCTGAAGCGGCGCTGACCGCCCATCAGGATCGTGCCCTTGTCGGGAACGCTGACGGTGGTGCGGATCGACTGACCCTGAATCTCGGGCAGCTGAATCGACGCAGCGAACTCGCTGCCCCGACCACCGGTCGTGCCGGTGCCACCGACGGCGCCCTGAATCGGCACGGTGTCGAAGCCAAGCACGGTGCTGGTGTCGAACGCGACCGTCATGGTCACATAGCGACGGTCTGCCGAGATGACGCCTTCGACATCGAGCACGAAGCCGTCCTGCACGACGCCGACCTGCGGCTGGAATGCGCCGCTGGCGTCGCCGGTGACGGGCGTGAGGCCCGAGATGAACGAGATCTGCTTCGCGATCGTGATGAACGAGCGCTGGCCGTTCATCAGGGTGAGACGCGGAGCGGTGAGCACGACATTGCGCTGATCGGCCTGCGTTGCCTTGATGAGGAGGTCGACCTGGATGTCGTCCATGTAGCTGAAGCCGGTCGTCGCAGCGGCGGTGCCGTTGTCGAGGATCGTCTTGCCGATGCCGGTGATGGCACCCGAGCCGAGCGCATTGGTGATGCCCGACGAATCCTGGTTGAAGGTCATCGGCGTCCAGCCCTGCTGGCGACGGATGGGCGAGCCAACCGGGCCGTAGACGTACTGGATGTCAGTGCCGTCCGCCGTCGGGACGCCGACCGCGGCGCCAGAAGCGCCGGTGTTCGGAGAGCCCGGAACGCCTGGGTTCGCGCCAGAGCCGAGCGGGCCAAAGATGACCGGATCCTTCAGCGAGCCCTTCGCGGGACCGTCGTTGAAGAAGAAGTCGCTCAGGTTGAAGTTGGGATCGGCCGCGCGGGCCTGATTCCACATCTGGTCGTTGGTGTTGAAGTACAGATCGAGATCGACGCCGATCTGCTCGAACCAGTCGCTGGTGACGCCGATGACGCGGCACTCGTAGTTGATCTGGAGCGCGCGGATGGCGCGGAGCTGGGTCAGGAGACCCTCGATCTGACGGTGGTTGCGCGCGGTGTTGGTGATGATCAGGTTGCCGTTGAGCTCCTGGATCGCACCGGTGTCGCCGCCGTTGTCCTTCCAACCTTCAGGGTCGACCTGCTCCTGGATGATCTCGGTGATCTGGTCGATCAGCTCCTGACGGGTCTTGCGCTCGGGATCCTCGCCGGGGTCGCCGATGATGCCACCGCCGCCGCCGCCGCCGGAACCACCGCCGCCGCCGCCGAAGCCGCCGCCACCACCACCGAAGCCGCCGCCGCCACCGCCGAAGCCGCCGCCGCCACCACCGCCA
>JBEAUK010000099.1:0-2564 GCA_041161465.1 Planctomycetota bacterium | reverse complement strand
CGCCGCCTTAGCTCAATTGGCAGAGCACCTGATTTGTAATCTGGAGGTTGCCGGTTCGATTCCGGTAGGCGGCTTTCGTTGGGTTGCCCTTCTCGAGGCGTTGGCCTGGGGGTGGCCGAGTCTGCGTGGAGAGGGAGCTTTCGCCGTGCATGCGATGAAGTGGATGGCCGTTCTGGTTTCGGCGCTCGCGTTTGTGTGCCCGCGCTCGTTCGTGGCGGCGGCGCAGGAGACTCCGCCGATCGTGGAGGCGACCCCGGCAGACCGGCAGGTCGAGGCGCCCGGTCCGACGGCGTCCGATGGTGCTGCGGCAGCGGTGGAGGAAGCGCGACCTGACGCGATGCGCGAGGCGACGCTCGATGTCGTCGAGGCGATCGAGGAGACGAGCTTCGGCCAGTGGCTGCGCGAGCATCCCGCGGCGTGGAACGCGATCGCGATCGCGTCGCTCGTCGCCATCGGATTCCTGCTGCATCTGGCCATCTGCCGCCTGCTCGGCGCGGTCGTGATGCGTGCGCTCGAGAAGGCGCAGCGCAAGAAGATGGCCGACGCGGTGCGCAGTTCGAAGGTGATCCCCGCGATCGCGTCGATCGTGCCGATCCTGCTCGTCGCGCGCCTTGTGGATGTGCTTGGCGACGCGGGCGTCCTGAATGTCATCGTCGCGCGCAATGTCGCGAACCTCACGATGGCGTTCGCGATCGTGCGCGGCATGGTCGCGGCGTCGCGCGCGATGGCGTTCGCCGACGAACTCTACTCGTCGCGGCCCGAGGTCAACCGGCCTGGCGCGCTGCGCGGGTACCGCCAGGTCGGCATGGTCGTGATCGCGTTCGTCGGCGGAATCTCCGCGGCCGCGCTTGCGGTCGGGAAGAGTCCGCTTGTCTTCCTCGCCGCGCTCGGCGCGGTCGCGGCCGTGATCGGCGTGGTCTTCAAGGATGTGCTCTTCTCGCTCGTCGCGAACCTCATGCTGACCGCGAACGACGCGATCCGCGTGGGCGACTGGGTCGAGATGAAGCAGCACTCGATCGACGGTCGCATCGCCGAGATCAAGACGACGAGCGTGCGCGTGCAGAACGCGGACGGCACCGTCCACTCGGTGCCGATCTCGCGCTTCGTGCAGGAGCCGTGGCTGAACTACCGCTCGAAGTACGGCCTCGCGGGCAGGCGCGTGCGGCGGACCTTCCGCGTCGACATCCGCGCGGTGCGCGCGCTTGACCCGACGGAACTCGAGCGGCTGTCGGCGCACCCATCGCTGCGCGGCGCCGCGGAGCGTGCGCGCGCGGCGGCTGGCGATGCGCCCGTGACGAACCTCTGCGCGTATCGCGCGTTCGTCGAGCGCACGCTCGCGGCGCATCCGGCGGTCGATGCGACGCTGCCGATCATGGTCACGCAGCAGGAAGCTGGAACGACGGGCGTCCCCGTCGATCTCCTGGCGTTCATCAGGCCCGATGCAGGCGCGGATCTCGCGAGCATCGAAGGCGCATTGCTCGACCGCGTGACGCTCGCGGCGCCCGCGTTCGGGCTGCGGCTCTACCAGAGCCCGGGCGACATGCCGCCGACGACGGCGCCCGCGGGCTTCCTTGGCGAGCAGGAACTGCAGGCCGCGGGAATCAGCTAAACGCGTCGTGGCTGCTGTGGCAGTGCCGATATTCACGGGCGCCAGACGCGCTTTGCGCCCGCGAGGAATCAAGGCATTTGCGACCCCCCGAGAGCGCGGGTAGACTCTCCGACCCGCTTCCCCGCGGGACCCACTTCGGGCGGATACTCAAGTGGCCAACGAGGGCAGACTGTAAATCTGCTGACTTACGTCTACGGGGGTTCGAATCCCTCTCCGCCCACTGTGAAGAATCGCACGTGGTTGTGCCTGCTCGCAACGAGCGGCACAACCACGCTGCGTTTGGGGGGTTACGAGCGAGTCGAACGAGGCGTTGCGAACCCACGCGGTCGGGTGCTGTGACGCTTTTTGTGCCGCTTTGGGCGGAGAGTGCGTCGCTTTTTGCGTCGCTTTCGTCGGGGCGATTCCGCGCTCTTTCAGGCGAAGCGGCAGATCATCGCCGCGGCATCCCTGGCGTCGCGGTCGGCGATGTAGGCGTTCCGCGGCATTGCGGGCACGGGGAAGCCAGAGGCCTTCACCCCGGGGCGAAGCCACAGGTCACGCGACCGCAGCACGATGAGCTTGCAGTCCTTGT
This sequence comes from Planctomycetota bacterium, assembly GCA_041161465.1. Taxonomy (GTDB): domain Bacteria; phylum Planctomycetota; class Phycisphaerae; order Phycisphaerales; family SM1A02; genus QWPT01. The sequence goes on along the minus strand of JBEAUK010000099.1, from coordinate 384 downwards.
CCCGGTGGCGCGGGAGCAGCTCGCTGAAGACGAAGTTCCGAATCAGGTTGGTTGACTCCAACGCGTCGATGCCTCGGCGGTTCAGCTTGAAGTTGCCTGAGTGGTACGGGACAAGCTCAAGCACCGCGATGTGCTCGGCGCAAACCTCGCGAGCTTCTCTCATTTCGATATTGAGGGCCGTTTTGACGCCTTCCGTGATGCCGCGCAGGCGTGGTGCCCAGTACGCGCTGCCGCCATGCCACGCGTGTGCGGGATCGAGGAACGGGAACCTCACATCGCGGTCCTGTCTGAGATTCTTCAGCAAGGCCTTGCGGTACTCGGGAACGTGGTGTTCGCCGAAGTAGTCGTGTGGGCCAAGTCCGGGATTGAGGGAGCAGAGGAAGA
>JBEAUK010000094.1:0-22835 GCA_041161465.1 Planctomycetota bacterium | reverse complement strand
CGTGAAGGCGAAGGCCGCGCTGCACGGACTCGAGCTCCCCGACGACGTGCCGCCCTATGTGGCCGCGAAGGTCGACACCAACATCCGCGAGCTCGAGGGCGCGCTCACGCGGATCCGCGGCCTCGCGATGGCCAACGGCCAGCCGATCAGCCTCGAGCTTGCGAAGCAGGCGATCGACGACGACGACAACGATTCGCGCGGGGGCAACGCCCCGAGCCTCCAGTCCATCATCGAGAGCGTGACCCGCTTCTACGATGTGAAGCTGGTCGACCTCCTCTCGAAGCGACGCCACAAGTCGATCGCCATGCCCCGCCAGGTCTGCATGTACCTCGCCCGCAAGCACACCCGCTTCTCGCTCGAGGAGATCGGTGGCTACTTCGGCGGCCGCGACCACACCACCGTCATGCACGCCGTGCGGACGATCGAGGAGAAGGCCGGCGCCGACCAGAAGCTCCAGGCCGAGGTCGATCGCATCGAGCAAGACCTCCTCCAGCGTGTGTCACGCTGACTCCAAGCCTCTGTGGACATCCTGTTGGCGACTGTCCCGAAGCCGGCTTTGACCGACATGTGGACAACCTGACACGGACCTTCCAGGGCGGATCTGGCGAGTTTGAGTGCACCCAACAGAACCGAACCGAAGACAATCGACAGCCAGTTGTCAGGTTTCCCGATTCGCCGTGCGCTTGGAAGTCCTTACGCTCTATTGACTTCCGTCTCGTGTTCGCGACTTATGCGGATACCAACAGGCTCTTTTACTAGGTAGGAAGAGATATTGAATCAGGGATGGTTTCTCATCCAGAACGGGGAACCTTCCGACCTGAAGAACCCTCGTTCTCGGCAGCGTTTATGCGCGCGCGGCGCAGGTGAGAATTGTGGATATCACCGGAAACCGTCAGGCGAGCGGCTTCGCTGAGTTTGTGGATAAGTCTTGGCAGCGCGGGCAGGCGACTGTCGTCCGACCGCCAAGCTGGAAGCCCTCGAGGATCGTGCCGCAGCGGAGGCAGGGAAGACCAGCGCGACCGTAGACCTGGTGAGACTGGACGGCGTCTCCCGGTTGGCCGAAGGCGTCTCGGTAGTCGCGGAGGGTCGAGCCTCCCGCCTGGATCGCAGAGTTGATGATCCGACGGATATGCGCAGTGAGTCGATGAAACTCTTTTCCGGTCAGAGAGTTGCACAATCGCAGCGGGTGAATGCGTGCGCCGAAGAGCGACTCATCAGCGTAGATGTTCCCAAGGCCGGCGATCATGGCTTGATCGAGTAAGGCTGACTTAATCGGGCGCTTGGATTTCTCCATCATGATCCGAAGCAACGACCCGGAGGGGTTCGCTGCATCGTGTCCAAGAGTCAACCAGGCTTCTTTGAGGGCGGCGTAGGAGGAGTAGGCTGTGAGGCCGCCGAATCGCCGCGGATCGCGGAACACGAGCCGCCATGGCTTGTCGACCTCGATGCCGGCTCTCCGGGCGGTCAACGGCGAGGGACTGAACTCCCACACGACATGCCGGTGCCTCGCGTCCATGCCGCGCGGGTAACTCCCCCGCTCGATGGTCACAGAGCCGGTCATCCCAAGCTGGATCACGAGCACGCGACCGTTCAGCGCCTCGAGCGCCATCTGCTTTCCGTGCCGGTGGGTCTCCACGATGGTCGAGTTCGCGAGCAACGCTGCGTCGAGGTCGCCGCGGAGCTCGTCGGACGCAAGCGAAACCACGCTGCGACGCCGCACCGAGACCTTCCCGAATCGACAGCCCACGACCCAAGGGTCGAGGGATCGTCGGAGGTGCTCAACTTCGGGGAGTTCAGGCATGGCTCAACGGGGCGCGCCCTATACTCGCAGGCTACGCGCACCGCGGCCTTTCGGCGGCGGTTGGTCGGGGTGTCGGCCCCCCGTTGGCGGAAATTTGGCGCTTGCGCCGAGCCGATCGGGACAACCTTCGGTTTTCTCCCTGAAGGGCGTATCCCGAGGGGTTCGCCGAAGCCGAAAGACAGGGAGAGGCTAGGCACATCCACCATGTCGGACTCGACCAATATCCATCACCCGAACGCCACCCCTTCCAACCAGTGGGCCATCGCCGAACCGGCCCTGTCGCCGAGCTGGCCCGACCTCGTCACCGGAGTCGCCGAAGTCCGTCGCGCGATCGACCGTGTCCGCCGCGAGGTGCACAAGTCGATCGTCGGTCAGGACGAGGTCGTCGACCAGGCGATGCTCGCGATCCTCTGCGGCGGTCACGCCGTCGTCGAGGGCGTGCCTGGCCTTGCGAAGACGCTGCTCGTCTCGAGCCTCTCGAAGACGCTCAGCCTTCAGTTCTCGCGCATCCAGTTCACGCCCGACCTCATGCCGAGCGACATGACCGGCACCGAGGTGATCCAGGAAGACAAGGCGACCGGCTCGCGCGCGCTTCGGTTCGTGAAGGGACCGATCTTCGCGAACATCGTGCTCGCCGACGAGATCAACCGCACGCCGCCGAAGACGCAGTCGGCGCTGCTCGAGGCGATGCAGGAACGGCAGGTCACCGTCAACGGCGTGCAGTACCGCCTGCCGAACCCGTTCTTCGTCCTTGCGACGCAGAACCCGATCGAGCAGGAAGGCACCTATCCGCTGCCCGAGGCGCAGCTCGATCGCTTCATGCTGAACATCCGCGTGAACTACCCGACCGAGGCCGAGGAGCTCGAGATCGTCTCGCGCACGACATCGACGGGTCTCTCCGATCCGGCGCCGGTGTTGTCGGCCGAGGACATCGTGCGCATGCAGGCGCTGGTGCGGCAGATCCCCGTCTCCGAGGATGTGCTGCGCCATGCGATCCGCATCGTGCGCGCCACGCGCGTGCGTGAGGAAGGCGAGGCGATCAAGGTCTGCCGCGACTACCTCGCGTGGGGCGCGGGTCCGCGCGCGAGCCAGTTCCTCGTGCTTGCGGCGAAGGCGCGCGCGCTCGTCGAGGGTGCGGAGAAGCCGACGATCGCACACCTCGAGTCGATCGCGCTGCCGGTGATGCGTCACCGCATCGTGACGAACTTCAACGCGGAAGCCGACGGCGTGAAGGCCGACGATGTCGTGAAGCTCATTCTCGAGAGCGTGCGCGGCGGGAGCGCCTCGCGCGAGTTCGAGAGCGTCGTGCGCTGAGCGCGGCCTGGTGAGGTATGGACTCGTGAAGCGTGGCGGCCACCGCCGCCGGGAGCCAGCAGCGTTTGGATTCGAACCGCGACATGAACGACGGTCGTTCGCGTGAACGGCCAAACGAGCGCGCGCTTCGCGCCGAGCAGTATCTCGCGCCCGAGACGCTCGGCACGCTTGCGCCGTTCGAGCTTCGTGCGCGGATGATCGTCGAGGGCGTGATGAGCGGCATGCACCGCTCGCCGTACCAGAGCCTCGCGGTCGAGTTCGCCGAGCACCGCCAGTACGCGCCCGGCGACAGCATCCGCCAGATCGACTGGAAGGTGTTCGCGCGCACCGACAAGATGTATGTCAAGCGCTATGTGCAGGAGACGAACCTCGATGTGATGGTGCTCGTCGACCGCTCGAGCTCGATGCGCTTCGGCACGCTGCCGGTCAAGAAGGGCTGGGGCGGCACCGACGCGAGCCGCGCGCGCGGGCTGTGGACGAAGTTCGACCACGCGACGGCGACCGCGGCCGCGCTTGCGTACCTGTGCCTGCATCAAGGCGACCGCGTGGGCCTCGCGCTCTTCGACGAGGAGCTGCGCTCGCAGGTGAAGCGCTCGAGCCAGCGCGACCAGTGGCGCGCGATCGTCGGCGCGCTGAGCGGCGAACCCGTGAAGGGCCGCGCGCAGATCGGCCGCTCGGTCGACCAGATGGTCGCGCGCGTCCAGAACCGCGCGCTGTTCGTGATCGTGTCCGACTTCCTGATGCCGCTCGACGACCTGCGCGGCGCGATGGCGCGGCTGTCGCACCGCGGGCATGACGCGATGCTCGTCCAGACGCTTGACCGTCAGGAACTGCGCTTTGAGATCGATACGCCCGCGCTCTTCGAGGGGCTTGAGGGCGAGCTTGGCGTCGAGGCGGATCCGCGCGCGGTGCGTCAGGCGTACCTCGAGCTGTTGCGCGCACATGTCGACGGCGTCGACCGCATCGCACGCGGGTTTGGCGCGGATGCGCTCGTGTGCGACACGCACGAGTCGGTCGGTCCCGTGCTCGCGGCGTTGCTCGATCGACGCATGAGTTTCGCTGGGAGGCGCGGCGGATGAACTTCCTGCACCCCGGCATCGCGTTGGCGGCGGTCGGAGCGGTCGCGCTTCCGATCATCATCCACCTGCTGTTCCGGCGGCGGCGCATTCCCGTCGACTGGGCGGCGATGGAACTGCTGCGCGAGGCCGTGAAGCGCACGAGCCGACGCCTGAAGTTCGAGCAGTGGCTGGTGCTGGCGTTGCGTGCGCTCGCGGTGCTGTGCGTCGGACTCGGACTCGCCGTGCCCTTCCTTGGCAAGGACAGCGTGCTCGGTGACCGCGCGCGCACCTTGATGCTGGTCGTCGATGATGGCACGACGAGCGCTCTGCGCATCGGTGCCGAGACGGAGCTTGGTCGCGTGCGCGCGGAGGCGTCGAAGCTGATCGCCGAGCGCGGGACGCGCGACCGTGTGGGCATCGTGCTCGCGTCGACGCCGCCGCGCCTGCTGCTCGCGCCGACGGGCGATGCGGCGCAGATCGACCGCGAGCTTGCGGCGATCACGCCGAGCGAGTCGCCGAGCGACCTGCGTGGCGCCGTGGACCTTGCGCGTGGATCGCTGGCGGCGGAGGCTGCGTCGTCGTCGGGCGCTGTGGACGGGCAGATCGTGATCGCGAGCGCGTTCCGTGCAGGTTCGCTTGGTGTGGCCGCCGCCGTGGCCGCCGAACCCACGCTGGCGTCGGATGCCGAGCCGCCCGATGAAGCTCGGTCGAAGCTCGAGATCGTCGCGTTGCCGCCTGCGCGCGATGCGCCGATCGATGTGCATGTCGTCGAGATCGAGGCGCGCCCGTCGCCTGTCGGCGGAACCGTTGCGGTGCGCGTGGATCTCCTGCGCCAAGGCGCGTCGCTCGACGCGGGTCGCAGCGAGGTGCGCGTGACGGGTGACGGCTTTGCGCCGGCGCAGCCGCGCCTCGTGAACTGGGAGCGCGGTCAGTCCGAGGCGACGGTCGAGTTTCAGGTTGTGCCGCAGGCAGCGGGTGCGACCGGATCGAGGCGCGCTGCGATCGAGGTGCGACTCGATGACGATGCGCTTACGCCCGGAAACGCCGCGTGGACCGTGGTCGATGTCCGCGATGAGGTCGAAGTCGGCGTGATCGGTCGTCGTGGAGCGCTCGATGCATCCGATCTCGATCAGATCCCGGCTTCGCTCTGGGTTTCGCGCGCACTGTCGCCCGCCGTTGGTTCGGGAATGCGGCTGCGCGACATCGATCCGGCTGCATGCGATGCGCGCGCATTGCTTGGGCTCGATGCGGTGGTGATCGCGCGCCCGGATCTTCTCTCGCAGTCCTCGGCCGATGCGATCGGCGCATTCGTGCGCGGCGGAGGCGTTGCAGTCGTACTTCCCGCGGGTGAATCCCGCGTCCAGTCGTGGGGCTCGATGCTGCTTCCGCGGCTCGGCGTCACGCTCCAGGTCGGCGCGGAGGCTGTCGATTCGGCGCCGCCGCGGCTGTTGGCCGAGGAGCAGCCGACGAGCCGCATCCTCGCGTCGATCGAGCCTGAGTTGGCAGCGCTCGTTGCACCGGTCTCCGTGAGCCGCTCGGTCGCGATCGAAGGCGCGGCCGCGGGCGAGGTGGTGCTTGCGTTTGCGGATGGAACTCCGTTCGTGGTCGCGCAGACAACCGCAGCGAACGAAGGTGCAAGTGAAGCGTCCGGCGGGCTCGTGGTTCTGTTTGCGTCGGCGCCTGAGCTCGCGTGGTCGAATCTTCCCGTCAAGCCGCTGATGGTTCCGCTCTTCCAGGAGACCGTTCGCACCGCGCTGCAGATGGCTGCGGTTCGCGATGAGGTCGCCGTTGGCTCGCGTGTGCGCGGCAAGCCCGGGACGCGCTTGCGTGCGGGTGACGGCTCGGTCGTCGTGGTCGAGCAGGATGGCGCGTCGGTCGAGCCGATTCGCGCGGCAGGCGTGCTTCGCGGCGACGGCGGTTCGGTGCTGGTCGTGAATCAGCCTGCGTCGAGCCTCGCGCTGACGCCGCTTGGCGACGATGCGGTGCGTGCCGCATTCCGCGGAAACGGAACGGTTCGCATCGCTGCGATCGCGGGCTCGAACGAGGCTGTGGCCGCCGAGGCGGCGCTTGCGAAGGAAGCGCGTTCAGGAGCGAATCAGGGCGCGCGCATCGCGTTCGCGCTGCTCGTGCTTGCGCTTGCTGCACTTCTCTTCGAGGGCTTCCTCAGTCGGTTCTTCTCGCACGCTTCGCTCGAGCGTGCGGGTCGGTCCGGCGGGATCGTGGCCACGGTCGGACGCGTGCGTCCGCGTGGCGGTGCGTTGGCGAAGCCTGCAGGCGACGAGCGCGTGCCGGTCGGAGGTGGTCGATGACGGCGCCGTCGACCTCGCAGTCGCCGCTGCTTCGCGCAGCGATTGAATGGGTGCTTGGCGAGCGCGTGCCCGACGATGCGCAGGCGATGGTCTTCGTCTTCGAGCGTCCTGTCGCGACTTGGGTGTGGTTCCTGATCGTGGTCGGAGCGTGCCTGATCGGCTGGTGGAGCTACCGACGGCTTGCATCGGGAACATCGTCGGCATCGAGGTTCGCACGCGGCGGGCTCGCGGTGCTTCGCTCGTCGGCGATCGTGTTGCTTGCGGTCCTGATCGCCGGTCCTTCGGTGCGGTTCGAGCGGACCCGCATCGAGCGTGATCGCCTGATCGTGCTTGTCGACCGCAGCCAGTCGCTCCTGATCGAGGACGCGCCAGGCGGCAAGTCGCGGGCGCAGCAGCTCGTGGAGCTGCTTGAGGCGGGTGAACCCGCGCTTGCAGAGATCGCGCGCGACAAGGACATCGACTTCGTTGGCTTCGCAGGCGGCATCTTCTCGCTGTCGCGCGAGGCCGCGGGCCCGGCGACCGATGCGCGTGTCTTGCCAGAGCTCGGCGAGGTCAGTGGTGATCGAACCGATCTCGACAGCGCGATCCGCCAAGGGCTCGCGCGCGCGGCCGGTCGGCCGGTGAGCGGTGTGCTCGTCGTCTCCGACGGTCGGTCGATCGTTCCCGTTGCAGCCGAGACGATCCGCCGCCTCGAGCGCGATTCGATCAAGGTCTTCACCGTCGCGCTCGGGGCGAAGGATGCCGTGGGCGATGCGGCGATCGTGTCGGCGACGGCACCGACGCGGGCGTTCGTGCGCGATCGCGTACCCGTCGAGGTGCGCGTCGATCGCGGCGGAATCGAAGGACCGTTGTCGGTTCGACTTGTCGACGCGGAAACGGGCGCCGAGATCGAGTCGAAGCCCGTCGAGAACAACGGATCCACCGAGTCGGTGGTCGTGCTCGAGCTCGTGGGCGAGGCGGCGGGGTCGCGCACGGTGCGCGCGGAGCTTGTCGCGGAACGCGCGGATCTCGTGCGCGAGAACAACACGCGTGCGGTGACGCTCGAGCTGGTCGATCGGCCGATCAGGTTGCTCTACATCGAGGGTACCTCGAGGTGGGAGTACCGATACCTGAAGAACCTGCTGCTTCGAGAGCGGGATGTCGAGAGCTCGATCATGCTGCTCTCCGCGGATCGCGACTTCGCGCAGGAAGGCAACATGCCGATCGCGCGCATTCCGCGCACGAAGGAAGAGTTCGCTCGCTACGACCTGTTCATCATCGGCGATGTCCCGAGCGGCTACTTCTCGCCGGAGCAGCTCGCGATCATCCGTGCAGAGGTCAGCGAACGCGGTGCGGGGCTCCTCTGGATCGGTGGCGATCGCTCCACGCCGGCGTCGTGGGAAGGCACGGTGCTTGCCGACCTGATGCCGTTCCGGCCGCCTCTCACGCTTGAGGCCCGCACGGGCGGAAGCGTGATGAACCCGACGGAATCGGCGGATCGGCTTGGCGTGCTGAGGCTTTCCGACGAGCCGTCTGGGTGGCCTGCGGCGTTGACGGATCGCACGCTCTCGTGGCCACAGCTCAGGTTCGTCCAGCTTGTGCCGCGCTCGCGTCTCAAGCCGACCACCGAGACGCTTGCTGAAGTGACCGGCGTCGGCGCTTCGGCGCAGGAGCCGAGCGCAGCGGTCATGCGCATGCGCTTCGGTGCCGGCGAGGTCGTCTATGTCGCGACCGACGAGATCTGGCGCTGGCGATACGGACAGGGCGAACGATTCCCGGAGAGATTCTGGGTGCCGCTTGTGCGCCTTCTGGCGCGCGAGGCTCTCGCGAATGACGATGCGCGTGCGGTGCTGACGGTATCGCCCGCGCGCGTGGCGCCGGGAGAGTCGGTGCTTGTGTCGGTGCGCTTCCGAGACGAGGAGACCGCAGCGGTCGCACCATCGACGGTTCCGATCGAGGTTCGTGATGCAGAGGGAGCGCCGGTCGCTCGCATCGAGCTTTCGCGCGAAGGCGCGGAGGCGAGCGCGATCTTCCCTGCGGAGCGCCTCGGCTCGTTCCGCGCGGTTGCGACCGATCCTGCGTTCGGCTCGAGCGAGGCTGCGTTCGAAGTCATCCGCGCTGACGATGAGATGCGCCGTGGCGACGCCGACCATGAGGCGCTTGCGTCTCTGGCGGAGCGTTCCGGCGGACGCACGCTCGATGGCGACGGACTGCGCGAGCTTCCGTCGCTGCTGCCACTGCGTGCACGCGAGATCGACGAGAGCGTGCTTCGTTCGATCTGGGATACGCCAGTCGCGTTCGCGTTGCTGCTGGTTCTTCTTGCGGTTGAGTGGACGGGAAGGAGATTGCTGAGGCTGGTGTGACGCACCGGGCCGATGCCGAGGAATCAATGCCTGCGGATCATGATCCAACTTCAGGTCCAACCAGCCCGCGCAGCGAGGCGGTGAAGGCCATCGAGCGCCTGGCGGTGCGCGCGCGCGTTCTTCGGATCGCGGCGGCGTGCGCGGCGCTCGTCATCCTTGTCGTCGTGTCGGTGTCGGTGACCGCCGCGGTTGATTCGTTGGTTCGCTTTCCGTCGATCCTTCGCGGAATGTTCCTCTGCGTGATCGTGGGACTGGTGGTGGTCGATGTACGCAAGTTCGTGATCCCCGCGCTTCGGTTCCGACCGAGGCCTATTGAGATCGCGCAGCGAATCGAGCGACAGCGGCCAGAGCTCGCGGGACATCTGGCGTCTGCGGTGGACTTCGAGCTCACGGGCGTGGCGCGTACCAACGAGCTCGCTGCATTCGCGGTGCGAAACCTCGAGGAGCGCGCGAGAGGGATGGACTTCGGCAGGGTCCTCAAGCTGCGGCCGACGGCGGTTCGTGTGTTTGGAGCAACCGCCTGCATCGTGCTCGCGGCTGGATTTGCGGCGGTTGAGCCGGTGTACGCATCGATCGCCGTCAAGCGCGTGCTCCTGCCATGGAGCGAGGCGTCGTGGCCGGCGCGGACCGTGGTGGAGAGCCTGATGGCCGAGCGGGGCGTGGCTCCGAAGGGTTCGCCCGTCGAGCTGCGGGCGCGACTGACGAAGGGAGATGGAGCCGCGGAGCGCGTGTTCGCGCGATACCGCAGCGTTCGCGCGGGGAGCGTCGGCGAGGCGTCGGCGTGGACCGAGGTCGCGCTGTCGCGGCAGCCAGATGGCGCGTTCTCGCGGCTTGTCGATGCGGATGGGGACGAACTCGAGTTTGTGTTCCTCACGCGGGATTCAGAGACGCAGGTCGGGTCGATGCGGCTCGTCGAGCCGCCCGCTGTGACGGGCGCAAGGCTCGTCGTGGAGCCGCCGGCGTATGCGCAGCGGGTCGTGGCCGCGCGCAATGAGGATCTTGGCAGCGGGACCGATGCACGCGCGACGACCCGTGATCCGCTGCTCGATGGGAGCCGAGTGCGTCTTGAGCTCAGGCTCTCGCGGCCGATTCCATTCGACGAGTCGAACCCAACGGTCTGGATGATCGGCGAGGGATTGATGGATGGACGGGCTGACTCTGCTCCTGCTGACGCAACGCAAGGAGAGACGGCGGCTGTCGAGGCAGCGGACACAGCTGCTCCTCAGGTGACCAAGGCCGAGGAATCTGCACGCAGGCCCGTCGTCCCGGTGGTGGATTCAGCGGATCCCTCGCGCTGGGTGATCGAGTTCACCGCGCGTGGTCCGACCCGCATCGAGGCGCAGTTGGTCGATGCGGACGGCATTCGCCAGCGCGAGCCGAGCGTGTTCGCATTCGACACGGTGACGGACCGCGCGCCTACCGCTGCGATCATCGATCCCGCCCAGGACGAGTCGGTCGTGGCCGATGCGCGCGTCCCGATGCGTGCGGAGCAGCGTGACGACCTGGAGCTTCGTTCGGCCGGCATCGAGATCGCGACTCGGATCGGCAAGTCTGAAACCGAAAGCCTCGTGTTCGAGGAGCGGGCGGAGATCGCAGGATCGCAATCGGCGTCGAGCGTCGAGCGGATGCTCGAGATCGCGAAACTGCAGCTCGCCGCCGGCGACTCGGTCGTGCTGCGGTCGTTCGCAGAGGATTACTTCGATGGACTTGGCGCGCCGGAGAAGAGCCATGGACGGACACGAAGTGCGCCTCGTGTGATTCGTATCGTCGGCGAGGAGGAGTTCGAGAGGCAGATTCGTTCCTCGCTGTCGGGTGTGCGTCGCGATGCAATGCGCATCGACGAGCGTCAAGCGAAGGCGCGGGAGCAAGTCGAGAAGGACCCGTCGGACGCGACGCTTGAGCAAGCCCAGGCCGCGGTCACCGAAGGTGCGGCGCGCATTCGTGAGTCTGCCAAGCAGCTGCTCGAGCGCCTTGAGCGAAACGGGCGTACCGAGGGTTCCCTTGCGGACATCGCGCGGCAGGCGGAGGACATCGCATCGGCGGCAGAGGCTCGTAGTGCCGAGGCGAGCGAGGCGCTCGAGCGCGCGCGGAAGGAAGCAAGCACTCCCGAGGAACGCAAGCAGCGCGAGGCTGATGCGAAGCAAGCGGCTGAGCGACAAGACGAGGTACGCGCCGAGCTCGAAGATCTCGTCGGACTCCTTGATCGCGATGAGGACGCTTGGGCGGCGCGGCGGCGGCTTGAGGGACTTACCAATCGCATCCGGCAGCTTGCGCGCGAGACACAGCAGGCAGCTCAGCGATCCAACGGCGAGTCGCGGGAGCAACTGTCGCCGGACGCACGGGCGGAGATCGATGCGCTCGCGGAGCGGCAGGCGAGCGCCGCCGAGGAAGCCGAGAAGACGCTGTCCGAGCTGAAGGAGCGTGCGAAGGCGCTTGAGGAATCGGATCCTCAGCAGGCTCGTGCACTCGACGCGGCCGCGAAGGCCGCTGAGGATGGCCGCGTTCGCGAGGAGATGGAGCAGGCATCGAAGGACAGCGAGCAAAACAAGCTTGAGCAGTCGAAGGCCGCGCAGGAGCGCGCGCTTGAGGCGCTGCAGAAGGCGGCGCAAGAACTTGAGCAGGATCGCAAGGTGAGGGCGAAGGAACTCGCGCGGCTGCTTGAGGATCTTGTGGAGTCGATCAGGCGGCTCATCGAGGAAACCGAGGACCGACGCGGTGAGCTCGCTGGCGTTCCCGGCGGTTCGGACGAGCCTCAGTTGAGATTGCGTGATCCGCTTGCTGCCTCGTTTGGCGTGTTGTCACAGAACACGCGGGGCGTGGCGGCGGATGCGCGCACCCGAAGCCGCGAGGCTGCGCGGCCGGCGCGTTCGCTCGACTCGGCGGCGACCAGCATGGCTGCCGCGGCCGCGATGCTGCGTTCGATGGAGTTCAAGCGCGAGGATGCGGCCGGTGCGACCGAAGCGGCGCTCAAGCATCTCGACGAGGCGTTGAAGTTGGCGGAGGAGGCCGCAGAGCGCGCGGAGGAGCGCGCGGCTGAGGAGAAGCGCGAGGAACTGCTCGAGAAGTATCGCGAGTTCCTGGAGCGCGAGGTCACGCTTCGCGATGCGGCAAAGAAGATCGTCCCCGAGGCCGGCAAGTCGATCGGACGCAGGGAGCTGGTTGAGAGCCGACGGCTCGGAGCGGCGCAGGAGGAACTTCGTGAAGCCTTGCGCCGGCTCCTCGATTCCGAAGAGGAAGTCAAGGGATCGGATGCCCTCGTTGACATGCACGATGTCATCAACGAGTCGCTGGTCGACGCAAGGGCGACTCTGAATGAAGGCAAGCCGGCCGACGCGCTCCCTTCGGCGGATGATGCTGTCGAGGCGCTGGCGGCGATCGTGAGCGCACTTGATGAGGACGCAGCATCGAACGAAGAGGACATGTTCGCCGAACAGGAGGCTGCCGGCGGGAATCAAGGTGCCGGAGGTCAAGGACCATCGGGCGCGGTCCCGCCTGTTGCGGAAGTGAAGCTCCTTCGTTCGATGCAGGACTCGCTCGCTCGGCGTACGCGTGCACTCGATGAGGCCGCGTCTTCGATCGATGCCGTTGAGCGGGCGCAGCGCCTTGGTGAGATCGCGGCACGCCAGCAGCGGATCCTCGAACTTGGGTCCAAGCTCGCCGAGAAGATCCGTACGGGTGGGGCTGCAGCCAGCGCGCCACCGAGCGGTGAGCAGGAAGAGGCTGCCCCGGAAGCTCCAGGCGCAAAGGACGGAAATGAGCCATGAGTACCAAGCGACCTCCACAGGAATTTTCGACTGACCACGGCTCCACGGCCTTCGTCCGCAAGGGCGATTGCCGCGGTGATCGGGCGTGGAGCAGGTTGCTTGCGCTCATGTTTGCCGTCGGTGTGGCGTCAGTCGCCATCGCGCAGGACAAGCCGAAGTCGGAGCCGGCGCCGCCCGCGCCAGGGCAACCTGCGTCGAATCCACCATCCCCGACTGCGCCCCCAGCGGATTCCCCGAAGTCGCTCGATGATCTCTTGGGAGTTCCAGGCCAGAAGGATTCCGCGACTTCGAAGCGGAGCGAGGACGACGCCGCGACGCGCGAGCAAGCGAAGCGGCTTGAGCGGTCGCTTGATGGTGCGTCGCTTGACGACCTCGTCTTGCGTGCGGTGGACGGCATGAAGTCGGCGGCTGAGCGACTTGGTGATGCGAAAGATCCTGGGATTGGAACGCAGCGCATCCAGGAGGATGTGGTCAAGACACTCGATCGCCTGCTCGAGGAGGCCCAGAAGCAGCAGAAGCGCCAGTCGTCTTCGAGCAAATCGAAACGCCAGAGCGGCAAGCCGCAGACTGGCCAGCAAGATCCGAAGGAACAGAATGGTCAGCAGTCTGGCGGCAAGGAGCAGCAGCCGTCTCGGAGCCAGGACCAACGATCAACGCCGGGCGAAGAGAATTCGCAGGGCGACCGCCCTCCTGATCAGTCCGCCACCGACGGCACCGAACTCGACGAGGCGCGAATCGAGTGGGGTCGGCTGCCCGAGCGAGTTCGCGAACTTGTGATTCAGGGCCGCCGCGATCGGGTTTCCACGATCTACGAGCGATTGACGCGTGAGTACTACCGGCGGCTCGCCGAGGAGGCGTCCAAGTGATGCGAGCACTTCCATGCATCTCGGCAGCTGGTCTAGGTCTGCTGCTTGGGTCTCAGTTTGCGATGGCGGCACCTGCCGCGGCAGATCGGGGGTCCGCGGGTCGATCGCCCGAGCTGGGCGAGGCTCATGCGGAACTTGTCCCGATCTTCTACGGCGGTACGGTCGTGTTGGCGACTCGCGCTGGCGCTGGGATGAATGGGGACGCGCCGTTCGACGTAGATGACCGATACCAAGATCAGCAAGGTTCTCGCGATCTTTCGATGTCGCAGCGTCGAGCCAGTGCTTCGTCTTCGTCCTTCGGGTTTGGCCTTGCGAGGCAGGCCGCCGCTCCCGCGGGAAGTCCGCCTCCAGTGCCCACGAACCCAGTGAAAGCCGGATCGGGGAACACGGCCACGCCCGCGCCGCCGCGAGATACAGGCGCCGAGAACGCGCCCTCGGAGGCGGAGATCAATCCACGACTCGAGGAGGCCGTTCGCAAGGGATTCGAGTACCTGCGGCGGCAGCAGAAGCCGGATGGCGCCTTCGGCCAGGGTCGATTTGGCCAGCATGTAGGCGTGACGAGCCTGTGCGCCATCTCGTTGATGGCCGACGGAAATGTCCCGGGGCGCGGCGAGTTCGGAGAGAGCGTTCAGAAGGCGCTTGACTTTGTTCTCGATCACTCGACCGAGACAGGTCTTCTGGTCTCCGACGAGACGCACGGACCGATGTACGGTCACGGCTTCGCCGCCCTCTTCCTCGGAGAAATCTACGGAATGAATCAGCAGGACGACCGTGTCCGCGACGCGCTCGTTCGGGCAGTGCAGTTGATCGTCAGCAGCCAGAACGACGAAGGTGGCTGGCGCTACAACCCGGTACCGGATGATGCGGATGTATCCGTCACCATCTGCCAGGTCATGGCGCTTCGGAGCGCGCGGAACGCGGGTATCAAGGTGCCGAAGTCGACGATCGACGACGCCATCCGCTATGTCAGAGCCTGCCAGAACGCCGACGGCGGCTTTCGGTACATGAAGGATCTCGGCGGCTCTGCGTGGCCGCGAACGGCCGCCGGTGTGGCGAGCCTGTTCTACGCCGGCGTGTACGAGGATCAATCGATCGAGCGCGGACTCGACTACCTCAAGCAGAACGCGTTTCCTCGCGGAGGCGGAGGCTTCACGGGAGGATTCTCCCAGCCCCACTATTTCTATGGCCACTACTACGCGGTGCAGGCGATGTACCTCGCGGGCGGCGAGCGCTGGCGGACCTGGTGGCCTGCGATCCGCGATGAGCTGCTCGCGAAGCAGAATCCCGATGGATCTTGGTCTGATCCCCAGGGCGACGCCTATGGGACGGCGATGGCGCTGATCGTGCTTCAGATGCCGAAGCGATATCTCCCGATCTTCCAACGCTAGCTTCAAGCGATATCCTCGCCCGCACCCGTGGCATACCTTCGAATCAACGCCCTTTCCTCGAGTTCGCTTGCGATCGCGGCGGCGCTCTTCCTCTCGGCCACGACGGGATCTCTCGCGACGCCGCAGTCGGGTGAGCTTCCCGACGCCGCGAGCGTCCAGTTCCTGCTGCGCGATGGACAGTGGATCGATGGGCGAGTGGACGCGCTCGACGCAACCAGGTGCATGGTGGCTCGTGCGGACGCGGGCGTACAGGCGAAGCCCTCCGAGATCGCCCGAAGCATGATCGTCGCATGCCTTGTCAACGCCGAGCGGCGGCGGTCGATGGAGTTTCTCACCCAGCTCGGGAGCGGGACGCTCGTCTTCAGCGACGGACAGTTTCTGCCGGGCGTGTTGCGGACAGATGCACGGCCCCCTCGTTGGGAACATCGATGGGTCGGGACGATTCCGATCAAGACCGATGTGCTTTCCGAGATGCGCCTTGTCGCGACTCGCCGCGCACCCTCGAGGCCCGACGCCGACACCATCTTGTTCCTCAATGGCGACATTGCCGCAGGATTCGTCGAGTCGATCGGCGATGAGGTCGTTCTGGAGTCGACCGCGCCCGAGTCTGAACCCTCGGAACAGCCGGACAAGCCAGCCGCGGAGCCCCCGGCCATTCGCCGCATCCAGGCCGACCGCATCGCGGCCATCACCTTCGCGGCGCTTGGGCAGCCACCATCGAGCGACCCGCTCGTCTGGACGGTCGATGGAAGCATCGTTCGAGCCAAGGACCTCACGTTCCAGACCGACTCTGGATGGCGCTTCTTCCTCGCGGATCCGGATCTCGTTCTCGGCAACCAAACCAAGCCGATCACAGATGCCGTCACCAAGCCGACGGCGATCCTCTTTGACCGCTCCGCGCTGACGCCGCTCGCTGCGTGCGGTCAGCCCGAGTGCCGTCCGACAGAATCGTCGTACCGCTACGAGACGCGCCCGCAGGTACGAATCGATGCGCCCGATCAATCGCTGCTCGGTCTCGGATCCATCGAGTTCGACGGGCCTGTTTCCGCGCGCTTTCAGCTGCCTGCCTCGATGATCGATGCAGGAGGCACCGTCGCGTTCAGCGCGGAGGTCGCGCTCATCGAGCCGATCCCGCTTGATGCGCGAGCCGCGGTGGTGATCCGATTCAGCGGAACCGCCGGTGAGACCGTCGTCTTGGACGCCGCGAACCGTCGAGCCACGATCCGCACGCTTCAACCGCTCTCGAAGGACAGCGCGCTCGAGATCGTGGTGGATGATGGCGGGAACGGCATCGCAGGCGACCGTGTCGCGATTCGTCGCGGTTGCTTCATCCGACAGCCGTGAGCGCCGCCATCGAACGCGGAATCGCCGCGGGACTCTTCGAGTCACCGCACGGCCCGCCGGCCGCATGCCGGTCTCGCTTGACTCGTCGATCACGCTCGCATGAATCGCGCCATCGGAGCCGAATGAGACGCGGATCGTGCCATCGCGGCAGGTGACCAGCCGCACGGTGCTTGGTTCGATGTACGGCTGGAATCGATCTTGCGCGAATCTCCGATTCGCTGTCGATTGAAGGATGAAGGACGGCGCCGCTGCCGCGATGTACTCGACGACGGCCTCGCGCCAGCTTCCATGATGCGGAAGTTCGAGAACATCGCAGCGAAGATCGACTTCACCGCGAAGATGCATGGCGGCGAGTCTTGCAGCAGGCTCCGTCTCGATGTCGCCCGAAAGCAGCAATCGCGGGCGGCGTATCCCATCCTCGGCGTCGATCTCCACGGACAGCACGAGAGACATGTCGTTGTCCCGCCTCGATCGGTATCCCTCGTCGGGCCACAGCACCGACCAGTCCGCGCGACCGAGCCTGACCGTGTCGCCGGCCTTCACCAGCTGGAAGTCGACGCCTCGCGAGCGCATCGTCGCAAAGAGCTCCTCGATCGCAGGATTCACGCGCTCCGCGGCGAGAAGTGAATCGTGGAGCAGCACCCGTTCAACGCGAGCGTATCGAGCGATGTCCGCAAGCGCGCTCAAGTGATCGAGGTCCGGGTGCGAGATGAAGATCGCCTCCACGACTCCGCCACGCGAATCGATCCACGGCAGGAGTGCGCGGGTCGAGACATTCCCGATCGAGCTTGAGCCACCGTCGAACAAGACAAGCGATTCACCGGATTCGACCGCGACCGCCGTGCCATCCCCGATCGCGAACATCGTGCATTCGAAGTGCGGTTGGCGCGCCCGCGGATCGCCGAGGCGCCCGCCGCACATGACGATCGCGACCACGATCAGCCACCCGACGACGCGCGTCCTCCTCCGCCTTGCGCAGAGCGCCACGCAGCTTGCGACGGCCAGGCATCCCGCCATGCTCCAGTGGACGCCACCGAGCGCGATCGAGCCGGCACCGCATCGGATCGAGAGCTCGACCAGCTCGACCTGAAGCCGCGCGGCGATCCACATCGGCCACGCGAGAATCGAGAGGAGCGGCGGCCACACCGCACCAACGATGGCCTTCGGGTAAGCGATCGCGAGGGTCGCCGTCGAGAGCGGAGCACAGAGAAGCGTCAAGAAGGTCCCGAAGGGTTGCAGCGAGCCAAAGTGGACGAGCACGATCGGAGTGCTGGCGACGAATGCCGCGAGTCCGGAGGCGAGCATTCGCGAGAGAAACTCCCCTGCCACCCCGAGCCACGCCGGGTGCCCGCGTCTCGGGTCGTCGCTTGGCATCCACGCAAGCCAATGCCGCTGGATTGGGCTCGACAGATGTCGAAGCGCGAGGACGCAGGCAAAGCTCAACTGAAAGCCGGGGTCGAGCGCATCTGACGGCGCGGAGACAAGCATCGCGACCGCAGCGATCGCGAGAACCGCGTCTCCATGCCACTCCCGTCCAAGCGCCCCGCCCGACGCACCGACGATGGCCATGAGGGCCGACCGCACCGCGCTCGCCGCGGGCGCCATGAGCACGAGCGCACCGACCGCCGCGATTCCGCAGGCGAGCGCATGCACCCGCGCATCGCTCGAGAACACGCGCGCAGCGAGTCCGACGATCCAACCGAGTACCGCAAGATTGAAACCCGAGATCGCGAGGATGTGAGAGAGACCCACCGAACGGAAGGAGTTCTCGATGGTTCTGTATCCATCTTCGGCATCGCCGAGGACAAGCGCGACCAGCATCGATCGAATCGCGATCTCGTCGTCATCGGGGACTCCCTCGAGCAGCGCCTCGCGGACTCTGCTGCGCGCCGACTCGCGAAGTCGCATGAATGCGTCGGAAACCGGAGTCTCGGCGATCGGATTGGAGACGAAGCGGACGAGCGAGGGGGACTCGACGGTGAGCGAACCCACGACGCCGCGCCTCGCGGCAAACTGCTTGATACGCGAGTCTCCAGGCATCCGCGCGACGTCGATGTGCCGGACGGTTCCAACAAACGCGATGCGATCGGCGACTCCGCATGGTGGTGGCGCGTCGAGCACCGCCACCGACAACAGCGCGGAAGGGTCACCGATCTCGAGACGCGCGCCAGCCTCATCGATGAACACCACATCGGATACGAAACCGACAAACCGCTTGGGTCGCACCAGGTACTTGGCGAGACGGTCCACGGCAAAGCCGCGTTCCGCGAACGGCGCCGAGACCGTCGCTTCGATCCGAACCAGGCACCCTTCGTTCGGCACGGCGAGGCGTGGTCTCCGTGCCGCCGTCACCGACTCCTCGAAACGGAGTCCAACCCCAAGCGCGATCGCGCATCCGCTCACGAGGAGTGCCCCGATCACGCTGCTCGCGCTCGAGGCACGCTGCGTGCGCAGCCTGCAGACGGCGATCGTGCTCGCGCCGACGGCACACCCTGCGGAAATCACGAGACATGCGGCGACCAGCGTCTCCGCGCAGATCGCCCACTCCACCCCGGACCATGGAGAGCCACCGGCCAGGGCGCAACCGATCCAAAGTGAGCACGCGAAGATGCAGGTTGTCCATGGCACGACGCCGCGCAGGTCGACCGTACCTCTGGTCGCGCCGTCGCTTTCTCCGGGCATGGGATCGCCCGGCCCATGATGCTGTGCATCTTGGTGCTGCATCTCTCGCCGTCTTCACCTTGAGTCGCTGAAAATCACCGCCGTGCAAACACCGCACGCCTGTCGATG
Source organism: Planctomycetota bacterium (assembly GCA_041161465.1). GTDB lineage: Bacteria > Planctomycetota > Phycisphaerae > Phycisphaerales > SM1A02 > QWPT01. Next base: position 3,859 of record JBEAUK010000094.1, on the reverse strand, counting down.
CATGAACCTACACGCCAAACATGACGGGTTCCGGATCTCCGTAGTTTTTTCAGAGAGATTCAACGAGCGATCAGCGCTCGTTTGACTTCTCTCGCAGGAGCTCGAACGTCGCGAGCGCGTTGCCGAAGTCGATCGACTCCGCGGCGATGCCGATGCCGGTCTCGATCGAGTCCGCGATCCCGCCGACATAGAGCGCCGCCGCGGCGTTGACGAGCACCATCGCGCGCCGCGCACCGCGCTCCTCGCCGGTCAGGATGTTCGTGAAGAGCGTGGCAGCCTCGTCGAGCGAGTGCGGTGCGAGTTCGGCGGGATCCGCGCGCTCAAGCCCAAGCTTGCGTGGGTCGATCGACCACTCCGTCACCTCGCCGTTACGCACCTCGGCGACGCGGGTCGGTGCACCGATCGAGATCTCGTCGAGACCATCGTCGGAATGGAGGACGACCGCATGGGTCGCGCCTAGCCGGACCAACGACTCGGCGATCGGACGCACGAAGTGCCCCGCGAAGACGCCCATCACTTGACGGCCTGCACCCGCTGGATTCGTGAGCGGGCCAAGCAGATTGAACAGGGTCGGTACACCGAGCGCTCGGCGCACGGGCAACACATGACGCGCGGCTGGATGGTGATGGATTGCGAAGCAGAAGCAGATGTTCGCTTCGTCGAGGCACCGGGCCTGGGTCTCGAGGGATGCATTCACATCGACGCCGAGCTTCTCGAGCACCTCGGCCGACCCGCGCCCCGTGCGCGAGCGATTGCCGTGCTTCGCGACCTTGGCACCGCTTGCCGCCGCGACCACGGCGGCGAGGGTCGAGACATTGAAGGTCTTGGGCGCGCCACCCGTACCGGCCGTGTCGACGACATCGCGCGGATCGGTCTTGCAGGGAACCCGCGCGACATTCGCGCGCATCACCTTCGCGGCGCCGACGATCTCGTCCACGGTCGGCATGCGGGTCGCCATCAGCGCGAGGAACGCCCCCATCTCGGCCTCGGTCGAGTGTCCTGAGGCGATCTCCTCGAAAGCGGCTTGCGCGGACGCCTCGTCCAGCGGCTTCCCGGAGAGCAGGATCCTGAGATGGGGAGTCAGATCGCCGGTTCGATTCGGGCGGGCAAACTCGGGCATTCCATTGGTGGGCATGACACTAGCGTAGCGGAGGCGCACGGTCTGCAAGGCGCGAGTCCATCCCGCATGCCGTAGCATCCCCACAACACCGTGACGACCGACCTCCCCGCCATCCTCGCCGATGCCATCGTGCACACGCTTGATCCGTTCGTGTTCGAGCTGTCGCCTGGCGTTGGATTGCGTTGGTACGGGACGGCCTACCTCGCGGGATTCGTGGTCGGATGGTTGATCCTGCGTGCTCTCGCCAAGACGGGCCGTATCCCACTCTCGCTCCGTCAGGTCGGCGATCTCGTCACCGCGATCGTGATCGGGGTGATCGTTGGCGGCCGGCTGGGCCATGTTCTCTTCTACGAGCCGCACCTCATCATCGAGTTCAGCGACAAACTTCCGTTCTGGGAACTCCTCGCGATCCAACGAGGCGGCATGTCGAGCCATGGCGGCGTCATCGGCGTCGCACTCACGATCATCCTGTTCGCGCGACGCGAGAAACTTCCGATTCTCGCCGTGGGGGACGCGGTCGCGTTCGTCGTGCCGTGGGGGCTCATGTTCGGCCGCCTTGCGAACTGGGTGAATGGCGAGCTTTGGGGTCGCGCGCTGCCGACGGCGATGCAGGCAGACGCTCCCTGGTGGAGCGTGAAGTATCCGAGGGAACTCCAGCTGTTCGAGAAAGTCCCCGCCGCGCTCGACCCATTGCGAGATCTCGCGCCTGCGACCGAGCGCGTGAGCGACGCAAGGTTCATCGATTGGTTGATCGCGACCGCGTACGACCACTCGAGCGCTGCGCATGCACAGGTCGTGAAGGCGATCGAGCCGATCTTGACCGCGTACTACCCGAGCCAGTTCTTCCAGGCCTTTGCGGAAGGACCGGCGCTTCTTGTCCTCATGGCACTCGCGTGGCTCGCCCCGCGGAGGGCCGGCGTCGTCAGCGGCGTCTTCTTGGCAGGCTACGGCGTTCTCCGCTTCGCGACGGAGCAGTTCCGCGAGCCCGATGAAGGCGTCGCCATGCTCGGCGGCGTCACGCTGCCGATGATCCTCTCGCTGATCATGGTCGCGGTCGGCGTGATGTTCTTCTTCCTCTCGCGCCGCTCGCAACCGATCGGGGGACTGGTTTGGAAGACGCAGGAACCCGCCGCGCCGAGGTGACGCGCGCGACGCGCCCCGCGCGCCCGCCGACAAGCGACGAACTCGCGGCGATGCTCTACGCGGTGCGCGGGGTCACGCAATCCCGTTCCTCACCGAGACTTGCGATCGCACTCGCGGCCGCGCTGCTCTCGGGCACCGCGCTGTTTGCTTCGAATCTCGCCGATTTCTCACACAACGGCGACGCTCGTCCCTTCCTCATCGGCCGCGAGCGCGAGCTGTCTTCGCGTCGCGGCATTGCACTCGATGAGGAGATCGACATGCGCCGCCTGAAGGAAGTCGCCGTTGCATCCGCGCTCGCACTGAGCACCGCCGCTTCGGCGCAGAATGCCGTGCAGTGGCGGGTGGAGGATGGGGGGAATGGGCATTGGTATGCGGTGGTGGCCAACCCCGCGGGCGAGGCGCACTGGACCTTCGCAAGTGCATCCTCCTTCACACAGTCGCTCGGCGCACATCTGGTCACATTTTCCAACCAGCAGGAGAATGCGGCTGTCTACAACCTGCTGCAAATCGGAAGCGGTTCATTCTCTGGCTGGATCGGGCTCGTTCAGGCACCAGGTAGCGCCGAGCCTGCAGGCGGTTGGGGCTGGGTCACGGGTGAGCCACTGACATTCAGCTACTGGCAGCCGGGCGAACCAAACAATTCCGGCTGCTATCAGCTGAGCGCCGCGCAGCACTGGGGAACACTCGAAGGCAGCCAGGTTGGCGGGAACACACAAGGAAGGTGGGATGATGACGGCGACCCAGTCCCTGCTTGTATGAATCAAGTACGCCGCGCCGTGATCGAGTGGTCCTCCGACTGCAACAACGACGGGCTGGTCGACTACGGCCAGATCCTCGCGGGCCAGCTCGCGGACACGAACCAGAATGGCGTGCCTGACACCTGCGAGGTCGACCCCTGCCCCGGCGACATCACCGGCAACAACTCCGTCGACGGCGTCGATCTCGCTGCGCTGCTCGCAGCCTGGGGCGGCGGCAAGTCGCAGTACGACTGCGATGTCGACAACGACGGCCTCGTCGGTGGCAGCGATCTTGCGGTCGTCCTTGCGGGCTGGGGCGCGTGTCCGTAAGTCGAACGCAAACGAAGCAGATCTCTCGCGCGAGCGAGTCGACACATGCCCGATCTGTTCCCCACCACCCACGCCACCTGGCTCGCGACCGAGATCGTCGAGCGGCCCGACGCCGCACGCGCGCATGTGATGTCGCGCTACGCAGACCCGCTCGCCGTGTATGTCCGCGCGTCGAGCCTGCGCGCGCTCGGCGAGGCGGACGAGCTTGTGAACGACTTCCTCGCATCGCGGCTTGCTGACGGCGCATATCTCGCGCGCTGGTCGGCGAGCGGCCTCCCGCTCCGACGCTGGCTCGTGAACGGCCTCATCTCGCATGCACGCAACCGCGCGCAGACCGAGAGTCGTCGCCGCGCCACGCGGGCGGGCGTCGATCCGGCGGAGGTCGCCAGCGCGCCCGACTCGCCCGAGGTGAGCGGACTCCTCGCGCTCGAGCGCGCGTGGGCGATGCGCGCGATGATGGAGGCGCATGACCGCGTGCGCAGCGAGCTCGACGCCGACGGGAAGAGCGCGTGGTGGGAGCTCTTCCGCC
>JBEAUK010000115.1:0-9687 GCA_041161465.1 Planctomycetota bacterium | reverse complement strand
CCGTGCGGTTCGGGCCGGCCTGGAAATTGCCGCCCGAGTAGTAGAGGCCCTGGTCGTAGGTCGGTACGCCAAAGGTCGCGTCGCCCACGAGCGTGGGAATGAAGTTGTCGGCGGGGCGCGTCGGGTAGTAGTGGCTGTCGACGACTCCGAGCGTGCCGTTCTCGAAGATGAAGTGCGGGCCGTAGTCGCGCATCCACACCGAGTTGTTCGGCTGGATGATGAAGACCACCTTGCTCATGTTGGCGCCGGCCGCGATGAACGCGCTGGTGGCGGAGTTTGCGGTGGTCTGGTTGTTGACGACGACATACGCGATCTCGTCGTACTGGGCGCTGCTGGTGAGGCTTGCCACGAGAGCCGTCACGACGGAGTTCCAGCTGTTGCCGTACTGGTAGAGCACGCCATGGACGGGCGCGTACTCGGGCGGCGACGAGATCGTCGACGCAACGGGCGTGTCCGCCGTGCCACCCTCGCCGCCGGCCGTGAGGTCGACTGCGTAGGGCACCAGCTTCTGCTTCGGGTTGTAAGGAGTGCCGCCCTCGCGAACCCGTGTGAGCGTCGAGACATGCTCGGTCTCGGGCGGCGTTGGCTTGGAGGCCTGCGGCAGCGCGAAGGCGAGCGAGGCGAGCGAGGCCGCGCAGGCGGCGGAGAGTGACGAGGTTCGCACGGGGTGGAGGCGTGGCATGTTGGGAGTCGGAATCGAGTGGCTCGCCGAACGGACGGTGAGGCGGGTTGCGTCACCATTCGCACGACTGTCGGCGTGCGGATGCAAGAGTGTGACCCTACGGCTTGGTCAGGTCAAGATCGAGGTCGATGGAACAAGTGTCAAATCTGATCTGCGTCCGCGGAATCTCAAGCGCTTGGGGTTGCGCTCGGGAAAGACCGCGGCCGCGTCGTTGCCGACGCGGCCGCGGGTTCAGTTGAGATGTTTCCGATCGACGGATCAGCTCGTCCAGGAGTTCAGCAGCGCGCCGAGGTCGGATGCACCAACCACGCCGTCCGCGTCGATGTCTCCGACACCGGTGCCGTCCCAGTTGCCGAGCAGGATCGCGAGGTCCTGCGGGCCGACGACGCCGTCGCCGTCGAGGTCGGCCGGGTTGTTCGGCGCCTCGGGGCCGGAGATGTTGAGGACGCCCGAGACGACATCCGTGTTCGCGAAGCCACCGACGGCGATGTAGTAGGTGGTTCCAGCGACGAGATCCTGCGTCAGCGGGAAGCCGGCGTACGCGCCGGTCGCGCCGTTGTTGGTCGCGTCAATCCAGCTGCCGAAGCTGGTCGTTGCGGTCGAGCTGGTGAGGCAGGTCGGCGCATCGTCGCTGTAGGCGATCGTGCCGAGGATGCCGCCGACGAGCGGGCACGAGGTGCCGATCGCCAGACGCGTGTCGCCCGCCTGGCAGGCCTTGATGACGAACTGGCCGGTCGCCGTCGGGGTGAAGGCGAACCACTGCGCGTTCCAGACTTCCGCCGAAGTGGTCTGCGTGGCGTTGGTGTATGCGCGCGGATCTTCGGTGATGCCCGTGTTCGAGATCGGGTTGTCGCCGTAGGTCGCGACGATGGCGTTCACGCAGGCCTGAACCGGCGGAGGCGTGATCGAGACGGGGAGCGGCGACGGGAGGTCGGCCTTGCCGGCACCACCGATCACGACATAGACGGGCGAGTCCTGCGTGAGCGAAAGGGTGATCGAGGCGGAGTTGCCGCAGCCTGAGTCATCGTTGCAGGCGAGGAGCGTGCCAGCGGGATTGGCGCAGTCGGTCACGACCGCCATGCGCGTGTCAACGGCGCTCGGGCAGGTGCTGATGATGTAGCTGCCGGTCGCTGGAGGCGTGAACTTGAAGAAGTTCGCCTTGCGCACCGTGAAAGCGCAGCTCGAGCCACCGAGGTCGAGGTTCGCCGCGGTGTCTTGGTTGAGAGCAACCGAGGACGACGAGACGCTCAGCGTCGGGTTGAAGCTCGCGCACGGGTCGTAGTTCGGCGGCGGACCACCTTCGTTGCCGACGGCGATCGGGGTGGTGGGGATGTTCTCCCACGCGATGCCCGTGATCGTTCGCTGCGTGATCGCCGAACCGACGACCATGCGACCCCAGCCGTAGTGGGTCTGACCGCTCGCTGCGATGAAGCGGAAGCCGAAGAGGTTTACGGCGTTGAGCTGCCAGTTGCCGGCGGCCGAGCCGACGGTCACAGTGCCAGAGCCGTACGAGCCGGTGGATCCGACGATCGTGCCGGCGGGGAGGTTGCCCGCGGAGCCCGTGGTGACGCCCGGGAAGCGCAGCATGCCGGTACCGGTCGCGTTGAACCAGGTCAGAGCGGTTGCGCTGTAGGGGTTGATGTCCCAACCCGGCGTCGTCGCGGCCGAGGAACCGGTGGCGAGGGTCTCGACATTGATGTAGAGGCCGTCGATGTTCGCGGGGATGGTCCAGTTGACCGGGGTGTAGACGACATCAGCAGTCGCCGTGAACGAAACGGCGGCGGCAACGGCTGCGCCGGCCGCGAAGTGACGCGTCAGCCTGGTTGCCAACGCCGTCGAGGCGGAATTCATGCTCATCGATGCTCCTTAACTCTCTTGCAGGGCTCGGGTTGAAGGCGTCACCAACACGACACGGAGACGCACTCCACCAACCGAGGTCGGACCATCCGAGCCTCAGCGGGGGGGACTCACCCTCTAAGCGCAAAATAAACGGCAACTTGGGCATCGCCTAGCAGGGAGCCTCGCATTTCGATGGATTCGTCGCCTGAAGGGGGGCGTGCGAGCCGCGCGACGGCGGGTTCAGCTCGTCCAGGCGCCCAGCAGCGCGGCGAGGTCAGCGGCACCGACCGTGCCGTCGCCATTGATGTCGCCGATGCCCGAGCCGCCCCAGTTGCCGAGCAGGGCGGAGAGGTCTGCCGCGTTCACAAGGCCGTCGCCGTTGAGGTCGCCGGGCATCGTTGTCACGGTGGGAACCTGTGCGGCGATGGCGATCGAGTTCGCGGAGCCGGCGGCACCTGGCTTGAAGAGGCCAAGCGTCGCGTTGCCAGCGGTCGGCGGCACATTCGCGTCGAACCAGAAGTTGTAGATCGTCGAGAAGCGCAACGCGTTGCCATTCGGGCTCGTGGAGTGCGTGGGTCCCGTCCAGCGGATCACGCCCGCTGAGGTCGTCACCGCCCAATCGGTTCCGTCGTATGGATCACCCGAGTGGTAGAAGACATCGGAGAACCCGATGTTGCTCACCGACGCGCCCGCAGGCAGCGGAACCTCGAACGAGCGACCCGAGCGGTCGGAGGTGAGGTTCTGCACCGCGTACTCGTAGTGCCAGCTTCCATTGGGATTCTGCGACACCTTGTAGCCGAGGATGAAGCGTCCGTCGTCGACGACATCGGCGTTCACGAGCGTCACCGTCGCGTCGGCCGCGCGCCACGCGTGAATCGCAGGCTGCTGCTGCACGGTCGCGCCGGTCAGCGAGATGGTGTACGAGCCTGAGGTGAGCGTGCCAACGGTGGCCGAGCGCCACGAGGCGTTGTTGTTGTCGTTGCCGCGCGCAGCGTCGCCCGCATGGATGTACTGGCCCTCGACGAGGTAGGTCGCGCCGGCGTTCAGCGACGGATTGAGGTCGTTTGCGTTGACCTGGATGCGCCGCCCGATGGTCGCGGGCGCGGCGGGCATGCCGGCGTTCGGGGTTCCTGGGAAATAGCCGGTCGCCGCGTTCACTTCGCTGCGGGTTCCAAGACCCGTCTGGCTGCCGTTGAGGCTTGCGTTGTACGGGTCGGAGCAGCCGATGCCGAGCCAGGTGCCGCTCGACGAAGGCTTGCAAGGACCGCAGAGTGTTCCCTGCAGCGCGGTGAAGCCGTGCTTGCCCCAGCCAAGGCCGATCTGCTGGATGCGACCGCCCTTGATGCGGTAGATGTTCTGCGTGATGAACGGGTGGCGGTTGTCTGGCGCGGCGAACCAGTCGAGGAGTTCGTCGCCGATGTTGCAGCTCGTCGTGCCGATCGCGTAGGCCATGATGGTCTGGCCGCCACTGACCACCGAGCCATACTTCATGATGTCAGGGATCGCGCCGACGATCACATCCGGGCCGATGATGCCGCTCCCGCCGCCTCCGCCTCCGCCTCCGCCGCCGCCGATCGAGATGTTCAGGGTCCCGGGGCCTGCATTCGACGATCCGTATCCACCGACCACCACGCGATAGGTCGTGCCTGCCACAAGACCAGCGGAAACCGTGCTCTGAAGCCCGCAGGTGTCGTCGTTGCAACCGAGGACCCCCGATGCAGCCGAGCAGGTCGTCATGACCAACAAGCGCGTGTCCCACGATGCGCCGCCGCATGTCGTGAAGGTGTGGTTCCCACTCGCGGTTGGCGTGAAGGTGAAGTAGTTCACCTTGTACATCGTGTGCGCGCCGCAGCTGGTCGCCCCGGGCACCGAGAGCGCGACCGTCGATGCGGATGTGTCGAAGGCGTTGTCGCCGACGATCAGCGCAGGCGCGGATGCGCAGTCGGTCGAGCCGCCGGCGACGCCGCCGTCGCCCTTTCCGCCGTTCTTGCCGCCCGCCAGAGCGGACACTTGGCCGAGCAGAATCGCGGATGCGCAGAGGGCAATCGAGCTGAGCGTCAGGGTCGTGTTCACGGTCGAGTCTCCGGGCGTGATGTGCTGGCGGGGTTCGGCGGAAAGCGGCGGCGAGGCGGCCACCAAGAGGGAGCATGGTCACCTCCGCGGGAGTTGCAAGGCAAGTTGCGCCCTTTCCTCGAAAAAGGGACGACAGTTCGCGATTCGGGCCGCGGATCCGCGAGCTCGGGATTCCTCAGCCCTTCAGGCTCGCCATGTCGATCACGAAGCGGTACTTCACATCGCTCTTGAGCATGCGCTCGTAGGCGTGGTTGATCTGGTCCATGCGGATCAGCTCGATGTCGCAGGCGATCGAGTGCGTGCCGCAGAAGTCGAGCATCTCCTGGGTCTCCGCGATGCCGCCGATGCAGCTCCCCGCGAGGTTTCGGCGCGGCAGGATCACGCTGAACGCCGCGATCTGCTGCGGATTCGGCGGGACGCCCACCATGCACATCGTGCCGTCGAGCTTGATGAGCGCCATCAGCGCGTCGATCGAGTGATCGGCGGAGACCGTATCGATGATGAGGTCGAACGACGCGGCGTGCTTCGCCATCGCAGCCTCGTCGGTCGACATCACGACTTCATGCGCGCCGAGGCGCAGGCCGTCCGCGACCTTCGACTTGGAGGTGGTGAAGAGCACCGTGTGCGCGCCAAGCGCGCGCGCGAACTTCACGCCCATGTGCCCGAGCCCGCCGAGACCGACGATGCCGACCTTCTTGCCGGGGCCGGCCTTCCAGTGCTTGAGCGGCGACCAGGTGGTGATGCCCGCGCAGAGAAGCGGCGAGGCGGCGGCAGGATCGAGGTTCGCGGGCACCTGCAGCGTGTACGCCTGGTCGACGACCACCTTCTCCGAGTAACCGCCGTAGGTCATGCCGCCAAGGTGCTTGTCCTCGCCGTTGTAGGTGAAGGTGCCGCCGCCCGTGCAGTACTGCTCGAGGCCCTTCTTGCAGCAGTCGCAGGTGCGGCAGCTGTCGACGAGGCAGCCGACGGCCGCAAGGTCGCCGACCTTGAACTTCGTCACGCCGCTGCCGACGCGCGTCACGCGGCCGAGGATCTCGTGGCCCGGCACGACGGGGTACTGCGTGAATCCCCACTCGTTGCGCGCGAAATGGAGGTCGCTGTGGCAGACGCCGCAGAAGAGGATGTCGATCTCGACATCATGCGCGGTCGGCGTGCGGCGCTCGATTCCGTGCGGTGCGAGCGGGGTGGTCGGCGACTGGGCTGCATAGGCGCGGGTTGGCATGCCGGCGAGTGTAGCGGTGCGGTGGGGTACGATGCTCCGCATGCAGCACGCGTCCGACATCGCACGGCTTCAGGAGCAGATTCTCGCCTTCACGGCCGAGCGTGACTGGCAGCAGTTCCACGACCCGAAGAATCTCGCGATGGCCGTCGCCGTCGAGGCGGGCGAGCTGATGGACCACTTCCGCTGGGTGCCGAACGCGGAGTCGCACCGCGCGCTCGACGACGCGAAGACGCGCGCGGGCGTCGAGGAGGAGGCCGCGGATGTGATGATCCTCCTGCTCGAGTTCGCGGCGGTGGCGAAGATCGACATCAAGGCCGCGGTCGAGAAGAAGCTCGCGAAGAACGCGGAGCGCTATCCCGTGGCGCTCTCGAAGGGCAACGCGACGAAGCATGACCGACTTGGGCGTTGAGGCGGGGGCGCTGAACGACGCGCGTCGATCAGCAGGCTCAAGCCTGCTGGCACCCAAGGCTTCCATAGCGCAAAGGACCGCGCACACTCAGAACCGCCACACCGCGCGCAGCGAGCCGATCACGGTCGGGTCGTCGACGCCAGAGTCCGCGCTGGGCATCAGCACCTGTCCGTCGACGGAGATCTGCACGCCCTTCGCGACCTGGAAGCGGTAGTAGCTCTCGAGCAGGATCTGGTCGTTGAGCCCCGCGGTGTCGGGTGAAGTCCAGCCGATCGCCGCACCGAATCCGTCGCCCTTGCGGCCGAAGCAGTCGTCGATCGTCGTGCCGAGCGCGAACTCCGCGTCGGCGCCGCTCGACACGCTCGCGTCGCACGCAGACCACTGCGCCCAGACCGCGAGCTTCGGCTGCAACAAGACCTGCGCGATCGAGCCGTACGCGTTGCCCCAGAGGCCTTCGTTCGACGCAAGGTTCGCGAGCGTCTCTGCGTTGGCGTTCGTGCCGCACCAGGCGAAACTCAGACGCGCGGGCAGGCCTGCGAGCTCGGCAAGCACGCCGAACTCGCCCGAGACCGCGAAGCCCTCGCCGAACGCGTCGCCGAACCACGCCGTCTCGCTCGAGGCGGCATCGACCACAAATCCGTTGACGAAGCACCAGTCGGCGGGCAGCGACAGGAGCCCTGCGCCGATCGCATGATTCTGGAACGCGACGGGCCACACGCTGTTTCCGTCGAACGGCTGCGCGAGGAACTGCCGCGACTCATCGTTCGCGTAGACATTCGCGAGCACATAGTCGTTGCCGCTGATCTTGCCGAGCGAGAGCATCAGCCGATCGTCGAGAAAGCTCTGTGTGTACGAAAGCCGCGTGAGCGCGGTGGCCTGGGACGAGGCGAGTTCGTCGAGGTCGCTGATCGCGCCAGTCGAGGTCTGCAGCGAGTCGGAACGGTCGGGCCAGACGCCGTTCACGCGGATCTGCGCGGTCACGCGGCCCATGCCAGAGCCTTCGTTGCGGAATAGCAGCGCGTCGGCGCGCAGGTTGAGGCGTGCGGCGCCCACGGTCGATCGTTCGGCGGGAAGCGTGTCCGACGCGGCCTGCCACACGAACGCGCCGTAGAGATCGGTGCGCACGCCATCGAGCGCCTTGCCCTCGAAGATCGACTGGTAGCCGGGCATGACATCGAGGCCGATGTTCGCGCGCGCGAGGTTGAGCCAGCGTCCTTCGGCACCGGCATCCGGGTGCAGCCGAAGCGTCTCGTGCATCTGCTGCAGCGGAAACGGATCGTCGGTGTCGGCGAGCGCCATACGCGCGGAAAGCGCGCTGCACGCGACGGTAGCCGCTGCGGCTACGACGGTGCGTGTGGCGTGCGTCACTCTTCACCTTCGCGGGCGGCCGCGGGCTCGACGAGCGTGTTCTCAACCAGCGTGATCGCGACGCCTTGACGCGAGAACGAGCGCCAGAACTCGAGGCGGCAGCCGTTGAGGTGCGCCATCAGCTTTGCAGGGTCGACTTCCGACGATTGCGCGCCGTAGCGCGCGGCGAGGCTGCGCGTGGCGGCGGAGGCGGGGGCGGCGGGCGCCGTCGTCGCGTCGCGCGCAGCGCGCGGCTTCGCGGCGGCGGGCGCGGGGGCCGGCGCTGCGGGCAACGGCCGCAGATCAGCGGCAGCATGCTTCTCGCCGCCGATCACCACGCCCCACACGGCGATGTCGCGGATCTTCATCGAGTCGACCTTCAGCGGGTTCTCGGCGAGCACGGTGAAGTCGGCGAGCTTGCCCGCGCGAATGCTGCCCACGCGGTCGTCGACGCCAAGCGAGGCGGCTGCGTCGATCGTCACCATGCGAAGCGCGTCGTAGGCGCTCACGCGCTCGGACTCGGCGAGGACGCGCGTGCCGCTCAGGCCGAGGCGGTTCACGGCGATCCACATGCACTCGAGCGGGTGCGGCGGCGCGACGGGCGTGTCGGTGTGCATCGCGGTGAGGACGCCGTTTGAGCGCAGCGTGGCGAAGCGCGCGGCGGTCTCGGCGCGATCGGTGCCGAGGTAGGGGATGTTGATTTCGCCGCGCGCGTAGAGGTAGTAGGGGTTCACGCTCGCGACGCCGCCGAGGCGCGCGAGGCGCATCGCGTCCTCGGGGGTCGAGATCCCGTAGTGCTGGATCGCGAAGCGGTGGTCGAAGCGCGGGCGCTCGGCCTGCAGGCCGGCGAGCGCGTCGATCACGGCGGCGACGCCTGCGTTGCCGTTCGTATGCGTGTGGAGCTGGAGGCCGGCGTTCCACCACGGGCGATACGCGGCCACCATGTCCGCGGGCTTCGTCATCCAGAGGCCTTCGCGGCCGTCGGTGTAGCCCGGGTTCGTGATCTGCATGCCGTAGCTCAGGAAGGCGTCGTCGGCAAAGAACTTTACGCCGCGGTAGATGAGCTTGTCGTCGCTCTTCGCCTCGAGGCTCTTGACGAACGCGACCGCGCCGTCCTTCTTCTCGGCGATCGCGACATCGGCCGCGGTGATCACCACGCAGCGCAGCGGCCCGAGCGGGCTGCGGAAGAACTGCGCGAAGAGCGCGGATTCCTGCTCGATGCCCGCGACCATGCCGTGCGCCATGTCGCAGGTGGTCGTGAGGCCGTTCTTGATGCCGAGGTCGACGAGGTACTTCATGATCCCCGGGACTTCGGACGGCGCGAGCACTTCATTCATGATCGGAGCAAGCAGCCAGCCAGCCGCGGTCGCGCCGAGGAACTGCCCGTTCGGAGCGCCATCGGCGCCGGTCTGCACGCCGTTGATCGCGGCGTCGGCCTTGGTGACGCCGCGCGCCGCCATCGCAGCGGTCGACGCGTAGACAAAGTGCTCGGACGCATCCCACACGAAGACGGCGCGCGTGCCGCACACGCGGTCAAGCCAAGCCGCGTCGAGGTGGCGACCCATCGCGACCACGTCGTAACCCCAGAAGAGGACAGGCTTCCCGTTGTCCGGGTTCGCGGCGAGGTAGGCGCGGATCGCGGCCTCGCACGCGGCGAGGTCCCGGACGCCCGGGAACGCCGGGCCGTACGGATTCGGCGTCGGAAGGTGCGTGAGGCACGGCCGCGTGAGCGCGATCGCGCCGATGAGCGGGTGACCGTGCGCCTCGACGAAGCCGGGCACGAGCACGGAGTCCTTGAAGGTCTCGTCGACGCGCACCGCCCCGCCCGCCTTGCGGGTCGAGTCGATCCACGGCGCGAGATCGGCCATCGTGCGCCCGACCGAGATGATGCGCCCATCGCGCACCGCGACGCAGGTGGCGCTCGGCCAACCCGGATCCATCGTCACGATCTCCTTCGCGGTGAAGATGACGAGGTCCCGCGCGGTGGCGGGCGCGGGCGCGGCGGGCGCCTGCGCACTGGCCCCGCGCGTCGCAGCAAGCGCGAACAGCGTTACGACACACGAGAGGAGAGACGCAGCCGACCAACGCCCAAGGCGCGACGCAAGAGTTTCCCGA
>JBEAUK010000114.1:0-6772 GCA_041161465.1 Planctomycetota bacterium | reverse complement strand
CCGCTCGTCCTCTCGGTGCACTCGGTCGTGTCGTTCGACTTCGCGACCTCGCAGCTCCCCGGCTGGCACACCACGATCTTCCCGCCGTACTTCGTCGCGGGCGCGATCTTCTCCGGCTTCGCGATGGTGGTCACGCTCGCCGTGCCGGCGCGCGAACTCTTCGGCCTGAAGGACCTCATCACCCTGCGTCACCTCGACAACATGAACAAGGTCATCCTCGTGACCGGTTGCATGGTCGGCTACGCCTACTCGATGGAGTTCTTCATCGCGTGGTACTCGGGCGCGATGTACGAGAAGTTCGCCTTCATCAACCGCGCGTTCGGCCAGTACTGGTGGGCCTACTGGATCATGGTGAGCTGCAATGTCATCACGCCGCAGCTCTTCTGGTTCAAGAAGATCCGCACCAGCATCCCCGTGATGTTCGTGCTCTCGATCTTCGTCAACGTCGGCATGTGGTTCGAGCGCTTCGTCATCATCGTGACGAGCCTTGCGAACGACTTCCTCCCGAGCTCGTGGGACCTCTTCACTCCGACCTGGGTCGACATCGGCACCATGGTCGGCGCGTTCGGTCTCTTCTTCACGCTGTTCCTGCTCTTCTGCCGCTTCCTCCCCATGATCGCCATGGCCGAGGTCAAGGCGGTCATGCCGCAGGCGGATCCGCACGGTGCGGGCGCTGGCAAGCACGGGCACCACGGACACGGTCACGCCGATGGTCACGGCCACGGCCACGGGCATCACTGAGCGACGCAACCTCGAGGCAACACTATGGCGACGATCGTCACCAGCCCCTCTGAAACCAAGCCAGGCCAGCCGGCCAATCCGGCGAAGCTCTACGGCTACATCGCCGAGTTCGAGACTCCGGGCGACCTCATGGCCGCAGCCGAGAAGGTCCGCGACGCGGGCTACAAGTGGTGGGACTGCCACACGCCGTTCCCCGTCCACGGACTCGACAAGGCGATGGGCATCAAGCGGACCATCCTGCCCGTGCTCGTGTTCTTCGCCGGTGCCACCGGCACCGCGGCCGCATTCGCGCTGCAGACCTTCACCAACTCGCTCGGCTGGACGATCTGGGCAGGCGTGTGGGTGACGGGCTACCCGTTCCTCATCTCGGGCAAGCCCGCGATGAGCCTGCCGGCCTTCATCCCGGTGATGTTCGAGTTGACCATCCTCTTCTCCGCGCTCGCGTGCGTGAAGCTGATGTTCCTCTTCAACGGCCTGCCGTGGCTCTATCACCCGCTGTTCAAGTCGAACCGCTTCCGTCGCGCGAGCAACGACCGCTTCTTCATCTCGATCGAAGCGCGCGACCCCAAGTTCCTGCCCAAGAAGACAGAGGAGTTCCTCAAGTCGCTCGACCCGATCGCGGTCGAGGCGGTGGAGGACTGAACCCATGATTCCAAAGCCCCCACGCTGGATGCTCTTCACAGGTGTGCTCGCGGGTCTCGCGCTCGCCATCCCGCCCGTGGTCATCGCGCGCGTCCGCTCGACGCCCGATCCGAACCGCGGCGTGCACATCTTCTTCGACATGGACTTCCAGCCGAAGTTCAAGCCGCAGGCGGAGAACCCGCTGTTCGCCGACGGCCGCGCCCAGCGCTACGAGGTGCTCGGCACCGTCGCGCGCGGCGAGACCAAGCTCGATGCGCACCGCTACGAAGGCGTCGTCGACGGCAAGTGGGCCGAGACGCTGCCCGCCGGCATGGAGCTCACGAAGGAGTTCCTCGATCGCGGGCAGCAGCGCTACAACATCTACTGCTCCGTGTGCCACGGCTACGCCGGCTTCGGCGATGGCGCGGTCAACAAGCGTGCGATGGAGCTGATGTCGAACACCGAGGGCCCGGTGCAGGGCACCGCCTGGGTGCAGGCGAAGAGCCTGCATGATCCGCTCGTGCGCGAGCACTCGGTCGGCCTCCTCTACAACATCGTGACCAACGGCATCCGCAACATGGCCGGCTACGGCGCGCAGATCGATCTCGAGGATCGCTGGGCGATCGCGGCCTATGTGCAGGCGCTGCAGCTGTCGCAGAACGCGACGATCCAGGATGTCCCGCCGGAGAAGCGAGACCTGCTCCCGAAGAATGTGGCCCAGGCCGGTGGCGACACCACCTCGGCATCGGCCGCCGCCACGGAGGTGAAGTGATGGCACACGCCACCGGACACGCGTATGACCTGAGCGCGCAGAACACGCAGCTTCCGAGCTTCGCGTTCGGCTTCCGCAACATCGCCATCGGCCTCGCGGTCGTTGGACTCGGTGCTGGCGCCGCGATCGGATACACGGGTGCGCTCGGCACGACGCCCGCGCACTTCTGGCGCGCCTACATGGTTGCATTCCTCTTCGGGCTCACCATGTGCCTCGGCGGTCTCTTCTTCGTGCTCATCCAGCACCTCACCCGTGCTGGCTGGTCGGTGGCGGTTCGCCGCCCGGCCGAGGCGCTCGCCGCGAACCTCCGCTGGTACTGGGTGCTCTTCCTCCCGTTCGCCGTGCTTTGGTCCATGGGCAACGCCAACCTGCTGTGGATCTGGGCCGACATGGAATCGCTCAAGGCGATCAACGAGGCGGAGTACCACATCGTGCACGCGAAGGAGGCGTTCCTCAATCCGACCTTCTTCTGGATCCGTGCCTCGATCTACTTCGCGGTGTGGGCGCTGCTTGCTTCGTTCTTCGTGGGCGAGAGCCGCGCGCAGGACTCGACCGGCGACATCCACATCACCGAGCGCATGCAGAAGTGGTCGGGCCCGGCGCTCATCCTCTTCGGCCTCACGATCACCTTCGCCGCGTTCGACTGGATCATGTCGCTCTCGCCTGCATGGTTCTCGACCATGTTCGGCGTGTACTTCTTCTGCGGCTGCGCCACGGCGGGCTTCGCGGGAATGATCCTCGTCACTGTGCGACTGCAGTCGATGGGCGTGCTGAAGGGACTCGTGTCCGCAGAGCACTTCCAGGACATGGGCAAGCTTCTCTTCGCCTTCGGCATGGTCTTCTGGGCGTACATCGCCTTCAGCCAGTACATGCTGATCTGGTACGCGAACATCCCGGAAGAAACGGGTTGGTTCCTCGCGCGTCAGGTCGGCGGATGGGCGCCGCTCAGCTTCGCGCTGCTCTTCGGTCACTTCGTGCTGCCGTTCGTCGGACTTATCAGCAAGTGGCCGAAGCGCTTCCCGCTGATTCTTGCTGCGGGCGCGGTGTGGATGCTCTGCTTCCACTATGTCGACCTCTACTGGCTGATTGTGCCGGAGATTCCGCACAGCCTCGCGGAGATGTCGACCTATCGTGAGTTCTCAGAGAAGTATGCCGATACCAAGACGCACTTCGGCAATCCCGTGAACTTCCTGCTCGCGATCGGCGCGCTTGCCGCGGTCGTCGCGGGCACGATCAGCGGACTCTCGCGCGCGGCGCTCATCCCCACCAAGGACCCGCGCCTCAACGAGAGCCTCAAGTTCGAGAACATGTGACCGACGCGGTCCGACAGGACACTCAACCATGCAATCCGAAGCAACCGCCACCACCGAGCAGATCGACGACCCAGAGATGGGCGCGACCTGGTTCTACTCGATCGTCGGCATCATCATCTTCGTCGTGTTCTGCCTCGCCGTCTCGGTGCTGTACTTCGGCGTCGAGCAGGGCTTCGTCGAGGACCGCGTCATCGACGAGAAGCCGGTGCTCTCGACCTCGCTGCGAAACGAGCAGCAGGGCCTGCTCGGCCAGTACGGCACCTACGCCGAGGAAGTCGACGACAAGAAGGTCGAGCGCGTCCGTATCCCGATCGACCGTGCCATCGAGCTCATGAGCTCGCAGGCGAAGTAAGAGAGCCCGCCGTCAGGAATCCCAGATGAACCTTTCGCTTCCCACCCTCGGCAAGTCACTTCGCGCGGCGTTCGCCGCCGCGGCGATGGCTTGCACCGTGGTGGGCGCGCATGCCCAGATCAACGATGGCGTGCCGAAGGAGCTCGAGGGCATCGACATCATCGAGCGGCTCGACAACTCGCTGCCGCTCAATGCCCGCTTCGTCGACGACGCCGGCAAGCCGGTGATGCTCGGCGACTACTTCACGGGCAAGAAGCCGGTGCTCCTGCAGCTTGGGTACAACAGGTGCCCGATGCTCTGCAACCTGGTGCTCAACGGCGCCTTCGACGGCCTCAAGGGCGTCGACTGGACGCCGGGCCAGGAGTTCGAGGTGATCTCGGTCTCGATCGACCCGACCGAGGCTCCCGCGCTCGCGAAGGCGAAGAAGGAAAGCTACCTCGCCGAGTTCGAGCGTCCGGGCGCAGGCCTCGGCATCCACTTCCTCACGGGTGACGAGTTGATGTCGAAGGCGGTCGCAGACTCCGTCGGCTTCAAGTTCCGCCGTCAGGACAACGGCGAGTACTCGCACGCAGCCGTGCTGATCCTCATCAAGCCCGATGGGAAGGTCAGCCGCTACATGTACGGAACCAAGTTCGATCCGAAGGACCTCCGCTTCGCCCTCCTCGAGGCGTCCGAGGGCCGCATCGGTTCGGCGCTCGACAAGTTCATCCTTTGGTGTCACATGTACGACCCGAACGCCCGCGGCTATGTCCTGCAGGCGCGGAGGGTCATGTCGCTCGGTGGAGCGGTCACGCTGGTCGTCCTCGCGGTCGGCCTGGGGCTGTTCTGGCGCGCGGAGCTCAAGAAGAAGAAGAACGCGGCGACCGAAGTCGCCGCCGCGAACTGAAGAGGCGAATGACCGTGCTCCACTCCATCACCTCCATCCTCTCGCAGGCAGGTTCGAGCATGAGCTCGGGCGCGGCCGAGGCCACCAGCATCAAGTCGGACGACTTCTGGATGCCAGTCGGCGCCTCCAACTTCGCGGCCGAGATCGACTGGGTCTTCCACTTCATCAACTACATCAACTACTTCTTCTTCTTCCTCGTCGTGGGCATCATGGTCTACTTCGTGTGGAAGTACCGCCAGAAGGGCCGCGAGGTCTACGCGCGTGGTCCGAACCACAACCTTCCGCTCGAGCTCGGATGGACGATCCTGCCCACGATCATCGTGGTCGTGATCTTCTTCTTCGGCTTCAAGGGCTATGTGAGCATGCGCACGGTGCCCGCCGACGCCTACCAGATCGATGTGACCGCGCAGCAGTGGAGCTGGCAGTTCAAGTATCCGAACGGCGCCACCAGCGCGGACCTCTATGTGCCCGCCGGCAAGCCCGTCAAGCTCGTGATGCGCAGCAACGATGTGCTGCACTGCCTTTACATCCCTGACTTCCGCGTGAAGCAGGATGTGGTGCCGGGCCGCTACACCACGATGTGGTTCCAGTCCGACGAGCCGACGGGCGAGGAGAAGTTCCACCGCTTGTACTGCACCGAGTACTGCGGCAAGGACCACTCGCGCATGAACCAGCGCGTGTTCGTCCTCGGTGAGGTCCAGTTCAACGACTGGGTCACCAAGCAGGGACGGTGGTTGGATGAACTCAGGAACAAGTATCCCGACGATCTGAGCATGGTCTGGAAGATCGGCGCGCCGCGTCTCTACGCGCGCTGCGCCAGCTGCCACACGCTCGATGGAAGCCCCGGCACCGGCCCCTCGTGGGGCAACTACGACGGCTCCGGCGACATCTGGGCCCGCATCCAGCCGGGTGCGGTGCACAAGGTCGACGGCGGCAAGCCGATTCAGAACTTCATCGGCCCCGACAAGGAGTACGCGACGCCCGAGGGCTACCTCCGCGCATCGATCCTCAACCCGGGCCAGCACATCGTCGATGGCTACGGAAATGTGATGCCCACCTTCAAGGGGCAGCTGCGCGACCAAGAGATCGAAGTGCTCATCGACATGATGAAGAACCTCAAGGATTTTGACGCCAAGGGCAAGTACATCGGCGGCGCCAGCGCCGCAGCGAAGTGATGCGGACCGACCGACGACTGAACGACTGATTCAAAGCGAGCGATGCCATGACGACTCTCGACGCACGACCCACCATCGCGGCTGAAGCGCCCGACAACTACCTGACCTTCAAGCGGGGCCTCATGTCCTGGCTGCTCACGCTCGATCACAAGCGGATCGGCGTGATGTACCTGGCGGCCGTGCTCGTCTCCTTCTTCGTCGGAGGCGTGATGGCGCTCCTCGTGCGCACCAAGCTCCTCTTCCCCGGAGAGGTCGCGTGGATGACGGCCGAGCAGTACAACAAGGCCTTCACCCTGCACGGCGCGATCATGGTGTTCCTCGTGATCATCCCGTCGATCCCCGCGGCGCTCGGCAACTTCGTGCTGCCGATCATGCTCGGCGCGAAGGACGTCGCCTTCCCGCGGCTCAACCTCTTCAGCTTCTACCTCTGGATGCTTGGCGCGATCTGCGCCGTCTGGTCGCTCATCGCGGGCGGCTTCGACACGGGCTGGACCTTCTACACGCCCTACAGCACCAGCTCGCAGGCCGGCGGCATCATCCCCGTCCTCGTCGGCGTGTTCATCCTCGGTTTCTCGTCGATCTTCACCGGCGTCAACTTCATCGTGACGATCCACAAGCTGCGTCCGCCGGGCATGACCTGGTTCCGCATGCCGCTCTTCCTCTGGGCCGTCTACGCGACCGCGATCATCCAGGTCCTCGCGACCCCGGTGCTCGGCATCACCGTCGCCCTCCTCGTGATCGAGCGCGCGTTCAACATCGGCATCTTTGATCCGTCGATGGGCGGCGACCCGGTGCTCTTCCAGCACTTCTTCTGGTTCTACTCGCACCCCGCGGTGTACATCATGATCCTGCCCGGCATGGGCATCATCAGCGAGATCATCTCGGTCCACAGCCACCGCCACATCTTCGGCT
>JBEAUK010000113.1:0-9935 GCA_041161465.1 Planctomycetota bacterium | reverse complement strand
GTCCATGTCTTGGCACGCAGAGCAACTGCACGGCCATTGTGGGCGCGACCTGCGAGGCCGTCCGTGACCGTGCCATCTGCCGCCATGCCAACCTCCACAACATCAGGGTCTGCGTCGCGATTCGCCAGTACGTTGCAGCGACGACCGCGGCCCTGAATACCTACAACGGCTGCGTGACCATGGGCTGGCGACCG
Organism: Planctomycetota bacterium; assembly: GCA_041161465.1. Lineage (GTDB taxonomy): Bacteria > Planctomycetota > Phycisphaerae > Phycisphaerales > SM1A02 > QWPT01. The sequence goes on along the minus strand of JBEAUK010000113.1, from coordinate 9,741 downwards.
GACGAAATCGCACACGATGCACGGTGCCTCCTCATGTATGAAGCATCCGTTCAATTGGCGGGGTTGGCACTTCGGCGATCCGTTGATGCGGCCGGCCGGGCGTACGACGCCGGTGTTCAGCGGGCGTGGAATGCCTACCACGCGTGCACGCCTCGGACAGGCAACAACCCGCCGAGCTTCCCGATCGACACGGTTCCTCCGGCCATGCTGAACAACACTGCAGCCTTGATCGACATCAAGTTCAAGTGATGGTCTGAGTGGCGCTCAAGGTCACTCGCCTGCCGGTCAGATGAAACGATCGGCGCCGCGAGGCTGTGGAACGCAACATCCTGATCGCCGCACCACGGCGCGCCCGTTCTTGACGCGGCGCGCCGTGCTCCTTTTGCGAGCTCGCCACGGAATCCGAGTCCAGTGCGATCGGTCGCGCACTGCTCGCAATCCGAGCGGTACCTTGGGGGCATGACCCGACCGGCATCGATTCTGTCCGTTGCAGCCCTGCTCCTCATGTCCTGCGCGGTGGCAGCGTGCCAGTCGACATCGCGCACAACCAACGCGCGTATCGACCCCACGCAGCCCACGCGCCCGAACCTCGTCGTCATCTACTGCGACGACATGGGCTGGGGCGACGCACCTGGCTTTGCCCTCGAAGGCCACGAGCCGCCCGCCTACACGCGCGAGATGCCGAACCTCGCGCGGCTTGCGCGCGAGGGCGCGACCTTCCGCCACTACTACACCGCGCAGCCCGTGTGCAGCGCGTCGCGCGCGGCGCTCATCACGGGGTGCTACCCGAACCGCGTCGGCATCCACGGCGCGCTCTTTCCCGACGCGAAGACCGGCATCAACCCCGAGGAACGCACGATCGCCGAGATGCTGCGCGAGCGCGGCTACGCGACGATGATCGCGGGCAAGTGGCATCTCGGCCATCTGCCCGAGTTCAACCCGCTGCGCCACGGTTTCGACGAGTACTACGGCATTCCGTACTCGAACGACATGTGGCCCGCGCGCTTCGGCCGACGCGACTTCCCGAAGCTGCCGCTGATGGATGGCGAGCAACCCGCGGAGTACATCGAGACGCTCGACGACCAAGGGCTCCTCACCGGCAAGCTCACGCGGCGGCTCTGCGACTTCATCGCGCGCAACGCGCGCGACCGGCGGCCGTTCTTCGCGTATCTCGCGCATCCGCAGCCGCACACGCCGCTCGCGGCGAGCCCTGCGTTCACGCCGGCTGCGCGCCGCGAGCTCTATGCGGGCGTCATGCGCGAGATCGATTGGTCGGTGGGCGAGGTGCTCAAGACGCTCGACCGCGCGGGCGCGGCGAAGGACACGATCGTCGTGTTCACGAGCGACAACGGCCCGTGGCTGAGCTTCGGCACCGACGCGGGCAGCAGCGGCGGACTTCGCGAAGGCAAGGGAACGACCTTCGAAGGCGGCGTGCGCGAGCCGTGCTTCGTGCGCTGGCCCGGACATGTGCCCGCGGGCGCGACGAGCGATGTGCCGTGGATGTCGATCGACCTCTTCGCGACGATGGCCGCGATCACGGGCGCGCCCGCGCCGCCGGCCGACCGACCGATCGACGGCCGCGACGCGCGCAGCGTGTGGTCGTGCGCGCCCGACGCCAAGCCCACGCAGGAGGCGTACTTCTTCTACTACCACACGAACGAGCTGCAGGCCGTGCGCATGGGGAAGTGGAAGCTGAGCCTGCCGCGGAAGTCGCGCACGCTTGGTGGAAAGCCCGGCGGCGTCGACGGCGCCGAAACGCCGTACACGAACGAGGCCGTGCCGCTTGCGCTCTACGACCTCGAGCGCGACCCCGCGGAAACGACCGATCTCCTCGCGGAGCACCCCGAGGTGCTGGCGGAACTGCTGCGCCATGTCGAGGCGGCGCGCGCCGACCTCGGCGACGCGTTGGTCAAGCGCGACGGCACCGGTCGCCGCAAGCCTGGACGAGTCGAGTAGGGCGCGAGATTCCCAGCCATTTTTCCTCGCGGGTTGATAGGTCGGGTCCACTGGGGCGGACTCCTGATGGCCAGCCGGCATGGTCCGTCGGCGGTCGAAGGAGCGCCCGCCATGTCACCGCTGCACATCACGACCGAACACACCCCGCCGACCCGCGCGACCCCTGCACACGCGCCCGTGCTGCCGCCTGCGTACGCGAGCCTCGCGTGCTGGCCCGAGCAACTCGACCTGCGGGCGCTTCAGGCAGAGTTCGGCTCGAATGTGTGGGTGGTCTCCGCGGCACAGCTCACGGCGAACCTGCGCGCGTGGACGCGCCTCGCAGGAGACGCCGCCCGCATCGCGTATCCCATCAAGGCGAATCCATCGCCGGCGATCCTCGAGATCCTCGCTGCCCACGGCGCGAGCGCCGAGTGCGCTGCACCCGCAGAACTCGCGCTCGCGCGTCGCGCGGGCTTCGCACCATCGCAGCTCGTCTACAACTCCCCCGTCGCCGACCTTCGCACCGCGGCGGGCGTGCTCGCCGGTGGCGGCACGGTGGTCGCGGATTCGCGCGAGTTCCTCGAAGCGCTCGACGCGCTGGCTGCCCAGCCATCGGAAAGCGGTCCGTGCAACGGCGACCGCTGGACCATGCGCGGCGCACGCATCCTGCTGCGGGTGAGTCCTGATCTCGACATCCGCTACAAGAAGGACGAGTCGTGGAGCGAACTCACCTCGCACGCAAAGAAGACAGGAAAGTTCGGCGTTCCGAGCGGTGAGGTCGCCCTGGCCGCTGCAGCGCTCCGTCATGTCGCGCTCGCGGGCCTGCACGCGCATGTCGGCACGCAGATGGACCACGCGGCGCCGTTCATCGGCCTCGCGCGTCATCTTGCGGACCTCGCGGATGAGATCCACGCACGCACGGGACAACTTCCGCGCATCCTCGACCTTGGTGGCGGCCTCGGCATTCCATTCACGCCGACCGACCGGTTCCCCTCGATCGAGGCGCTGGCCAACGCGCTCACGCCGGAACTCGACGCCCGCTTCGAGCACTGGTTCGAGCCCGGCCACGCGCTCGTCGGCAATGCTGTCGCCCTGCTCGGTTCGATCGTCCGCGTGAAGACCGTGCGCGGGAAGCGCTGGGCGATCGCCGATGTGGGCACCGACCAACTTGCGAAGATCACGCTCCTTGACTGGCGTCACCAGGTGCGCGGGCCCGAGGGCCGGCCGCTGCCCTTCGGCGGCGAAGACTCGCTCGGCGGACCGCTCTGCTTCTCAGGCGACACGCTGTTGCCGGCGACCGACACCAGCGGGCTCGTTGCGGGCGATCCGATCCTCGTCGAGCACACGGGCGCGTATTGCGCGTCGCTCGCGAGCACCTTCAACGGCCGTCGCGCGGGAGGCACGGTCGTCGTGCGGCTCGACGGATCGATCGTGCGAACCGCGGCCGCGGCGTCGACGCTCGACGAGCCGCTCGCGGCGACGCACGCCTGGGGACTCGCGAACTCGCGCGAGCCGTCCGATGCGGCGGGCTGCGCCGTCGATGCCGCGCGCGTGGCGCGGCTCTCAAGCCGCGTCCTGCGCGAGGATCTCTGCCACGAGCGCTTCCACCATGTCGGCGCCGTGCAGGTCGCGCCGCGCGCATGGGAGTTCGAGTTCGAGGTCGCCTCGCCGATCGGCTTCGTGTCGATGCCGCTTGCGATCCGCATCGCAGGCGACGCCGCGATCGTCGCCGCGCTGCTCGACGGCGGCGAGGACGCGAAGGCGTATCCGGTGTGGGGCACCGACCTCGCCCTTTCGATGCCGCGGCAGGTCGCGACCAATGCACCGGTGATCGTGCGCATCGAACTGTCGGCGGCCGCGATCGAAGGCTCGGGCGGTGATCCGCGTCGCCAAGCCGTGCGATTCTCGATCAACGACGGCGCCGCGACCGGAACCTTCGCACTTGCGTACGACCGCTCCGCGCGGTCTGCGTGACACACGCACCGCGCGGAGGCCGCACGCCCGCCGGACCACGCAGCGCGACGCATTCGCGCGCGGCGGTGTCGCTCGGGATCCATTCGGTCAACACGCAGGAGGAGCTGACATGAACATGCGACAGAACTGCATCGGTCCGCGCACGAATCTGGCGAAGCCCGCGATCGCCGCGCTGATTGCGCTCACGCTTGCGAGCGGCTTCGCAGCGCAGTGCCCGCCAGGTCCGCCGCCGACAGCATGCGAGCCCGACCCGATCCCGAGCGGGGCCAACGAGTCGCCCTCCAATCGCTTCTCCGTCGGCGAGTACGCCTTCTTCCACTCCTCGACCAACCTCCAGGCCTAATCGGCCTACACGAAGTTCGCCGCCGGACTCTTCTGGAATCCCGCGGGCGAGTTCGGCGCTGGCGTTCCGCGCGCATTCGGCGCTTTCAGCAGCGCCATCATCGTCAAATACCCCGATCCGACCAACCCGACCTGGCTCGAGTTCGACTCCTTCGGCCCCGATGAACCTGGTGCCGGGTAGCTGGCGGGGACGAACGCGTACGAGCGCGTGCGTACCCGACACCGCCTGCATGCCACCGCAGGTGCTGTTGATGCGTCAAGTGAGCAACCTCCGCATCGGTACCCGCTCCGTGACGGGTACAAGCAGTTCCCGACCGGTCGCCAAGCGGCGCAGGAAACCTGCCAACGGAAACCTGCACGGAAAGCGTGAAACTGCGCGACTCGGACCCGCCCGCACAGACCGCAGAGTCCACGAGAACTGAACAGCCCGCACAGATTGACGAAGCGATCACCAGTTTGGGTGAGCATTTTGCGTTGCCAGTTGCGCAATTCCAGTCCTGTACTAAACAGTGGTATGCCATCGAGGTTCCGGCTTCGAGGTCGGACGAAGGCAGACAACTTAAGAGAGGAGAAAGAGAATGTCGTTTCAGTTGACCAGCAGATTGACAGCGGCCCTTGTCGGCAGCATCGCATGCTGTCTCACGCTCTCGACGGTCGAGCACGCCATGGGGGCGAGCATGCCGCAGGAAGCGGGATCGACTCCGGCGGCCCCGCACGCGCCCACGGCGACGAGCACCGTGCAGTCGACCTCCCCGGCGAGTCCTGCGCAGACGGCCGCTGGAGGGGCGGCGTCGTTTCTCGCGCTGAGCAGCCATCTCGACTCGGTCTATGGCGAGTTGTTCGGCTCAACGGCGGATGGAATGCTCTCGATCGATGGCTTCGTACCGGCACCCGGCGTGTACCTCGGATCGATGGATGCGGAGGACTTCTTCGCGATCGTCGTGGACATCAATCCAAGCGGCTATGAATCGACCTTCGAGGCCGAGATGACGCTGAAGACGATCCGTGGCGAGGTCGCAACCCACGCCCTCATCGTCATTGACGAAGCCGGTGGTTCCATCGCCACGGTGATCCCGCTCGACCCCGCAAGCTTCAGTGCGATGCAGCTTGCCGGCGCAAACGGAGCGGAAGGTGCCTTCGCAGGCGCTGGGAACGGTGCAAACATGCTTGCGGCAGGCGGGCAAGATCCGTGCGTGCAGTACGACTGTCAGCGGCTCGCGGGACCCTCGTGCGAAGACAGGCGTAACTTCGATCTGTGCATTGCACGGAACGCGCACAATCTGAGGATGTGCGCGATCGCGCGAGGGCTCGAAACAGCCAAAGAGAATGCATGGGAAGACTTCCTCTCCTGCCTCTACATGGACGCTGAACTGACGGCCGTGGGAACCGGTGTCAGGAACGCGATCAAAGCCTGCCTGGCGGGTCCCCCTTGGCTCCGGGCCTCGTGCATCGCCCTCCTCGTTGGGTGCTCGCTCGGCAAGGCCATTACGTGCATCGTCCAGTACAGAGCCGCGCTCGAAGGCGCCGATCATGCGGCCGCCGACGCCGTGGCAACCGAGCAGCGTCTCTACCGCTTGGAGAAGCAGAGGATCTGGAATGCGTATTGGAACTGCGCCGGCGCGACTGGCGATCCCGTCCCCGACTTCCCCCGTTTCGAGAATCCGCAGCAGGTCGAAGTCAACCTCCAGATTCGCCCTTGAGCCGTCACAGCTGCCTTCCAACGACTGCCGCTTGCACCACGGCGGCGTCGACTTGACCGCACGCCTGGCCGGGTCACACCGGCCAGGCGTTCTCCTTCATGCTGCGCCGCTCATGCTTGCACGAAAGAAGGTCGCGCTGGCCAACTTCGCTGCAGCGCTCAGTACACAGGTCGCCTGGAGGCGTACTTCGACAACCGTCGCGACACCGCAACGGATCGCCCCGGCCGACGCTCTCGAGAGGGCTTCGGCCGGGTTCTTGTTTCCCGCGATTCGACCCATGCGCCCATGTCGATCGTCCTCGGAGCGATGGGTCGAGGACATGCTCCGCGCCTCCTCGCCCTGGCCTGCCGCTGTACTCCTCGTCGTATGGACGGCGTTGCGCGCGTACCGAGAACGACCAGCCCTCGCACCCGGAGTCGTCGCGATCTCCTGCGACGACATGGACTGGGACGACATGGACTGGGACGACATGGACTGGGACGACGCACTCGGCGTTGCGCTCGAAGGTTTCGAGCCCCCCGCCCAGACGCGCGAGACGCCGAACCTCGCGCAGCTTGCGCGCGAGGGCTCAAGCTACCGCCGCTCGTACGCCGCGCAGCCCGTGTGTAGCGCCTCGCGCGCGACGCTCCTCGATAGCGGCGGGTACGCGAAGGCGTATCCCGTGTGGGGCACCGACCTCGCGCTCTCGATGCCGCGGCAAGTCGCGACCACCGCGCCGGTGATCGTGCGCATCGCGCTGTCGGCGGCCGCACCGCGGCGGGTGGACTCAGGGGTTGCGTGCGACGCGGAACCCGATGATCGAGTCAAGCTCGAACGGCTCCCACGCGTACCGCGCAGACGAGCGCAGTCCGTTGGTCAAGTTGAGCCATGATCCACCGCGGAAGACGCGCCACACTCCCGTCGCCGGCCCAGTCGGATTCATCGACGGACTCGATGCGTAGTAGGTCTCGCTCCACCAGTCGGATGTCCACTCGAAGACATTTCCGTGCATGTCGTACAGGCCAAGCCCGTTCGCGGGCTTGCCTCCCACGGGACGGGGGCGATTGGCCGAGTTCGAGGCGAACCATGCGATGCTGACGACCTGCGAGTCGATGTTGGTGCCGTTGGGGTTCGCAGCCCATCCGTGAAAGGCCGTCGTCGTGCCCGCGCGGCACGCGAATTCCCACTCGGCCTCCGTCGGGAGCCGAAGACCCGTCGCCTTGAGGAATCCCTGCACCATGTTCCAGGAGACGCGCTCGACGGGCTGATTCCCCGCGCCCGGGTACGCGGGACCCTGAAACGCCGAGGGGTTGGAGCCCATGATGGCGGTCCACTGCGACTGGGTGACCTCGAAGCGTCCGATGTAGTACGGGTTGGTGAGGGTGACGGTGTGGACTGGAAGTTCGTCCGGATAGCAAGCCCACTGCGCCGACGCCGAGCATCCCATGCTGAAGGTTCCGGGCGGCACGAGCAGCATGTCGATCTGCGAGACCTTGTCGCGCACGCGCCACGGGAGGCCGGTCGCGACGATCGCGTTGCGCAAGGCGGCGTTCGTCACCACCGAAGGGTTTGGCGCGCACTCGATCACCGTGTACCAGGTGTCGGACGCACAAGTCGCGCCCCAGCCACCGAGCAGCGTCGAGAGATCGTGGCTGTCGACCACGCTGTCACCGGTAAGGTCGGGCTCGCAGTCGGCGCAAGGCCCCCATGCCGAAAGCACCTGCGCGAGATCGGCGCAGCCGATCGTGCCATCACGGTCGAGGTCTGCATTGCAGGCGGATTGCGCCGGTGCGGACGAAGTCACGGCGGAGGCGACGACCGCGAGGAAGGCGAGCGACCGGCGTGGGTACTGCGGCAACCAACTCATGACAGGGCTCCGAGGGTCTGAAGCGTTTGCTGCTCAGGCATCGATGCTCGGCAGCGGTCGAAAGGTACAGCATGATCCGACAAACTCCAAGCGTACGGGCGAGATGTCGACGAAACCAGGCGTCGAGCCTGGAGGCGCATCCCCCACGGATGCCTGGCGAGTCGCGATGCACCACGATGTCGCGGCATCGTGCGGCACGGCGACCTTCGACCACGCAGGAAGGCAACCCACGGCGTTCCCGCGATTTTTCTTGATGGACTGTACGGGTCGGCCGTCGCCACGCTCTTGATCTAGCTGGCGCCGAGGACCTCGCGGGCACGAGCGGGAACCAAGCGGTCTTCCATTGGCAGGAGGTTCACCCTATGCAGCCGATCGTCCGCTCCTCTCCCACGCCGACCGCGCCCGACTGGGGGCGCAGGCTCGTGCTCGTTCGCGCCAATGGGTCCGAACCATGCTCGTTCCGCGACCCAATTCGCTACCTTGGCACGGTGGCCGACGACGATCGCTCCGACTCGGAACTCGTGAACCGCGCGCTCTGCGGCGACAACGCGGCGTGGAGCGCGATCGTCGACCGCTACGGCGGGCTCGCCTTCGCGCTGGCGCGCCGCGCGGGTCTCAGCCGCAGCGACGCGGAGGATGTCGCGCAGTCGGTGTTCACGACGCTCGTGCGGTCGCTGGCGACCCTCCGCGACGGCGAGAGCCTGGCCGGATGGATCGCGACTTCGGTGCGCCGCGCGGCGTGGCGCGCGTCGCGGCAGTCGCGGGCGATGCGCGGGAGCGACGCCCTTGATGTCGCGGGGCCCGTGGAGACCGAGGCGGGCGGCGCCGACGAGGTGAGCGCGGTCGAGCGGCGGACCCTCGTGCTGCGCGCCCTCGGATCGATCGACGAGCGCTGCCAGCATCTCCTTCAGGCGCTCTTCCTCGGCGCGTCCGAACCCGACTACCACACGATCGGCCAGCGTTTCGGCATTGCCCCGAACTCGGTCGGGCCGATCCGCAACCGCTGCCTGCGCAGGCTGCTCGAGGCCCTCGAGCGGCTTGGTTTCGAACCGTCGAGCCTCGGGATTCTCGTCGAATCGACCGAAAATCCGCGTACGAATCCGCCGCGCGACGCCTCCTGATCGGGCACGCCCCGCTGAAGCACTCATGTCGAACCCGAACGAACCAACCAGCCACGACATGCCCGAGCTGCCCACGCCGGAGGAGATCCTGCGGGTCGTGCTGGGCCAGGCGAGCGCCGAGGAAACGCGTCGGATCCGTGCGGCCGTCGACGGTGACGCCGGATCCGCACGCACCGCTGGAATCCTGCGCGAGATCCGCGATGTGATGGCGGCCGTCGCGCGAGAGTCCGCGGACGCGCCGCCCGCCTCGCTCTTCGAGCGCGCGAAGTCGCTGTCGAGCTTGCTGCCGCGGCCGCCCTCGTGGCTCGACCGCGTGTCGGCGCTCGTCCTTGCGCGGATCGACGAGGCATCGGCCGGGCTCGCGGCGGGGCTTGCGCCAGGACTCGCGCCGGCGCCGGCGCTGCGCGGCGATCACGATTCGCACATGGCGAGCTTCGCGGCCGACGGACTGCGCCTCGACGCAGAGGGCAGCCGCAACGCGGATGGCTCGTACCTCCTCCGCATGCAGCTCGACACCGTGGAGAGCGGCTCGCTCGCCGCGGAATTCGCCGTACTCGACCGCCAGAGCGGCTGGGTGGTCGCGAGCGGCATGCTCGACGACGACGGCGCCGCGCGCGTCGCGATCGCCGCGGATGCGATTCCCGCGCGCACGGTCGAGATCGCGATCCATCGCGGCGGGCGGACGGTGCTCGCCGCCGAGGTTCCGCTCGGATGAACCTCGAGGGCGCCGAATCTCGTGCCGCAGCCTGCGCGGAGTTCGAGCGTCTCACGCTGTCAGACCCGACGCGCGCGCTCGCCGAGGGCGATGCGCTGCTTGCGCGGC
>JBEAUK010000083.1:0-18640 GCA_041161465.1 Planctomycetota bacterium | reverse complement strand
GCCTGCTGGACCGCGAGGTTCTCCTTCTTGAAGAGCACCGTGTCGATCGCGAAGTACGCGATGAGCAGGAGGCCGTTGACGATGAGCCATTCCTTCCAAAGCGACATCGTCCAGAGGAACGGCACGCCGCGCAGATAGCCCATGAAGAGCGGCGGATCGCCGATCGGCAGGAGGCATCCGCCGCAGTTGCAGACGATGAAGATGAAGAACACGACCGAGTGCGCCTTGTACCGGCGGCGACGGATCGACTCGAGGAGCGGGCGGATGAGCACCATCGCGGCGCCCGTCGTTCCGACGAAGCTCGCGATCAGCGCGCCGACGAGGAGGATCGTGAGGTTCTCGCGGGGCCGACCGTCGAACGGCGTCTCGATGCGCAGGCCGCCTGCGATCACATAGAGCGCGAAGAGGAGCGACATGAACGGCACATACTCGTCTGGCACGGCGTGGTGGAGCGCATCGCCGACGGCCGTCGCGCCGCCGGTCGCGGCGAGATACGCAAGCGCCAAGGCTGCGGCCACGAGCGACACGATGTAGCGGTTCAGGTTCGAGTGCCACCAGTGCGCGATCTTCGGGATGAGCGGGAACACCGCGATCGCGCCGAGCAGCGCCGCGAACGGCAGCACGCCGACCCACCAGAGTTCGTGCAGCGCCTTCTCGACCGTTGGCGCATCGGCCGCCGTGTGTGGAACGACGAAGAGCGCTGCCGCGATGGCGAGCGTTCCCGCCACGGCGATCGCCTTTGGCAACTGCGCCATGGGACCGGTCGGGGCGTGGCTCGAGGGGTGTTCTGCGTGCATGGTGGCGGAAGGTAGCAACTGCCGCGTGGGTCGAGCGATACACTCCGCACCGTGACGATTCGAATCGACCGAATGTGTGCGTTGTGTAAGCATCCGATGAGCGCGCTCGCCGCGCCGCTCGTCGCAGGATCAGTCGCCTTGGCGGGTGCCACCGATTGTCCGAAGGGCGGCGACTACCGCACGACGCTTCCAGACCTCGCGGGTGCGTGCGCAGTGGCCTTCGCCGGCGCCGACCTCATCGTCTGCGTGCCAGACTCTGTCGACGGCGGGCAACTGCTGCGCATCGCGCGGCTGGGCGAGGCGACGCCCGTCGTCACGGCGTACCGGGTCAACCTCGACCATGCGATCGATGTCGCCGTCGCCGAGAACGGAACCATCGCGGTTGCCGACGCGTCGGGTGCCATCTGGGTCGGCGGCGACCGCCCCGACCCCGCCGACGGATCCGCGACGCGCGTCGAGGAATGGACGATGCTCGTGGGGGATGCCTCCATGCGTCCAACGGGTGTCGCCTGGATCGGCGACCGCATCGCTGTGTCGAACGCGCGCGATGGCGAGATCGTGCTCCTCACGCCCGGGGGCCTCGTCGAGACGCGGCTCGGTCGCGGCCCGCTCGGCGAACCGCGTGGACTCGCGGCGGCGTCGGACGGCACGATCTTCGTCGCCGATCGTCTCCATGACTGCCTGTGGCGCTTCGATCGCTCCGCCGACGGCTCGTACCAAGCCCCGCCGAAGCGACTGGCGGAGCCGGGATTCAACCCGGGCCAACTGAGCGCGCCCGACGATGTGTTCGTCCTCGAGAAGGACGGGGCGCGCTGCCTGCTTGTCGCGGACGAGCTCAACCATCGCGTGCATGTCCTCTCGTTCGACGGCGAGTTCGTCGGGTTCTTCGGGATGCATGCGCTGGTGCCGCGCATGGGCGAGGGACGAATCCACTATCCGCGCTCGTTGTCGGTTGCGGCCGATGGCGTGACGCTCGCGGTCGCGGAGGCGTTCGAGGACCGCGTGCAGATCTTCAGGCTCAAGCCCGAGGAGGATCCCGTCGACGCATCGGTGAGCCGCGCGGAGTTCATCTCCAGCCATTTCGGTTCAGACGCAGCGTGCGCGGCGGATCTGCTCGTGGTGCACGATGTCGAGACTGAATCGCTCGCCGTGTGCGACGCGCGCACCACGCCGCCGATCCACATGTCGATCATGGGTGGTGGCGGTGCTCTTCCCCAGCGCTTCGGCGAGGTCTCGGCGGTCGGCGTCGAGCCCGAGACGGGTCGCATCTGGGCGGTCGACCGCGCCAACGCGCGGATCGATGTCTTCGATCTCGACTGGGACCGCGCCAAGCCGCCGGTCCTCGACCTCTTCATGCCGAGGCTCGCGCGCTCGATGGATCTCTCGAGGCTTACGCGCGGAACCGATCGCCGCGCGCCCGACATCTCCGACATCTTGTTCGTGAAGGGCGATTCGGGGCTCGAGGTGCTTCTCCTCGATCGTGCCAATCGCGGCATCCATCGTTCCGATGCCCGGCTCACGCCGAAGTCGCCGGACAGCTGGATCGCGCTTCCCGACGAGACGCGCTGGCCTGAGGAGCTGGCCCGCGCGGCCGACGGTCGCATCGCGGTCGCAGATCCGGTCGCGCAGCGCGTGTTCGTGCGCGAGCCAGCAGGCGAATGGAACGCGCTTGCGGAGATCGGATGGGACTTCGTGCGTCCGAGCGGCGTCGAGTTCGATGAGCGCGGGCAACTGGTCGTGAGCGACGCAGCGCTGGACGCCGTGCTCGTCTCCGACCCGAAGGGCGCGGGGCGCGTCGGCGAGCGAGGCGTTCTCGACGAGCAGTTCTACGATCCGCAGTCGATCCTGCCGTCGCCGAAGGGGCTCATCGTGATCGATCGCGGCAACCACCGATTCCAGCGCTTCGGTGATGGCTTCACCTGGAACCTCACCGGCAGCCTTGGTCGCTACTACGACAAGAAGCGCAAGGGTTCGCCGGGCGCCGCGCCCTCGTCGACGCCCGACGCGCCGGGACCATCGTCGCGGAAGGGGACTGAGCAATGAGCCGAACACCGTTCACCCGGCTTCTCGCAGCGGGCGCCGTGCTCCTGGCCTCTGGGTGCGATCGCACGCATCCGCAGCAGCCTGCCGCGACGGCGACACCTGCCGAGTCGACGCCTTCGATCGCGTCGCCCACGCAGGCGCCGCCTGTCGAACTCTCGGCAGACGCGCGGTCGGGCACATCCGCCGACGGCACCTACACCGTGAAGTGGGAGGTGGTCGGCGGAGCGATCCCCGATGCAGAGCCATTCGCGATCGCGTTCGCGGTGACCCGCACCGACGGCAAGCCCGTCGCAGCCGATGCGGAGGTGTTCGTCGACGCGGAGATGCCGCACCACGGTCACGGCATGAACTTCGTTCCCACGGTAAAGCGGCAGGGCGGCGATACCTTCCTCGGCGAAGGGCTTCTCTTCCACATGCCGGGACGCTGGGTGCTCGCCATCGATGTGGGCGAGGACGGAATCCGCGAACGGACACAGTGGTTTGTCGATGTCGAGTAGCGCGCGCCAGTTTCTTTGCCTCGCGACCGCAGCGCTCGCGCTATCGGTTTCGCCCGCGTCCGCGCAGTCGCAGCGTGCGCCTGCGATCGAGCCGTCGCGGTTGCCCGCAGAGCTCTCGTCGCTGACCGCTGAGGAAGTCACGCGCATCGCGCGCATGTCGCCGGTCGCAGCATTTCCAGGCGACCCCACCAACCGCGTCGCCGACGACGAGCGCGCCGCCGAACTTGGGCATCGGCTGTTCTTCGAGACCCGCATCTCGCCAAAGGGCGTGTCGTGCGCCACCTGTCACGACCCGGCGAAGTACTTCACCGATGGCCTGCCGCTTGCGCGCGGCATCGGCGTCACGACGCGCAACGCGCCGACGGTCGTCGATTCGGGTCGACGCCGCTGGGTTGGATGGGACGGCAAGTTCGACTCGCTCTGGTCGCAGGCGCTTGCGCCGATCGAGAATCCCGTCGAGATGGGGAGCTCCCGCGAGCGCCTGCAAGAGGTGGTGCGCGAGGACGCCGAGCTGCGCGCGCTCTACGAGCGCGTCTTCGGGCCCATGCCTGACAAGCCGGACGACACCACGACTGCGAACCTCCTCAAGTCGCTCGGCGCCTACCAGCGCAAGCTTGTCTCGGGAGCGGCGCCGATCGACCGCTTTGTCGCCGCGCTGCGGGGTCAGCCTGATGGAGATCTCGAGGCGCTCGATGCAGCGGCGCGGCGTGGCCTCGTCACCTTCGTCTCGAAGGGGGGGTGCTTCCAATGCCACCGCGGCCCGAGTTTCACCGACGAGGAGTTTCATGCGCTTGGCCTCGTCGGCGCAAACGGCCGCGTGCCCGACGACCCGGCGCGCCTCGCGGCGGTTGATCATGTTCAGAACAATCCGTTCAACGCGGCGGGGAAGCTCAGCGACGCGCCCGACTCACCCAAGGGCCAGATGGTGCGCAGCCTCAAGCGGTCGGCCGAGCTCTTCGGCCAGTTCCGCACGCCGCCGCTGCGTGGCGTAGCGCTCACGCCGCCCTACATGCACGACGGGCGTCTCGCGACGCTCGCCGATGTCGTTCACTTCTACGACACGCTCGAGGGAGCTGCGCCGATCGGGCATCACGGAGAGAGCGTCCTCGTTCCGCTCGGCCTTGGCCCCGAGGGGCGCGCCGACCTCGAGGCGTTCTTGCGCTCGCTCACGGGTACGGGACCTGACCCGCGTTGGGCGTCGGCTCCGGCGAAGGCAAATGCCGCGGACCTCGGAAAGACGGCGGAACCTTCGGTCGATCCGCCGCGAACTGAGGGGGCCAACGGGCGGTAACTCGCCCGGGTTGTCCGCATTTCCTTGGTTTCGCGCCGATAGTTCTCCGACCACCGCATTCGAGTCCAATCTGCGCCGTTCAATCGCCTTCCCGTGAATCCCTCGGCGCCGCCTTCGACCGGTTTCGGTTTGAAGGCCTGAATCCCGAGGGTATCTTTGAGAGCCACTCGGGCAGCCCCCCGGCTGCCCCAATTGTCAGACACAAGAAGAACAGCCAATGCTTCGAACCCTCCTGACCGCCGCCGTTGCCTTTGCCACCCTGACCGCGAGCGTTGCGTTCGCCCATGACGACGACGGCAAGCTCCGCGACCGGCAAAAGCCCTTCCGCGGTCCAGCCTGGTTCGAAGGAAAGTCGGACAACGGCGGCGTCGCGGGCGGCGGATTCGCGTCCTCGGGCGTGCAGCTCAAGTCGTGGCTCCCGCTCAACACGCTCTCCGCAGGCGCGCAGAATGGAAACAGCTGCTGGGGCTGGATCTCGCCCGCCGGCCGCGAGTACGCGATCATCGGGCTCTCCAACGGCACCGCGTTCGTGGAGATCACGAACCCCGCGGCCGCCACGCTGAAGTCGTTCCAGACTGGACCGTCGAGCCTGTGGCGCGATGTTCGCACCCACGGCAACTACTGCTACGCGGCGTCCGAGGGCGGCTCCGGCATCCAGGTGTTCGACCTCTCGCAGCTCGATGCCGCCGGCACCACGACGCTCGTGAACACGATCACGGCACCGACCACGACCACCGCCGCGACGCACACGCTCGCGGTCGACAATACGAGCGGCTTCCTCTACCGCGCGGGTGGCGGCTCGAGCGGTCTGCGCATCTACGATCTCAACGCCAACCCAGCCAACCCGACCTATGTGGGTGCGTGGACTCCGAAGTATGTCCACGAGGCTGAGGTCAAGACCTACACGAGCGGTCCGTACGCCGGCAAGCAGATCGCCTTCTGCTACGGCGGCGACAACACGGGCAATGTGAACACCGGCCTCTACATCGTCGATGTGACGAACAAGGCGGCGCCCGTCCAGCTGTCGTACACGACCTATCCCGGCGCGCGCTACTGCCACCAGGGATGGCTCGACGCGGAGGGCCGCTATGTCTACATCAACGACGAGCTCGACGAGGGCGACACCGTCAGCGTGACCACCACGATCGTGATGGATGTGCTGAACCTCTCGGCACCGATCGTGGTCGGCACCTTCACGAACAACAACCCTGCCATCGGTCACAACATGTATGTGAAGGGCAACCTTCTCTACCAGGCGAACTATCGCTCCGGCATCCGTGTGTTCGACATCGGCGCCAATCGCACGAATCCGCCTGAAGTCGCGTGGTTCGACACCTATCCGACCGACGACAACGCCAACTTCAACGGCCTGTGGAACATCTGGCCCTACTTCCCGAGCGGCACCGTCATCGGCAGCGACATCGAGCGCGGGCTCTTCGTCTGGCGCCTCGGAGGCCCGGTCGCCACGATTTCGCTCGTCTCGCAGCCACCCGCGCTCGTGAGCCCCGTGGGCGGCACGCAGCTCGATGTGAACATCGTCGCAGGCCAAGGACAGACCCTCGATCTCTCGACCGCCGTGATGAAGGTCACCGTGGGCGCGAACACCGTTTCGACTCCGCTCGTTCCGGTGTCGGGCAACACCTTCCGCGCGACCTTCCCGCCCACCCAGTGCGGCCAGGCCGTCAGCTACCAGTTCGAGGTCCGCAATACGGTCGGCGACGCCACGAACGATGCCGTCCGCACCACGCTGTCGGCGATCGCCGTCGCAACGGTGACCGAGGACGCCTTCGAGGCTGCGTCAGGCTGGACAGCGGGCGTCGCAGGTGACACCGCGACCTCGGGACAGTGGGTGCGCGTCGATCCAGTCGGCACCATCGCCCAGCCCGAAGACGACCACACCGTGACCGGCACGATCTGCTTCGTGACGGGTCAGGGCACCGTCGGTGGAGCGGCGGGCGCGGCCGATGTCGACGGCGGCGTCACCACGCTCCTCTCGCCCAACTACAACCTCGCCGGACTCGAGGACCCGACGCTCGAGTACTGGTACTGGTACTCGAACAACCAGGGCGGCGCGCCGAACGCCGACTCGATGCCGGTCGAGATCTCCAACAACGGCGGCACCTCCTGGGTTCCGCTCGAGACGATCTCGAGTAACAACGCCGCGTGGACGAAGCGCTCCTGGCGCATCCGCGACTTCGTCGCCCTCACCAACCAGGTCCGCGTCCGCTTCATCGCACGCGACCTCGGCACGGGCTCGCTCGTCGAGGCAGGCATCGATGACCTCAAGATCACCAACATCGATTGCACGCCGGACATCGTCGGCGACATCAACGGCGATGGTTCGGTCAACGGCAGTGACCTGAGCGTGCTGCTCGGGGCGTGGGGTTCGAACAACCCTGCGGCGGATCTCGATGGCGACGGCGTCGTCGGCGCGAAGGATCTTGCCACGCTCATGAGCAACTGGCAGTAAGGCAAGCTGCATCAGGCAGCAAGGTGTTCCGATGAAGTCTCCGCATCTCGCTGTGTCGTCCCGCATCTCGCATCCACTTGCTGCAGGCTTCGCAAGGCCCGCGGCGATTCTCTGCGGAGCCGTCGTGGCGCTGCTTGCGGGCGTTCCCGCCGAAGCCCACGACGGAGACCTGAAGCTGCGCGATCGTCAGCGTCCGGTGCGCGGGCAGATCTGGCGTGAGGCGGATCAGGGCGACGGCGGAGTCGCGGGCGGCGGCTTCACCGCGAGCGGCATGGTGCTCAAGGCGTGGTTCCCGCTCAACACGTTCGCGACGGGCGTCCAGAACGGCAACAGCTGCTGGGGCTGGGTCTCGCCCGCCGGCCGCGAGTACGCGATCATGGGTCTTTCGAACGGCACCGCGTTCGTCGACATCACCGATCCAGGCGCATCCGTCATCAAGTCGTTCCAGCCGGGCGTCAACAGCCTCTGGCGCGATGTCCGCACCCACTCGCACTACTGCTATGCCGCGTCCGAGGGCGGCGCCGGCATCCAAGTGTTCGACATGTCGCAGCTCGACACGAAGGGAACCACGACGCTCGTCCGGACCGTCGACGCGCCCACCGGTTCGAGCGGAGCGACGCACACGCTTGCGATCGACAACACAAGCGGCTTCCTCTACCGCGCGGGCGGCGGAGGCAACGGCCTGCGCATGTACAGCCTCGCGGATCCCTCGAATCCCACCTATGTCGGTGCGTGGCCTGCCTTCTATGTGCACGAGGCGCAGGTGAAGACCTACACGAGCGGCCCGTATGCCGGAAAGCAGATCGCCTTCTGCTTCAGCGGTCTCAACAACGGGTGGGCGTCGCCCGCCGTGCGCATCGTCGATGTGACGAACAAGGCGAATCCCGTGCTGCTCTCGACCACGACCTATCCCGGGGCGCGCTACTGCCACCAGGGATGGCTCGACGAGGAGTCGCGCTACCTCTACATCAACGACGAACTCGACGAGGGCAACACCGTCACCGTCACCACGACGATCGTGATGGATGTGTCGAATCTCTCCGCTCCGGTCGTGGCCGGAACCTTCACCAACGGAAACACCGCCGTCGGCCACAACATCTATGTGAAGGGAAACAAGATCTACGAGGCCAACTACCGCTCCGGCATCCGGATCTTCGACGCGGGCGTCGATCGAATCAATCCGCCGGAAATCGCGTGGTTCGACACCTACCCGGGAAGCGACAGCCCGAACTTCAACGGGCTGTGGAACATCTGGCCCTACTTCCCGAGCGGAACGATCATTGGCAGCGACATCGAGCGCGGACTCTTCGTCTGGCGCGAGGTGGTGCGCGGCGACATCAATGCGGACGGATTCGTGAACGCCGCCGATCTCGGTGCGCTGCTCGCCGCGTGGGGTTCGAGCGGTGGCGCCGCCGATCTCAACGGCGACGGAACCGTCGGTGCGCCGGATCTCTCGATCCTTCTTGCCGCATGGGGCTGATTGCGGGTTGATTTTCTCCTCTGGCAGCGCGAGAATCGCGACCGATGTTGAAGGTCGTCTCCTCGCGCGTCGTCTTGTTGTCGGCAGGAACGCTGGCGCTTGCCTTGCTGGCAGCCGCGGCGCCGCCGGAGACGGGCTCGCCGGGTGGCACGGACAAGGCCACTGCGGCCGCCGCCGCCAAGTCCGCGGGCTTCAAGCAGGAGGTCGATGGTTGCACCTTCGTGATCGACCTCGTTCCTTTCGAGATCGCTGGTGAAGGCGGCGCCAAGAAGACGCTGTTCGTGTCGACCACCGAGATTCCGTGGGAGCTCTTCGATGTCTTCGTGTACGGCAGCGACAAGGCTGAAGGGAAGTCGAACGAGAAGGCCGACGCCGTCACCAAGCCGACCAAGCCCTACATCGGCATGGACCGCGAGTTCGGCCATGTCGGTTTTCCCGTGATTTCCCCGAGTTTCCTCAGTTCGAAGCAGTTCTGCGAGTGGCTGTCGGCCAAGACCGGGCGCGTCTACCGCCTGCCGACCGCGGCCGAGTGGACGGCGCTGTGCGAGCAGTCGGGCGTCGACCCGAAGAACTGCGGCGACTACGCGTGGGTCAAGGAGAACGCGAGCGAGAAGACGCACAAGCTCGCCTCGAAGAAGGCGGACAAGCTCGGGCTCTACGACCTCTTCGGCAATGCGTGCGAGTGGGTCGACGACGGTTCGAAGCTCGGAGTCGTGGCAGGGGGCTCGTATCTCGATTCGATGTCCGACCTCGGCTGCGGCGTGTTCCAGCCCTGCAAGCCGGTCGAGTGGAACGAGATCGATCCCCAGTTCCCGAAGAGCAAGTGGTGGTACTCGAGCGGCGGCTTCGTCGGCTTCCGCGTGATCTGTGAATCGAAGTAGGACGGCTCCGGCCAGTGCGTCGGAGTCCTCGGTCAAACTGCAAGTGAGCAAGGAGAACACGATGGACCTGAACCGACGCGCCTTCGTCGCCGCTGCCGCGGCATCACCGATCCTCCTTGGCGCGAGCAGTGCGTTCGCGCGGCTCTCGCGCGGGCCAGTGCTGAAGGTCGGCGTCATCGGCTGCGGCGGCCGCGGAACGGGCGCGATGTTCAACGCGATCTCCGCTGGCAAGGAGACGGGCTGCACGATCGAGGTGGTGGCGCTCGCGGATCTCTTTGAGGACCGCACGAAGCGCGCCAACGACGCACTTGTCGAGAACGGCTTCAAGGGCGTGCCTGCCGAGCGCGTGTTCACGGGCTTCGACGCCTACAAGCAGGCCTGCGCGACCGACGCCGACATCGTGATCCTTGCGACGCCGCCGGGCTTCCGGCCGATCCACTTCAAGGAGGCGACCGCCAAGGGCAAGCATGTGTTCTGCGAGAAGCCCGTCGCGGTCGACGCGCCCGGCGTGCGCAGTTTCATTGAGAGCGCCGCCGAGAGCCGCGCGAAGAAGCTGAAGGTCGCCGCGGGCACCCAGCGCCGTCACGAGAAGTGCTACATCGACGCGATCGGCCGCGTCCAGAAGGGCGACATCGGCCGCGTGGTCGCCGGCCGCGTCTACTGGAACATGGGCAGCCTCTGGAATGTCGAGCCTGATCCGAAGCGCTCCGATGTCGAGAACCAGGTACGCAACTGGCTCTACCACTCGTGGCTCTCGGGCGACCACATCGTCGAGCAGCATGTCCACCAGCTCGATGTGATGTGCTGGGTGATGGGCGAGCACCCCACGCTCGTGCGCGGCGTCGGCGGGCGCCAGGCGCGTACCGATGCGAAGTTCGGCCACATCTTCGATCACTTCGGGCTCGAGTTCCAGTTCCCGGGAGATCGCTTCGTCTTCTCGATGTGCCGTCAGCAGGACGGAACCGACGGCAAGGTCGAGGAGGTCTTCCATGGCTCCGAGGGCATGCTGTCGATGCGCTCGGGCGGCGCCGAGATTTCAGGCAAGAACGCCTGGAAGTTCAGCGGCGGCCAGCGCGATCCCTACACGCAGGAGCACATCGATCTCCAGAACGCGATCCTCAAGGACCTCGCGCTCAACGAGGCCGAGCAGGTCGCGAAGAGCAGCATGTGCGCGATCATGGGTCGCATGGCTGCCTACACGGGCAAAGACCTCACCTGGGATGAGGCCATCAACTCGAAGGAAGTGCTGATGCCCGAGTCGGTCGAGTTCGGCTCGCGGCTCGAGGCACCGGTGGCGATTCCGGGCAAGACGAAATTCATGTGAGCGTTCATGTGAGCGGATCGGTTGAGTCGGCACCTCAAGCGGGTGTGACCGCCGCTGCGACCGTTTGAACAGCGGGACCGCCGCTGCACGACCCGAAGGGCCGGGCGCGGTCGTACGAACAAACCGAACGACCTCTACCGATTCCCGCCGCCATCCCCGATCCACGCCACGGAACCCTGTCGCTCGACGCGGGCGCGGTAGCCTGGAAACTTCGCAAGGATCGCGGCCGCGGCACGGTCGTCCTGCGTCAGCGCCAGCGCCGTGCCAAGCGCGTCGACTGCGCAGTCGAGGGGGCCGATCACCGTCACCTGCGCGAGATCGGTCGCGCCGAGCCCTGTGCGCGGGTCGACGATGTGCGCGTAGCGCGTTCCGTCGATCTCCACGAACTGCATCGAGCCGCCCGATGTGCTGATCGCTGCGTTCACCATCGGAAGCGACTCGGCTGCGACGCCCGCCGACTCCGGCGCGATCTCGACGCTCCACGCGGGGGCATCGCTCGGCGCGTCTCCGGCCGCGATGTCGCCCGCAACCGCCACGAGCGCGCGCGGGCAGCCCTTCTCGCGAAGGATGGCGAGGGCGCGGATGGCCGCGTAGCCCTTGCCGATACCGCCGAAGTCGATCGCGACATCGGGTCGGAGCCGGCTGACGATCGAGCCCTCGACCGTGACGCGGCGCCAGTCGACGAGCGCGCAAGCGGCCGTGCGCTCGGCGACGGAGGGAAGCCGAAGCGAGGCGCGGCTCTCGCGCCAGAGCGCGACCGATGGGCTCTTCGACCCGACCATCGCGCCATCGGTCGCCGCCGCCACCTCGAGGGAGCGGGAGAGCAGTTCACAGAACTCCGGGCTCATCGCGCGTCGTGGATCGCGAGAACGGTTGAACGCCGCCAATTCGGAATTGCGTTTCCAGTCGGAAAGGAGCGAGTCAAGCCGGTCAAGTTCCTCGAGCGCCGCCTTCGCGGCAAGCCGTGCGCGCTCTTTGCCGTCCGCGTCGTTGCGCTCGTCGATCGTGATCTCGATCCGTGCGCCCATGGCCTTCCCGATGTAGCCGTAGCGCTTCGCCAGAGGCTCGCTCGCTTGCGCAGCGGCGGCAGGCGCGGTCGACTTCGAAGGGATGGCGACATTCGGCGTGGACGCACATGCCGAGAGCAAAACCGCGGCCGCGGACGCCGTGAGACCGAAGGCTTGCGAGAGGCGCAGCATCAGCCGGCGCTCGCGGGTGCGGCCGTGGTCGCCGCGGCGGGCGCGGGCGTGGGCCACGGTTCGGTCGGCGCCTTCTTCGTCACCCACCACGGCTTCGAGAGCGCGCAACCGCGCGTCGGGTTCTTCTCGAGGTAGTCCTGGTGGTACGCCTCGGCGGGGTAGAAGGTCTTCGCCGGCTCGACCTCGGTCACGATCTTCCTGGTGTTGAAGAGCGACTTCACGCCGAGCCCCGCGATGAACGCCTTCGCGTCCGCTTCCTGCGACGCGTCGACGGTGTAGAGGCCAGAGCGGTACTGCGTGCCGTAGTCGGGGCCCTGACGATTGAGCGTCGTCGGGTCGATCATCTGGAAGAAGCCCTCAAGCAGCTGGCGGTACGAGATCACGGTCGGGTCGTAGACGACCATGACGGCCTCGACATGCGGCTTGTATCCGGCAGGGCGCTGAGAGGCGGGCGTCTCGTCCTGCTCGCAGATGTCCTTGTAGGTCGGGTTCTCAAGCGAGCCCTGCATGTAGCCGCTCGCAGCGGTGACGACGCCGGGGGCCTGCTGGAAGTAGTGCTCGACGCCCCAGAAGCAGCCGCCGCCGAAGTAGGCGGTCGCCGTCTTCACGGGCTGCGATTCGGCGGGGAACTCGGTGCCCTTCTCGACGAAATTCAGCGCCGCGCCGTTCAGGCAGAAGCGAAGACCGGTCGGTTGCGGGCCGTCGTCAAAGACATGGCCGAGGTGCGCCGTGCAGCGCGCGCACAGGATCTCCACGCGCGACATCCCGTGGGAGTTGTCTTCCTTCGCGGCGACATGCGCGACATCGAACGGCGCGAAGAAGCTCGGCCAGCCCGTGCCCGAGTTGAACTTGTGCTTGCTCGTGAAGAGCGGCAGGCCGCACACGACGCAGCAGTAGGTGCCGTCCTTCTTGTTGTCGAGAAGCGTGCCGCAGAAGGCGGGCTCGGTGCCTGCGTTCTGCGTGATGCGGTACGCCTCGGGCGAGAGCTTCTTCGCCAACTCCTTGACCTTCTCGCGCGGAAGCGGGGTGATGTCGTAGCCGGAGCGGGAGAGCTGCTTCGAAGGGCCGGAGGCGGCGGGTGCTTGCACGGGTGTGTCCTTCGCCGCATCAGGGGCGGCTGTGTCCTGCACGATGGTGAGCGGGGTGATGGGTGCGCTCGGGTTCGCGGGGATGACCTCGCGCGCGTAGAGCACCGCGGCCGCCGGGATCAGGAGCATGCAGAGGAGGAGGGTGGCGAAGAGGTAGCGCATGGGGGGACCTAAGGCGGGGTGACCGTGGAGCGAGTGTACGGTGGGTTCGAGGTCCGAGCCCGAAAGGATGCGTCGACGGTTCGGCGCGGACATGAGTGCCCAAACCGGTCAAGGCACCCCCATAATCCCTCAACTATGTCGGATTTACGGGGATCAATGGCACTTTCCCGACGGGTCCACGCACGGATTACGCATAGCGATTGTTAGCATCACTTCGCCTTTCTGGTCGGGGCGGCATACCCAGTTGCTATCGAGCGCAGTCCGCCCCTCGTACACCGTGAACGGAGAGAAAGACAACATGCTTTCCGCCTCAAGCACGAACCTACCGCTGTCGCTCCAGCAACTGATTGTCCGCAGAGTTGCGGCTCTGTTTTGTGCGATCGCTTCGGTTGCAGCGACGGCGCGTGTTGCGACCGCTGATCAGCCCATTCAGTGGACGACGGCTTCGGGTGGAAACGGTCACTGGTATCTGCGGATCAATGCGCCCGAGGGCATCAGCTGGACGGCGGCAGACGCTGCCGCGCGAGCCATCGGCGGCCATCTCGTCACGCCGAGCACGGCCGCTGAACAGGCATGGGTGCTCCAAACCTTCGTCAGTGGTGCGCCGACCTGCGGTTCGGGCGCGACCCTCTCGCGGTCGATCTGGATCGGCCTTCGCCAAGACGCCACGGTTCCTGACTTCGGCGAGCCGGGCGGTGGATGGCGCTGGGTCACCGGAGAGAACTTCGGCTACCTGAACTGGGCTTTCGGCGAGCCAAATGACGGGGCGAGCGCCGCAAACTTCGCGGCGATGGACGCGGCGGGCGGATGGGACGACCTCGCCGCGCAGCCCACTGGCGTTTGCGTCGCAGGGTTCTTGGTCGAGTGGAGTGCCGATTGCAACGCCGACGGGGTCGTCGATCTCGGGCAGATCCTGGCCGGCCAGCTCGCAGATGCCAATTCGAACCGTGTTCCTGACTGCTGCGAAGGCATTGGAACTCCGACCGATGACTGCAACGGAAACGGCCAGCTTGACGCGTGCGAGCTTGCAGTGCCAGGAGCAGATGCGGACGGGGATCTCGTACTCGACCAATGCGAGTGGAGCTTTGGCGACCTGAATCGCGACGGCGAGGTCGGTGCTCAGGATCTCGCGCTCCTGCTCAGCGCGTGGGGGAGCACCACGCCATCGATCGCAGATCTCAACAACGACGGACAAGTGGGCGCACAGGACCTCGCGCTCCTCCTGTCGCGGTGGGGGCAGACTCCGCCGTGGATGCTTCCCAAGATCACGACGGTCACTCCAGGCAGCGGTCCCCTCGTTGGTGGAACCTCCATCACGATCAAGGGCTGGAATCTCTCGGGAGCGACCGGCGTGACGGTCGGCGGAAACCCTGCCACCAGCATTGTCGTGGTCAACGGGACGACGGTGACGGCGGTCACGCCGCCAGGCGCGCTCGGCGCGTCGACCGTGGTCGTCAGTACCTCGTTCGGCAGTGCTGTCGCAAGCGGTGCATTCACCTACACCTCTCCCGTGCCCGTCGTGTCGGCGATCTCGCCACGCGCTGGAAGCACCGTGGGCGGTGAGGTGGTCGCCGTCACTGGCTCGGGATTCCTCGCCCCGATGACCGTGACGGTCGGCGGCGCGCCTGCAACCGCAGTCACCGTTGTGAGCGAGACGAGCGCAACCTTCGTGACGCCGGCGCGCGGAGTGGGGCCCGCGACCGTGGTGCTCACAACGCCATTCGGCTCAGCGACCGCACCAGAGCCGTACCGCTATGTCGCCGTCCCTTCGTGGGCAACCGTGCTCGAGCCGCTTCCTGATCCCGCGGTCGTCACCAACCCCGACCTGCGCGACGCGATCATCGCGGTCGGACGCCCGTGGAGGGTTCGCCATACGGCAACGCAGATCGAGTTGCTGCTCATTCCGCCGGGTAGCTTCAGCATGGGATGCTCGGCGTCGCTCGCGGGTGCTTGCGCGGCTGACGAGAGCCCTGTTCACCCAGTGACTTTGCCCGAGCCGCTCTATCTCGGCCGTTACGAAGTGACGCAGGCGCAGTGGACCGCCGTCATGGGATCGAATCCGTCCCAGTTCCAGGGCGCGAGCGCCGAGGTTCCCGCCGCGCAGGTGCCGAATCGACCGGTCGAGAAGGTCAGTTGGAACATGGTGCAGGACTTCCTCGCCGCCCAGGGGATGCGACTCCCGACCGAGGCGGAATGGGAGTACGCCTACCGCGCGGGTACGACGACTGCGTTCCACTCGATGCCGGCATTTCCGAGCGGCACCAACGACGACGCGCGCGTCGGCGACATCGCGTGGTTCAGCGGAAACGCGGTCAGCCAGACGCGGCCTGTCGGGCAGAAGGCTGCGAATGGATTCGGGCTCTTCGATGTCGCCGGCAATGTGTGGGAGTGGGTCAGCGACAAGTACGCGCCGAACTACTACACGACGAGCGTTGTGGTGGCTCCGAGAGGTCCGTCTGTCTCCACTGGAGACCGCGTGGCCAGAGGTTCCGCATGGTTCAATGGCGCTGTTTTTCTGCGCGCCTCTGCGCGCGGATTCACAACGGGCGCCTTCGACACGATTGGCTTCCGCGTCGTGCGATCCACCACCGATCTTCCGCAGCCGTTCGTCACGAACATCTCCCCGGTGTTCGGCGGTGTCGCGGGCGGCACAACGATCACGATCTCAGGTCTCCATCTCGCGGGGACGACCGCAGTCACGATCGGTGGAGTTCCGGCAACGAGCTTCACCGTTGTCAGCCCAACGCAGGTCACGGCAGTCGTGCCGGCGGCGTCGGCAGGAGCAAAGGATGTTTCGATCACCACCGGAAACGGAACTGATGTCTTCCCGCGCGGATTTTTCCAATCCGAGGCTCCGACGATCACGGGCGTCAATCCGAACCGTGGACCGACCGTGGGTGGTACATCCATCACGATCACCGGTACGAACTTCGCGGATGGATCCCTTCCCGCCACCGTCAGGATCAACGGGGTGTCGGCAACCAACGTTTCCGTGGTGAATCCCACCACGATCACGGCGGTCACGCCGGCGGGCACGGCCGGCGCAAAGATCGTGTCGGTGACGACGCAGGCAGGAACCGCCAATCTCTCATCCGGCTTCACCTACTTTGCAGAGCCGACAGTCACGGCCGTGTCTCCCGCAACGGGTCCTGCGGCCGGCGGCACCGCGATCACGATCACGGGCACGAACTTCTACAACGGCGCGACGAATGCCGCCGTCTCGATCGGCGGCGTTCCCGCGACCAATGTCACCGTGGTGAACTCGACCACGATCACGGCAACGACGCCCGCGGGCGCCCCCGGGGTCGGCTTGGTCTCGGTGACGACCCCGAGCGGCACAGCGACGCTCGCGAGCGGCTTCACCTATCTGGCGGCACCGACGGTCACGGCGGTCACGCCGAACTCCGGTTCGACGGCTGGCGGGACGGCGATCCAGATCTCGGGCAGCGGCTTCGTCTCGCCATCGACTGTGACGATCGGCGGCGCTTCGTCGACAAGCGTGACGGTCGTCTCAGGCGAACTCATCGTGGCGCTCACGCCGACGGGCACCGCCGGCGCAGCCACCGTCTCCGTCACCAACGCCGGCGGAAGCGCGAGTCTTCCGAATGCGTTCACCTATGTCGCGCCGCCCACGATCTCCGCGGTCACTCCCAACCAAGGGCCGACGGCAGGCGGCACGACTGTCATCATCACGGGCTCGGGGTTCTTCGTACCTGCGACCGTCACGATCGGTGGCGTCGCCGCGACTTCGGTCCAGGTGCTGAGCTCGTCCACACTGACGGCCGTCACGCCTGCCGGCGCTGCTGGTAGCGCGAATGTGTCCGTGACGACGCCGTTCGGGACCGTGACGAACACGGGTGCCTTTGCGTACTTCGCGCCGCCGACGATTGTGTCGGTGAGCCCGACGACAGGCCTCGTCACGGGCGGCACGGCTATCACGATCACTGGTTCAAACCTGACAGGGACGAACTCCGTCGCCGTCGGTGGCGTCGCAGCGACATCAGTTGTCGTCGTGAATGCATCCGCCGTCACCGCTGTCACGCCTGCGGGTACGGCGGGGCCTAGGACGATTGCACTCACGACCCCGGGCGGCACCGCGAGTCTCACCAACGGATTCAGCTACGTGCCCAATGCGCCGCCCACGGTTTCCGCGGTGAGTCCGAGTGCAGGGCCGGCGGCCGGAGGAACTCCAATCACGATCACGGGAACGAACTTCTACGGAGGCTCGACGCCACCGACCGTGACCGTCGGAGGCGTGGCAGCGACTTCGGTCACGGTCGTCAACGCGACGACGATCACGGCGAGTACACCGGCAGGCACGCTCGGTGCGAAGACGGTGTCCGTCACGACGCCAAGCGGTGCGGGAAGCCTTTCAAGCGGCTTCACATTCATCGGCGCGCCGACGATCTCCTCCGTGACGCCAGGCGGCGGTCCGATCACCGGTGGAACATCCATCACGATCACGGGCACCAACTTCTACAACGGCAGCACCAACGCAACGGTGACCGTCGGCGGCGTGGCAGCGACTTCGGTCGTCGTCGTCAACGCAACCACCATCACGGCGGTAACGCCCGCAGGCACGGCAGGCGCGAAGACGGTCTCGGTGACGACGCCGAGCGGTACTGCGAACCTCACGAATGGCTTCACCCTCTGGTCACCGCCGACGCTCAGCGCGGTGAGCCCGAACAAGGGTTCGGTCAGCGGTGGGACGACCATCACCATCACCGGTACCAACTTCTATAACGGCGCCACGAACGCATCGGTGTCGGTTGGCGGCGTCGCGGCAACCAGCGTGAATGTGGTCAACGCGACGACGATGACGGCCGTGACACCAGCGGGCACTGCGGGCGCCAAGACAGTGTCCGTGACGACGCCGAGCGGGACCATCGACCTGCCCAGTGCGTTCACCTACTTCTCCGCACCCACGGTGACGGCTGTGTCGCCAGCTGCGGGGCCGCTCGGCGGCGGGACGACGATCACGATCACGGGCACGAACTTCTACAATGGCGCGACCAATGCGACCGTCTCGGTCGGAGGCGTCGCCGCGACATCGGTGACGGTGGTCAGCACGACGACAATCACGGCCGTGACCCCCGCGGGTACAGCAGGCGCGAAGACCGTGTCGGTGGCGACGCCGAGCGGCACAGCAAACCTCTCGAATGGCTTCACCTATGTCGGCGTTCCGACGGTGACATCGGTTTCGCCATCGGGCGGACCGCCGGCGGGCGGCACGACGATCACGATCACGGGCACGAACTTCCATGTCGGCACGCCCAACTCGACGATCTCCGTGGGCGGCGTCGCAGCGACTTCGGTGACGGTCGTCAACGCGACGACGATGACGGCGGTGACGCCCGCAGGCACCGCTGGCGCGAAGACCGTGTCTGTGACGACGCCGGGCGGGACCA
>JBEAUK010000035.1:0-13014 GCA_041161465.1 Planctomycetota bacterium | reverse complement strand
GAAGTTGAACGCGTTGACGACGGTGTCGGTCGCGCCGCTGAAGCGGGCGAACAGAACATAGACATCGAGGTTGACGCCAGAGTTCGAGGTCTGCGTCTTGACGGTGTAGAACTCGACGAACGCCGCCGAAGAGGCGCTCGTCACGGCGGCCGCGAGGGCGAAGGCTGCTGCAATCTTCATGGGAGGGGCCTTGGAAAAGAGGTACCGACAGAGCCAGCTGCGCCACCCGGCGCAACTGGAAACACACCCCTTGCCTTCGGAAGCGCAGAAACCCGCCCCGGCTGGTCAGGCGATGCGGCGAATTTGCGTGTTTGCACTGCCCTCGGAGGACAAATAGCCTCCTCAGTCCCCCAAACAGGCCTCCGCGGCGAGGGTCGGGCGGCGTCTGTCCCTGCCCAGCCTCTCGTCCAGCTCCCTCGGGAGGGTCAGGGCGGGAAGATCTCTAGGTAGAGCTGGGTGAACGCCAAGCGATCGACGGGGCTACACGGGTAGGCGGACACGAACAGCAGGAATGCTGGGTAGGTGTTGGCACGCTCGCCGGCGGCAAGCCACGACTGGTAGGCAGGCAGCACCTGCCCGAAGAATGTGCGGCTCTGCGACCGCGAGACCGTCACGAGCGACTCCACCGAGAGTGAGGGCGGCGGAGGCGAGCCGGTGTCGGCCACCACCACGAGGCAGCTCATCGCTGCGGCGATTGCTGTGGCAGCCGTGCGGAAGAATCTCGGCGTTCGGTTCATGGGCGCGATGCCTCCCGCGTGGCGTAGAGCGCGAAGTAGTCATCCGCACGGGATCGAGCTGCCGGCACATGGCCGAGGACACCCGCGACGAGCTTGGCCTCCGTCGCATCAAGAAGCCGTGAGCCGTGCGCGAGCGAACCGAGGCGACGCCTGCGCTCGCTGTCGAGCTCGAGGTGCTGGTGCGCGAAGTACCAGTTCGAGGTTGCCGAGGCGTGGGCACGCAGCGCCGCGGAGGAAAGTTCGAGCATCCCCCACAGCTGCATGTCGTCGGTCACGCTGCGCTTGGCCGTGTTCGCGAGGGCGATCGCGGCCCACGCCTTTCGCTCGCTCACACCGGGCGAGACATCGCCGCCCTCGCGAACCACCTCGAGCAACCGTGCGATGGCCGCTGGCGCGAACTCCGGGTCGCGCACGGCGCGCAACTCGAGAATCGCGACATCCACCGCGGTTGCGAAGGTGAGATTGCGGTCCTGGTATCCGTGCGCCGAGCAGCGCAGTTCCTCGCTGATCTCGGCGCAAGTCTCGAAATCCTTCTCGGCCGAGGCGGCGAGCGGCTGCCAGGGCTCGAAACTCGTGACGGGAATCGACGCGCGCAGCGCGTGCGCGCGCGCCCAAAGTGCCAAAGCCCGCGCCAGCCGTGCGACATGGTCCGCCTCGATGCGCGCCGTGTACTCGAGCACCGACGATGCGGAGCCGATCGCCTGCGTGCGATTGCCCTGCATGAAGAGGATGTTCGCGCACTTCGCGTCGATGAGAAGCCGCCATGCAAGCTCGACGCCATCGATCTGCGCTGCAGCGCGCAGGCAGCGGAGCGCCTCGAGATAGGAGCCGCACGCCTCGTGTGCATCGGACTCGATCATGCTCGCCGCGGCACGACGCGTCGGCGTATCGGCCACCGCCCCGGCGCGAACCGCGAGACGAATCGCCTCGAAGTAGTCACGCGAAAGCCGCTTGTCGAGGCTCGCGCTGTAGAGCGTTGCGAAATCGGCGCGCGTGTCGCCCGCCGCGGCGTCCGATCGAAGCGCTGTCTCCGGCTTCACGAGGTGCTCGACCACGGCCTCGATCGGCC
The DNA here is from genome assembly GCA_041161465.1 of Planctomycetota bacterium. Taxonomy (GTDB): domain Bacteria; phylum Planctomycetota; class Phycisphaerae; order Phycisphaerales; family SM1A02; genus QWPT01. The sequence continues at coordinate 11,208 of JBEAUK010000035.1, read as the reverse complement.
AGTCGAGCGCTTTCGCGAGCGCGACCACGAGATCGATCTTCGGCATTCCGCTCTCAGGCACGAGCCGACCTGGCTGGCGTCCGAGCGCGATGGCGAGTTCCTTGACCGACCAGTTTCGGTAGGTGCGCGCGAGCGCCTGCAGCTCCTCAAGCCGAACGCGCGCGAGCGCTTCGCGTGCGGAATCCGTCGTGCTTGTCTCGTCCATCATCAGGGGACTCCTTCTCTCTGGATCGCCGCACGACGAAGTGCGGGGAATCAGCAGTTCATTTCAGCGAGTTAACTTCGCGATTCAAAGATGCAATCTCCGCTTTCTCCGTTGACGCGTGTCGCCAACCCGATTGGCTGTGCCCTCGGGAAGCGGACAATCATGGTTCTGACCTCGGATTCGTCGACCTCGTCGAGCAATGCGTGCGCGACCTCGCCGCGGCGCGCGCGATCGCACCATTCGTGCAATGCGAGGCGGAGACGGCGGCGGAGAAGCGACATCGATGGTCTCGGCGCATCGCTGGCGATGCGCTCGTCGATCGCGAACTGCGACGCGACGAACAGCGACATCGCCGCACGGTCTGCAGCGGCCGTCACTCCCTCCACCTCGCGCAGCCGTAGTGCGGCGATGCCGGCGATCGACGCCGACCACGCGATTGCGTGCGGGCAACCGAGCTCGATGGCCTCGGCGACCTGACGATGGAGCGACGCGATGAGCTCACAGACCTTTCCCGTCCCATGCGTTGCTGCGTGAAGCAGTTCCGATGCCACTGTGGCTGCAGCACGGCGCGCGCTCGCTCCGTCGTGCGACTTCCGTGTGAGCGTTGACCCGCGCTGCGCGGTGGCGGTCGACAGGTCCTTCGGGCTGAAGGGGCTCCACGCCTCCCCGAGCACCGTCTCAGCCTTCACGCCCTCGAGGAGTTGCGACGCGAGCGTGACCGAATGTGCCGAGAATCCAAGTTGCTCCGCGCACTTCGACCGCTCGTGCGCGATGCATGCCTCTCCGCGCGCTGCTGCGGCGCGCGCCGCACAAAGGATCGACAGCGACAGGTCCCCGGGTTCGAGCGGCGCCGATGCGACCGTTTCAGCGAGTCGCTCGAGTTGGACGGTGTCGTCCTCGATGTCGGCGCGAGCGATCTCCGCGTGCAGCCCATCGAGATCAGGCGCGATGATCGATGTCTCCGGGTTACCAAGCCCGACCACGCCGGCGGCGGTCCCCGGCTCGATACCGAGGATCCCTCCGATGCGCGCGATGGATCGCAGGGTCGGAACATCGCGCATCTCTCGCATCGACCGCTCATCGATCCCGATCGCGCGAGCGATGCGCCACGGTTCGGCCATCGAGGCGATGACGGCAAGGTCGAAGAGCCGCTGCGTTCGCCAGCGCTGGCGTCGGCGCGCATCATCGGCGGCGAGTCCGGCATCGCCTTGAGGGAAATCGGTCGGCTCGGCGTGATGCCGGGGCTCAATCGCGGACATGCAGCGCAGGGTGCCGCGCAGCACGCGCGAATCAAGTCTTGATTTGCGCGATCAACACTCTTTCAGTCGATCGGCGTGCCGTGATCTCGCGGAGACTTCGCGTCGAACAGCGCGCTTTGGTAAGCGATCGGACATTTCCGATGCTCGTCGTCGAAAGCGCATCGTTCGCGGAACGCGACGATGTACCCCATCGGTGCGACGATCGGTGGAAGCATGCCCGACTCAGTTCACCGCTCGGTGGGAATGTCGCTCAATCCTTCGACAATCCAGCTCAGTACGCGAGGCAGTCCTCGATCGCCCGCACGACGCGCGTGGCGTCGGGCAGGTAATCGAGCTCGAGCTTGTAGTACGGCATCGTGGTGTCGAAGCCGGCCACTCGCTGGACGGGCGCCTCGAGCTGCAGGAAGCAGCGCTCCATGATGCGCGCCGAGATCTCTGCGCCGAAGCCGCAGGTGAGCGGCGCCTCGTGGACGACCACGCAGCGACCCGTCTTCTTCACGCTCGCCTCGACGGCTTCGATGTCGAACGGATAGATCGTGCGGAGGTCGATCAGCTCGATCGACTTGCCCGACTTTTCGATCGCCTGCATGCACTGGATGACGCTTGCGCCCCAGCTGACGATGGTGAGGTCGGTGCCTTCGCAGACCGTGCGTGCCTTGCCGATCGGCAGGGTGTACTCGTCCTCGGGCACTTCCTCGCGGAACGCGCGGTAGATGCGCTTCGGCTCGAAGTAGAGGACGGGGTCCGGATCACGCAGCGCGGAGACCAGGAGGCCCTTCGCGTCGTAGGGCGAGCTCGGCATCACGACCTTGAGGCCGGGGGTATGCGCGTAGATCGCCTCGGGCGAATCGCTGTGGAGCTCGGGCGCGTGGATGCCGCCGCCGACCGGGATGCGGATCGTCATCGGCACGGTGAACGCACCGCGGGTGCGACTGCGCATGCGCGCGGCGTGCGAGCAGATCTGGTCGTACGCCGGGCCGAGGAAGCCTTCGAACTGGATCTCGGGCACGGGGTGCAGGCCGCCCATCGCGAGGCCGATCGAGAGGCCGATGATGCCCGACTCCGCGAGCGGCGTGTCGAACACGCGCTTCTCGCCGAAGCGCTTCTGCAGGCCTTCGGTGACGCGGAACACGCCGCCGTTGACGCCGATGTCCTCGCCGAGAAGCACGATGTTCTCGTTCTTCTCCATCTCCTGGATGAGCGCGAGGTTGATGGCCTGGACAAGATTGAGGTTCGCCATGGAAGTGTCCGGATCTGTCTGATGCGTTCGGTCGTCTGTCGCTCGGGAGAACTTGCGCCTTAGTGGTGTGCGGCCTGCGCTTCGGCGCTCATCTGCCGCGCGCGCTCCTGCGCCTCGGGCGGAAGCTGCGACGGGTCTTGTCCGAGCGAGTGGGTGTGCATGGTGTCGCGCTGCGCGGCGAGGTCGGCGGGGATCTCGGCGTACATCGAGTCGAAGAAGTCGGCGCGGTGCGGCGCCGCGATGCCTTCGGCGCGCGCGACGGCGTCGGCGTTCTCCTTCTCGATCTTCTCGGCGAGCGCGGCTTCCTTGGAGTCGTCCCACAGCTTGCGGGCGACCATGTAGTTGCGCAGGCGGATAATCGGGTCGCGCGCCTTCCATGCGTCGACCTCGGCCTTGTCGCGGTAGCGCGTCGCGTCGTCAGCGGTCGTGTGGTCGCCGAGGCGGTAGGTCACCATCTCGACGAAGCACGGGAGGCCCGTCTGACGGGTGTACTCGACCGACTTCTTCATGGTGTAGACCGTGGCGAAGAGGTCGTTGCCGTCGCACTGCATGCAGGGCATGCCGTAGGCGATGCCGCGCTGCGCGAAGGTGGGCGCGGCGCTGTTGATCTTGGACGGGGTCGAGATCGCCCAGAAGTTGTTCTGGCAGACGAAGACGACCGGGATCTTGAGGTTCGAGGCGAAGTTGCAGGCCTCGTGGAAGTCGCCTTCGCTGGACGCGCCGTCGCCGAAGAAGGTGCAGGCGATGCGGTCGAGGCCCTGGTAGCGCGCGGCCATCGTGAGGCCGGCGGCGTGAAGCATCTGCGTTCCGAGCGGCACATAGATCGGCGTCACCCAGTGCGGCTTCGGCATCGCGTTGCCGCGCTCGTCGCCCATCCAGTGGAGGAGGATCGCTTCCTTCGGGACACCGCGCCAGAAGAGGCCGCAGTTCTCGCGGTAGCAGGTGACCATCCAGTCGTCCTTGCGCAGGACATAGGCGGCGCCGAGGCTGGTCGCCTCCTGGCCCATGTTCTGCGGGTAGGTGCCCATGCGGCCCGAGCGCTGTAGACGGAACGCGACCTGGTCGAGCTGGCGGCACGACGACATCGCCTCGTACAGCTTGACGAGGTCGGCGTCGGGGATCAGGCCCTTCCCGAGCTTCTCGTCGAAGTTGCCCTTCTCGTCGAGAATCGAGATGCGTTCGATCTTGGTTTCGTAGGCGGTGGTGATGGGCATGGTGGACTCGAGAAAGGACTGCCGTAGCCAGTTGATGCCGACGACGCGTGACGCCTGGCGGCCGTCGGGCTTCGACGGGCGAAACGCCCCCGAAACACCGCCGTCCGACGGAATCCCGTCGCGGTCGATGAGTGTAGCAGCGCCCCCCCTCCGCTTGCCCCGCGCGGATCGCGTACCAGAGCCGCCGTTTGCCCCCGCCGACACGAACCGTGACGCCGCCGACCGCCCATGCGTCCCAATAGTGAAGCGACGTAGTGAAGCGCCGCGGTGAAGCGCCGGGGTGAAGCGCCGGGGTGAAGCGTCCGAGTAGTGCTCGCCGACCCTCCCCTACTCGACCAACACCACCCACGGAGGCTCACGGAGCGCGCGGGCGAGGCGGCGGTCGGAGGTCAGGAATGGGAGCTGCCGATCCAACGCGACCGCTACATACACCGCGTCGTATGCACCAACCCGCTGAAGCACCAGATCCGCGACGACCCGATGCGGTGTCGCTTCCCATCGAACCCGCTTGAACGGCATGCTCGACACGCTTGCGAGCCCGACAGCGAGATCCGAACGATCCTCGAGCCGCTTGCTGAGCAATGAAGCGATCTCTCCGAAGAACACCTCGGGTACGACAAAGCTCCCCTCGGGTGACCCGAGAATCGACTCGAGCAGGCGATCGGCATCGATCGAACGCTGCTCCGGGATCAACCACTTGGCGGCCACCGAAGCGTCGACGACGCCCGGCGAGATCCACTTTGAGTTTGCGATCATGTCCTTCCCTCCGCCGCGTCGAGTATCTGCTGGGTGCGCTCCTCGCGCAGCCGATTGATCAATTCTGCCGCGGTCTCGACTGGAATCCGCTCGCCGCGCGCCTTGTTCGCCGCGTCGTCTCGCGCGATCGCCTCGCGTACGCGACGAATGTCCGCAAGAATCTCGGCGCCACGCCGCGCACGCTCGTCGCGCTCGATGTCATCTGCCGATCGATCGTCGTTCGTCATCCGATACCTCCTGAACTCCTCGAACGGAATCACCGCCGCCACTGGCTTTCCGCGCCGAAGGATGAGCGTGTAGCCGCCGTGCCGCCGCACGCGGTCGACCTCCGTGCCAAGCGCCGCCCGCAGCGCCGCCAGCGGAAACGCACGCGCGCCGTCGGGGATGTCCGCCTTCGACGGGCGCTCGCGCTTCGCACCCGACTTCGGCTGCTGCTTCTGCTTCGGTCGCGCCGCAGACTTCAACTTCGCCCCGTCACGCCCCGACTTCGTTCGCGACTCCGCCCGCGATTTCTGCTGTTTCGCCCGCTTTTTCGCCGCCATAGGTTCGACTCCTAAACTGTACAACTCAAAGTGTACACTTCAGTTTCGGCGCGATCGCGGGCTACGACACATTTCCACGAACAATTTTCAGGCTGCTCTAGGCTCTGTCTGACGGATCCCCGGGACCAAAGATCCGCGCGGCGCCCGGATGGCAAGGAGGTGAAACGAAGCTGTATCCGCAGCGATACAGCGAGTTGAAACCGACGCCGCCAGCCGGGATGCCGCGTGGATCGACGTCCAGGGGATCCGTCAGACAGAGCCTAGATCCTGTCGGCGGCCTCGAACGCCTGCGCCAGATCCGCGATCAGGTCGCGCGGATCCTCAAGCCCGATGCTCAACCGCAGGAGCGTGCCGTCGTTCGACGCGGCGTCGGCAAACGCCGGCGCGATGCGCCAACCGCGGATGTCGCTCGCGACGACGAGGCTCTCGAACCCGCCCCACGAGAAGCCCATGCCGAAGTAGCGCAGGCCTTCGAGGAACGCCTTCGTGTGCGCGCGGCCCGCGGGATGCGCGCGCATCACACACCCAAACAGCCCGCTCGAACCCGTGAAATCGCGCTTCCACAGCGCGTGATCGGCGTGCGACGGAAGCGCCGGATGCAGCACGCGCACGATCTCCGGCCGCGACTCGAGCCACCGCGCGACCTCGAGCGCGCTCGCCTCGTGGCGCTTCACGCGCACCTCGAGCGATCGCATGCCGCGCAGGCATGTCATGCAGTCGTCGGGGTGCGCGTAGTGCCCGTGCGCCTCGGCAGCGGTCTTCACGCGCTTCCACCACGCATCGTCGGCGCAGGTGACGGCGCCGAGCAGGATGTCGCTGTTCCCCGACTGGTACTTCGTGAGCGCGTGGATCACGAGGTCGACGCCGTGCTCGATCGGACGGAAGAAGAGCGGCGTAGCCCAGGTGCTGTCGATGATGGTCGCGATGCCGCGCGCGCGGCAGATGCGCGTGATCGCGGGCACATCCTGGATCTCAAAGGTGAGCGACCCCGGCGACTCCATGAACACGACGCGCGTGTTCGGGCGGATGAGCGACTCGATCGCCGCACCCGCGCGCGGGTCGTAGAAGGTGGTCTCGACGCCGAGCTTCGCAAGGACCTGCGTGCACAGGTACCGCGTCGGGCCGTAGCACGAGTCGGTCATCAGCAGGTGATCACCCGCGACGAGCGACGAGAAGAGCGCGACCGACACAGCCGCGAGCCCGCTCTCGACGACGACCGCACCCGCCGCGCCATCGAGCGACGCAAGAAGGCGCTCGAGCTCGCGCGAGTTCGGGTTTCCGATCAGCCCGTAGGTGTACGGCCCCGTGCGCGTGTTCGCCGTCATCGCCGCTTCAAGTTCGTCGAGCGTCTTGAAGAGGACGGTCGAGCCGCGGTGGATCGGCGTGTTGACGAACCCGCGGTTCGCGGCCGGATCACGCGCGGTGTGCGCGAGCCGCGTGCCGAGGCCGCGGGGGTCGGGATTACCGTGGGGTTCGTTCGAAGTCACGGGGCGAAGATAGCGTCTCGATCACGCGGCGCAGTCCACGCAGGCCCTGGATTGACTCGAAGGCCTGACCACCCAAGGAAGCCGCCGCAGCGGCGCCCGCTCAAACCCGCTCAGTTCACAATCGGACGCAGCGCGATGTTCCTGAACTCGATGTACGCGCCCTCGCTCTGCAGCGCGATGCGGCCCTTGTTCACCTCGACGCCGGTCGCGATGTTCTGCAGGAGGCCGTTCACCCAGAGCTCGATCGTGCCGCCGTTCACGACGATGCGGTACTTGTTCCACTCGCCGAGCGGCTTCTCGTTGGTGTCGTGGCGCTTCTTGGTGTGGCGCCCATTGGTGCGAGACGAATCGACCGTCGCGATGTACTCGCCGATGTTCCAGAAATCGCCGGCGTTCTTCGAGTGAAGCTGCGCCTCCATCGACTTCGGCCACACCGTGTCGTCGCCGATCGTGCGGAGCAGCACGCCCGAGTTGCCCTCGCCCTTCGCTGGGTCAAAGCGCCACTCGAGCTCGAGCACATAGTTGTCGTAGAGCGCCTCGGTCTGGATGTAGCCGATCGGCCGACCCGCGCACTGGAGCACGCCGTCCTTCACGCTCCACACCGACAGCGGTTCCTTCTTGTCCTTCGTCAGATCCGGCACGAACGCCTTCCAGCCGGTCGTGTCCTTGCCGTTGAAGAGCTCGACCTTCTCGCCGAGCTGGAGCGGCTTGCCGTCGTGCGTGAAGTTGTTGGCTGCCGTGATCGGCGGCTGCGCGGGCTTCGGCGGCGCGTCCTTCGGCGTCTCGTTGAGCGGCGCGTCTTGGAGCGTCGCGAGAAGCGGCAGGCCGGCGAGAACGACGAGAACAAGTGACTTCACGATCATGGGGGCTCCGTTTCGGACGCGTACTGTAACGCCCCGATTCCCTCGGACTGAATCTACGCCACCACCGCCTGCGCGTCGCCGCGGCAGTCGCTCGCCGCGATGTAGCCGTCCGCGACGCGCCGAATGCACTGGGCGCGACCGAAAGTGATCGACTTCTCGCCCGCGACCTTCACCTCGTGACCGCGGCGGCGCAGTTCGGCGAGCGTGTCGGCGGGAAACCCTGGCTCGACATCGAGCTTGAGCCCCTCGCTCACCTGCCACCGCGGCGCGTCGAGCGCGGCCTGCGGGTTTGCGAGGTGGTCTTCCATCCGCGACGCGATCTGCAGCTGCCCCTGCGGCTGCATGTAGCCGCCCATGCAGCCGAACGCGACATGTGGCCGCGCCTTGCCCGACGCCGCGTCGCGCGCGACGAGCAGGCCTGGGATGATCGTGTGGTACGGCAGCTTCGCGGGCGCGTACTCGTTCACATGGCCCTTCTCGAGCGTGAAGCACGCGCCGCGGTTGTGCATCGCGATGCCGGTGCCGGGAATCACGATTCCCGAGCCGAATCCCTGGTAGTTCGACTGGATGAGCGACACCATATTGCCGTCCGCATCGGCCGTGCAGAGCAGGATCGTGCCGCCCGTCTTCGGCGGGCCGTGGTTGAAGTCCTGCGCGCGCGTCGGATCGATCTCGGCCGCAAGCTTCGCAAGCGCCGCGCGGTCGAGGAGCGACGCGGTGGTGACGCGCATCGCGGCCGGGTCGCCGACCTCGCGGTGCACGGTGCGGAACGCGAGCTTCATCGCCTCGGCCGCGAGATGCACGGCGTCGGCGCAATCGGGCGAAAGGTCGGCGAAACGCGGATTGGCCGTCGAAACCTCGAGGATTCCGCGCGCGATCTGCGCAGCGATGCCTTGGCCGTTCGGCGGAATCGCGCACATCGTCGACGCGCCGAACGGCGACTCGAGCGGCGTGACCCACTCGGCCTTGTGCGCGGCGAGATCGCGTTCATCGAGAAACGCGCCGTCTGCGCGCGCTGCGTCGGCGATGCGGCGCGCGAGCGAACCCATGTAGAACGACGCGCCCTCGGTGCGCGCGATCTCCTCGAGCGTGCGCGCGTGGTCGGCGAGCACGATGCGCTCGGCCGCGCGCGGCGCGCGCCCGTTCGGCGCAAACACGCGCTTCCACTCGGCGAACGGCGCAAGCGCGGGGTACGCGCGCGCCCAGAGATCGGCCGTGCGCGGCGCCACGAGATATCCGTCGCGCGCGAAGCGGATCGCGGGTTCCATCAGGTCTGCGAACGGCAGACGCCCGAAGCGCTTCCACATCGCGGTCCAGCCCGCGACGGCGCCCGGCACCGTGACCGGCTCCCAGCCTCGCACCGGCATGCCGCGCTTGCCGTCGAACGCGCTTCGCGGCTGCCGCGCGGGCGAGCGGCCCGACGCGTTGAGCCCGACGACCTCGCCGTTGAAGACCGCCAGCGCGAACGCATCGCCGCCGATCCCGTTCGTCGTCGGCTCGAGCACGGCCATCGCCGCTGCGGTCGCCACCGCCGCATCGGCCGCATTGCCCCCGCGGCGCATGATCTCGAGCCCCGCCTGTGCGGCGAGCGGCTGGCTCGTCGCCACCGCCATCGACCCGCACACGGCGGGCCGCCGCGCGTCGTACGGCAGGGTCCAGTCGATGTCGCTTCCGGCGTCGGCCGAGTTCTCGGCTGTTTCGTGCATGTCGCGCTCCTTCGAGGCATGGCGACCTCGCGATGAGCAGCCTACCCTCCCCGCCTGCCACAATCACCCGCTGTGGTACAACACGCTTCGCGCCCTTTCGGCGCGTTTGAGGATCCACGATGGCCGGAGTCAAGCAACCCTCGGACAAGAGCCACTTCCTGCTTCCCGACCTTGGCGAGGGTCTCGCCGAGGCGGAGCTCATCAGCTGGAAGGTGAAGGCGGGCGACACCGTGAAGGAGTCGCAGACGCTCGCCGAGATGCAGACCGACAAGGCGCTCGTCGAGGTGCCGTCGCCCTGGGCTGGCACCGTGAGCGAGATCTGCGGCAAGCCTGGCGAGATCATCAAGGTCGGCGCCGTGCTCGTCCGCTATGGCGCTGGCAAGGCTGTCGCCGCGGCGGCGCCCGTCGCCGCTGGCGCGAGCAATGGAAACGCCTGCATGTCGAGCCAGATCGCTGCGGGTGCAGCAGCCGCAGCCGGTGGGGATCAGGGCACCGTCGTGGGCACGATGGCGGGCACGCTGACCGTGAGCGAGCGCTTCGCGCGCCGCGCGCCCGAGACCGTCGAGGTCGTGCGCGAGGGCAAGGCGCTGGCGACTCCATCGGTGCGCGGGCTCGCGAAGAAGTTCGGCGTCGACATCCAGAAGGTCCCGGGCACCGGACGCGGCGGTCGCGTGACCGCAAGCGACGTCGCCTCGTTCGCGGAGAACGGCTCGTCCGCCACGGCTCCGACCGCTGGTTTCGCGCCGAAGGCCTCCGCGATCGCGCCGGGCTCGGTCTACATCGACCAGAACGATGTCGCGCAGCGCGTGCCCTTCCGCGGCGTGCGCCGCAAGATCGCCGAGGCGCTCTCGCGCAGCGTGCAGACCGCCGTCCACTTCACCGTGGTCGATGAGGCCGATGTCACCGCGCTCGACGCGAAGCGCAAGGAATACTCGAAGGTCGTCGGCGAGAAGCTCTCGATGCTGCCCTTCATCATGGCGGCGATCTGCCGCGCGCTGAAGAAGCACCCGAGCCTGAATGCGATCGTCGATGACGCGAAGGGCGAGATCATCCTGAAGAGCGCCGTGAACCTCGGCTGCGCAGTCGACACCGACGCGGGACTTATGGTGCCCGTGATCCGCAACGCCGGCAGCCTCGCCCCCGTGCAGCTCACGCAGTCTGTGAAGACGCTTGCCGCGAAGTGCAAGGACCGCACCATCGCCCGCGAGGAATCGCTCGGCGGCACCTTCACCATCTCGAATGTCGGCAGCTACGGCGGCATGTTCGCCACGCCGGTCATCAACTATCCCGAGGTCGCCATCCTCGCCGCCGGCCGCGCCAAGGAGCGCGTCTGCGTCAAGGACGGCAAGTTCTACGCGGGCCTGGTCCTGCCGCTCTCGCTCTCGTGCGACCACCGCGTGGTCGACGGCGCGGAGGGCGCGCGGTTCCTGAACACCGTGGTGAAGATGCTCGAGGATCCCGACGCCCTTCTCGCCTGATCCGCGGACAAGTCGGCGCGGATATCAGGGTCGACATCGGGATTGATTCGGCTGGTTCCGCGGTGCCGATAGAGGTTCCCTATGCGTGCCATGCTGTCACTGTCGGTCCTCCTGCTCGCACTGTCCGGTTGCGCGTCCACGCCGAACGCTGGCGGTGGAGCCCCGGCCCAGCCGGCGCTGGACCCTGAACGCATCACCAAGCTCGAGTTCTACGGCGGGCGCTGCGTCGGCGAGCCTTCCGCAGACGGCGTCGCGGGCGTCACCGGCGTGCAGCTTCCCGTTGGAAAGATGTTCGTGGCCGAGCTCAACTTCAACGGCGGCACGGGCTACTCGTGGGTCGCGACCGGCTATGACGAGTCGATCGTGAAGATGGCGGAGCAGCGCACGCGTCCGATCCGTGGCACCGATGCGGTGGGCGCGCTGCAGCTCCACACCATGAACTTCGTCGGCGTCAAGCC
>JBEAUK010000006.1:0-24390 GCA_041161465.1 Planctomycetota bacterium | reverse complement strand
GCGTGGTGTGGGGGAGGTGCGGGTGGAGCGGTCATGGCGCGTTCGAGGCCGCCATCACTCAAAGTGATGCCACACGAGACGGTTGGCGAAGGCGTCGGCAAGTTGCTCAGGCTTCGCTGTGCTCCGCCTTCGGGGGTGCGTGGAGTCGGGCGTCCGCGCGGCACCACTGGAAGTGGTGGCACCCATGAAGGCTGTCGACTCGGAGGGGTTCAGTGCTCGGGCTTCACCTCGGGGGCGCTGCTGCCGCACGGAGCATTCGCGCGCGCATCAAGCCGCGCGGAGCGGCTGTAGGTCGACGCGCTTCAGCGGAATCGCGCCGATGTCGCGCAGCACTCGGTTGATCGCCGCGAGCGAGACGGTCGCAGGGGAGGTGATCTCGACGCCAATCGGCTTGCCCTTGCTCGTGTAGTCGACGACGAGCCCGGGCGACGCGACGACCGACCGCGAGCTCTTGTCCTTCGCAAGCCGCGGCAGGTAGAGGTACGCGGCGAGCGCGCGGCCGCGGCGGAAGGTGACTTCGAGATAGGTCTGGCGCATGGGTCAGCGATCCACCTGCCGAGGTCGTGCAGCGACGAATCACCGTCAACTTTGAGTGAGTTTACCTCGGTTTATGGATGTATGCACGGTTATCGCTTGGGTTCGTGTCTCGGCACACCGGTATGGCGGAACGACGCCAGGCGCGGGGAACCTGGGAGTGAGAACCCCCGTCGGCGTCGGTCGGTCCTCGAGCTTCGCCCCCGCGCGCAGCGCGGACCGGCGACCTCAGTCAAGCCACGCTTCGACGGGCTTCAGCAGGAACTCCTCCACTCCGATGCCGTCGGCGCCTACGAGCAGAGGTCGGGCCTTCGGATACGCCTTGAGGAACGCGCCCATGCCCGGTAGGCCGTCGCGGCGGCGGCCGCTCTTGACCTCGATCGCGACGACCTTGCCGGCGCGCTCGACGACGAAGTCGACCTCGAGGTTCCGCTCGCGCCAGTAGAAGAGCCTGCATCGGCCAGTCGCAGCGGCGTTGGCGAGGTGCGCGCCGACCGCGCTCTCGACCAGCCGACCGCGAAGCTCGGGTGTCTCGAGGAACTTCCGCGGCCGTTCGCCCGACAGCGCCGTCATGAGCGCGTTGTTGAGCACCTGGAACTTGGGGCTCGACGCGCGCTGCCTGATAATGTCGCCCGCGAACTTCTCGATGCCCCGCACCATGCCCGCGAGCTCGAGCAGCCGCAGGTAGTGGGAGAGCGTCACGGTGTTTCCCGCGTCCTGAAGCTGGCCGAGCATCTTCTGGTACGACAGCTGCTGCCCCGAATGCGTGCACGCGTACTCGAAGAGCCTGCGCAGCAGCGCGGGCTTCTCGACCCGCGACATCTGCAGCACATCGAGGTTGATCGTGGTGTCGACGAGCGACTCGCGCACATACGACGCCCACCGCACCTCGTCGCGCACGAGCGCCGCAGCGCCCGGGTAGCCGCCGAACACGAGGTACTTGTCGAGGCTGAACCTGAACGCGCGGCGCATCTCGTCGAACGACCAGTGCGGCACGCGGATGGCCTCGAAGCGCCCCGCGAGGCTCTCGGTCATGCCCTTCTGCAGAAGCAGCGCGGACGAACCGAGGACGACGACGCGAAGCGGCCGACGCGCGGCGGTGTCTTCATCCCACAGGCGCTTCGCCTGCTCGGACCAGTTCGGGATCTTCTGGAGTTCGTCGATCGCGAGCACGGCGCCGCCCTTCTGCGCGCCAACGGCCTTGCGGCGCCCGGCAACGGCCATGCTGCGGCCGATCTCCCACTGCTGCCGCAGCCAGCCCTCCGACAGGCTTCCAGGATCATCCGCCGTGGCGTAGTGCGCAGGCAGACCGCTCTCCTCGAGCGCCCAGCGGACGAGCGTGGTCTTGCCGACCTGGCGCGGACCGACGATCACCTGCATGTGGCGACGCGGCTCGGCAAGGCGGTCGCGGAGGAGTTCGGCGTCGGCTCGGACGAGATCGGGCATGCCTACAAATTACTCAGTACTGTGAGTAAAATCAATCAGTCGAATAAGTAAATTGTAAATGGAGGGTCGGGGCCGGGGGCCTGGAGAGATGCGAGGACCTGGGAGGTCCAGCCCTCGGGCGCCGCCCGTGGGGTGGGCGGACTCCGGCGTCATCCGTTCAGCAGACTGAAGTCTGCTGGCACCCGTGGTTTTTTGACTCTGACGGTGAAAGACAGCGCCCGCGGCGGGTGCCGCGGGCGCTGTTCACTTTCCTAGCACCAAAGGTCGCGGCCGCAGCCGCGACCGCTCAAATCACGCCAGCGCCGCCTGCGCCGCCGCCAGCCTTGCGACCGGCACGCGGAACGGGCTGCAGCTGACATAGTCGAGGCCGCACTTCTGGAAGAACTTGATCGACGCGGGGTCGCCGCCGTGTTCGCCGCAGACGCCGAGCTTGAAGGGCTTCTTCTGGGTCTTGGCGACCGCCCTGCCCTTCTCGCAGGCCATCCTGACGAGGCCGCCGACGCCGACGGTGTCGATCGACTGGAACGGGTCCTTCTCGAGCATGCCCTTCTCGAGGTACGCCGGCAGGAAGCTGCCGATGTCGTCGCGGCTGAAGCCGAAGGTCATCTGCGTGAGGTCGTTCGTGCCGTAGCTGAAGAAGTCCGCAACCTCCGCGATCTCGTCGGCGGTGACGGCCGCGCGCGGGATCTCGATCATCGTGCCGATCGGGATCTCGAGACCGTTCTTGCCGCCGATCTTGACGCCCTTCTCCTTCGCGACCTGCTGGATCGTCTCCTCGGTCAGCTTGCGCAGCAGCTCGAGCTCCTTCTTCGTACCGACGAGCGGGTGCATGATCTCGGGGCGTGCATCGATCTTCTTCGCCTTGCACTCGATCGCCGCCTCGACGATCGCGCGGATCTGCATCTTGAGGATCTCGGGGTAGGTGATCGCCAGACGGCAACCGCGGTGGCCGAGCATCGGGTTCGCCTCATGCAGCTGCGCGACGCGGCGCTTGACCTGCTCGAGGCTGAGGCCCATCTCCTTCGCGAGCTCGGCCTGCTGCTTCTCGTCATGCGGCACGAACTCGTGAAGCGGCGGGTCAAGCAGGCGCACGGTGACGGGCAGGCCGTCCATCGCGGTGAAGATGCCGATGAAATCCGTGCGCTGGAACGGCAGCAGCTTCGCGAGCGCCTTCTCGCGCGACTCGGTCGTCTCGCTGAGGATCATCTCGCGGATCGCAGCCGTGCGCTCGCCGCCGAAGAACATGTGCTCGGTGCGGCAGAGGCCGATGCCGACCGCGCCGAACTCGCGCGCGCGCCGCGCGTCCTCGGGGCTGTCGGCGTTCGTGCGGACCTTCATGTCGGCGTACTTCTTCGACCACTCCATGACCTTCGCGAAGTCGCCCGAGATCTTCTCGGGCACCGTCGCCTTGACCGCACCGACCATGACCTCGCCCGTCGCGCCGTCGATCGACAGCACATCGTCGCGGCCGAAGGTGCGGCCCTTCACATGGAGCTTGCCGCCCTTCTCGTCGATCGAGAGCTCGCCCGCGCCGACGACGCAGCACTTGCCCCAACCGACCGCGACGACGGCCGCGTGGCTGGTCTTGCCGCCGGTCGAGGTGAGGATGCCGACCGCGCTGTGCATGCCCGCGACATCCTCGGGGCTCGTTTCCTTGCGGACAAGCAGGACCTTTTCGCCCTTGTGGGCGCGCTCGACGGCCTCTGCCGCGGTGAACGCGAGCTTGCCGGTCGCAGCGCCAGGCGACGCGCCGATGCCGCGCGTGACGGTCTCGGCGCCCTTCTTGTCATTCGTCGCGAAGAACGGCAGCAGGAGCTGCGTGAGGTCACCCGCGGGAATGCGCTTGATCGCGGTCTTCTCGTCGATCAGCTTCTCCTTCACCATCTCGACCGCGATGCGCACGGCGGCCTGCGCGGTGCGCTTGCCCGTGCGGGTCTGCAGCATGAAGAGCTTGCCGTTCTCGACGGTGAACTCGATGTCCTGCATGTCCTTGTAGTGCTTCTCGAGCTTCGCGCGCACCTTCATGAGATGCGCGTACGCCTTCGGGAAGCGCGACTCCATCATCGCGATCGGCTCGGGCGTGCGGATGCCCGCGACGACATCCTCGCCCTGCGCGTTCACGAGGAACTCGCCGTAGAAGACATTCTCGCCGGTCGTGTTGTCGCGCGTAAAGGCAACGCCGGTACCAGACGTCTCGCCCATGTTCCCGTAGGCCATCGCCTGGACATTGACCGCGGTGCCGTTGAGGCCCTTGATCTCCTGGATGCGGCGGTACTCGATCGCGCGGTCGCCGTTCCACGAGCTGAACACGGCCTTGATCGCGTGCTCGAGCTGCAGCAGCGGGTCCTGCGGGAAATCGGCGCCGACCTGGTCCTTGTAGACCTTCTTGTACTCGGCGACGAGCTCCTTGAGGCCCTCGGTCGGGACCTGCGTGTCTTCCTTCACGCCGTACTTCGTCTTGATCGCGCTGAACGCGTGCTCGAACTTGTGGTGGTCGACGCCCATCACGACATCGCCGAACATGTTGATGAGGCGGCGGTACGCGTCGTAGGCGAAGCGCGGGTTGTTCGTGCCCTTCGCGAGGCCCTCGACCGCCTTGTCGGTGAGGCCGAGGTTGAGCACCGTGTCCATCATGCCGGGCATCGACACTGCCGCGCCCGAGCGCACGCTGACGAGGAGCGGGTTCGTGTCCGAACCGAACTTCTTGCCGAGCTCCTTCTCGAGCATCTTGATGTTCGCACGGACATCGTCCATCAGGCCCTTCGGCAGCTTGCCGCCGCAGTCGTAGTACGCGGCGCAGGTGTCGGTGGTGATCGTGAAGCCCGGCGGAACCGGCAGGCCGATCGAGACCATGTCGGCGAGGTTCGCACCCTTGCCGCCGAGGAGCAGCTTCTGGTCGGCGCGGCCTTCGCACTTCGTCTCGCCGAAGTAGTAGACCATCTTGCCGACCTTCGCCTTGCCAGCCTTGACCTTGCCGGCCTTCTTCGCTGGCTTCGACTTGCTGCCTGACTTCTTGCCCGACTTGTTCTTGCTGCCCATAGGTGAGTTACTTCCGAGTGTGTGCGAGCGCGGCGTCTTCCCGCCGCGGTGAATCGGGCAGTCTACAAGCCCCCCGCCCGTGCGTCGGGGCAGGAAACGCGGCAAAAACGCGGTTCTGCGCGCGTTTCCGCAGGTGGCGATGCCGCGCTCGCCCTACGATCCGCGCCCGATGGCCGCTGATTCGGCACCACACGCCCCCGCCCGCATGAACGCGGCCGACCTCTTGCTTCGCTATCCGGCGAACGAGCCGCTGGCGGCGCTCGTCTCGGGTGGCGGCGCGGCGGCGCACAACTCCTGGACGATCCTCGCGCGGCCGAGCGAGGCGCTGGTGTTTCCGGCGCACGCGACGCGCGAGCAGTGCCTCGCCGCGCTCGAGGAAGCGTTCGCGCGCACGCCGCGGCTTGCGGCGGTCGAACGCGCGCGTGCTCCGCGCGCAGGCGGCGAACTTCCGAAGAAGACGCGCGGGCAGCCGCCGTTCACGGGCGGATGGATCGTGGCGCTTGGCTACGGCCTCGGCGGCGTGTTCGAGCCGACGGGTCACTGTCCGTCGCGGCAGCGCAAGCACAACGCGCTGCAAGCCGTGCTCTACTGGTGCGAGGACGCCTGGTGCTACGAGCACGCCACCGGCGCGCTGCACGCGGTTGGAAATCCGCCCGAGCTGCGCGACCCCGCGCACTCCGCGCCGCACCACTGGCACCTCGGGCCCGTGACCGACGACGAGCCGGATTCGCGCTACGCCGCTGCGGTCGCGCGCACGGTCGAGTACATCCGCGCGGGCGATGCGTTCCAGGCGAACATCGCGCGGCGCTTCCACGGCACGCTCTCCGGCGATGTGCGCTCGTTCGCGCACGCGGCGATCTCGCGCAACTCCGCGTGGTTTGGCGCCGCGATCGACCTGCCGGACGGCGGTGCGCTCGTGTCGATGAGCCCCGAGCTCTTCCTGCGCGTGAAGCCGGACGGCACCGCGATCTCGCGGCCGATCAAGGGCACGCGCCCCGTCGACACGCCGCGCTCGGAACTTGCCGCGAGCGAGAAGGACGCGGCGGAACTCGCGATGATCGTCGACCTGATGCGCAACGACCTCGGCCGCGTGGCCGAGTTCGGCAGCGTCTCGGTGGCCGAAGACCGCGTGCTCGAGACGCATACGACCGTGCACCACGGCGTCGCCGAGGTGCGCGCGACGCTGCGCGACGATGTCGAGTGGACCGACCTGCTGGCGGCGACCTTCCCGCCGGGGTCGGTGACGGGCGCCCCCAAGGTGCGCGCGATGCAGATCATCGACGAACTCGAGGACCACGAGCGCGGCTTCTACTGCGGCGCGATCGGGTTCATCTCGAAGTCTGGCGACTGCGGGCTGAGCGTGGCGATCCGCACGGCGCAGGTCGGGCCGGAAGCCGGCGGCGGCGACCTGCCGCCGTCCCGAAGTGTCGTCTACCACGCGGGTTGCGGCATCGTGGCCGACAGCGATCCGCTCGCGGAAGTCGCCGAGACCCACGCGAAGGCGCGGGCACTGACGCGACTCGAATCCGAGCGGGCGGGCGGCGCGAGCGACGAACACATCCCGAAGTAAGGGCGTCGAAAGTAAACGCCCCCGATACGACGACCCCCAAAGCAAAAACCCCGAAACCGTGACAGGCTCGGGGGCGGATTTGCGCTTCTACGGTGTCGAGCGGGGGTGTTCCCTCCCCCGTTCGGCGGGAAACACAGTCTCCCTCGCACTGGCCCCGTCCCTTCGTCAGATCCCTTACTGACGCGCGGGGCTTGTTGCTTTTTGGGCTTGTTGCTTTTTGGCGGTTGGGCCCCGGCAGGCTTTCGCCTGCTGAGCAACGCGTGTCAGCCGTCGACTCCGGGGTTACCCGTTCAGCAGACTGAAGTCTGCTGGCACCCGAGCATGTCGCCGTGCGTTTGGGACCGCGATCTCGGGCAGCTCACGCGGCCTTGAGGCCGGGGCCGCCCGTCTTCTTCTGGTGTTCGGTCAGCCAGCCGATCGCCTTGATGATCTGGTCGCTGACCACCCGCTGGTAGGACGGGTTGAAGTCGAAGCTGAACGAGATACCCGCGTAGACGCGGTGGGCGCTGTCGATGTGGGTGTGCACCACGCGCACCGCGGCCTGGATCGGCACGGGCGTGATGTTGCCAAGCGTGAAGCGAACCCAGAACAGGCGATGACGCGCGAACGCAGCCGAATCACCGGGCTCGACGAGCACGCCTAGACCGCCGCCACCGAGGTTCACGAGCGTCGCCTTGAAGCCGGGACCGACGGTCGGCATAAGTTCGTCGTCTGGCGGCGCAGCATGCTCGCCCTTGAGGTGCGCCTCGAACGCAAGCTGGCTTGCCTTCTGGGCGAGCACCACCGACTTTGCGTCGAGCAGCGGCCAGAGTTCGATCTTGGGCAGGCGGATCTCCGCGACGCTCACGCGCGTGACGCGGCGGAGGCAGCGTTCGACCTGCGCGGGCAGCGACAGGCGGATACCGCGGTGATTCTTCGGGAACGGACCGGTCGGACTCCACGCGCCCTGCACCGTGGTGCGGAACATCCAGCGGTTCTGGCCGATGGCGATCGCTCCGATGAGCTCGGTTCCGGCCGGCAGTTCGACGGGACAGCCGAGGGCGAACGGCAGGTCGACGGAGAAGTCGTTCGGACCAACTTCGAGCACGCGGACGCGCCAGACGAGGTCGGCGATGTTGCCGGGGCCGCCAGCGAGCATCTCGCCAGCGTCGTCGTGGGCAACGGCGATCTCGATCGCCCCGCCACGGTCACGAAGTTGCTCGAGCGAGCGGCGCCACTCGGTTGTACGTGATCTCGATGCGGGCATGGTGTCTCTCCGACGCTTGTCGCGTTTCCCCATGGACCGTCACGATTTCGATCGCGACGCCCCATGCGTCACGAGTGACAAGTCCGACAGCCACCTTGTCCGTTCAATCGGCCATCTTGGGGACAGGGTTTTGTCGAAGAGCCTGACGAAGCGCAAACATGCGCGACTTCATCTCGTCGGCATGTTCCGCAGGTGGGTTCCAGTCGCCGAAGCGGATGCGATAAAACTCCTCCGCAACGGCCGCAAACACCCGCCCGGCGTCGGGATTGCGCTCCGCGAGCGCTCGAGCGTGCTCGCGCGGGGTGACATGCTCGGGCTTTGCGAAGCCTGCGCGGGAAAGCTCGGAAAGTGCCTCGGCATAGAAAGCCGCCTCGCGCAGGAGCATCCGGCGGCGCGCCCGCGGCACGCCGTCGAGCTTGAGTGCGTGGCGAATCCGCCGCTGCCGCAGGATCAGGAGCGTCGGCGCGAGCACCGCCGTGAGGACTCCCACGCCGATCGCCGCCAGCCACGCGCCGCCGGCCTGGCCGAGGCTGAGCCTGGTCGTGAGCGCCGACAGGCTGTCGTTGAGCGCCGTCAGCCACTCGCCGATGGTGGTCCGCCAGCCCGACTGCACGCGGTCGGCGATGGCGGCCTGCGTGGTCGAGTCGTAACTGACGACGCGCGAGTTCCACAGGAACTCGATGGTGCCGTACAGCCAGCGGAAGTTGTCGGCGAAGGAGCGGTTCTGCTCCTGCAGTTCGCGAAGCGAGTCCTCCGGCGTCGCATCGACCGCCGTCCATGCGTACGGGCCGGTGCGCACCTCCACCCACGCGTGGGCATTCGACTCGCGCACGGTGTAGAGACCCGTCGCCTCGTCGAACTCCATGGCGATGTAGCCGGTGATGATGCGCGACTCGATGCCAAGCGAGCGCAGCACCGCGCAGAGACCGCTCGCGAAGTATTCGCAGTGCCCGCGGCGGTATCGCGTGAGGAAACTGACGATCGGGTCTTCGCCAGAAACCTTGACGATCGACGAAAGATCGGTGGTGTAGGTGAAGTTGCGCTGCATCCAGTCGGCGATGCCGCGCGCGACCTCGCGCTGATAGACGAAGCGTTGCGCCTCGTCCGCGTCCGGGCCGGGCTCGGCAGGCATGTTCACGCTCTTGCGCGCCTCGGCGAGGATCTGCTCCGCGACCGGCCGGATCTCAGGCACGGGCATCTGCAGCGCGCGAGAGGCGCTGGCGGAGGCGCTCGAGGAACCGCCCGAGATGTCCTCGAGCACGCTGCCCGACGGCTGCGGCTGGACACGCAGCGCGTACGACCAGTAGCGGCTGGCGCGGTTGCTCGACGCGTCGCGGATGAGGAAGGTCGCGGGATCGAAGGTGATCGTGCGCGAATCGGTGGTCGACAGCGCGACCGGCGCGTAGAGCGTGAAGACCACATCGGTCGCGAGCGCGCGCATCTCGAACTCCGCGGTGTAGACGGAGCCGGGCGCGTCGCCGTCCGCGACGCCGAGCGAGACGAAGCGCTCTTCGGTTGGCGTGCGGATGGTGCGGACGCCCGTGACCGAGCGCGCGGAAAGCCACCGCTCGCCGGCAGGGTCGTAGCGGTCGAGCACCGCGCCGCGCAGGAGCAGCGGCCGCGCGGGCAGCACGGGCTCGCGGGTCGGATCGAGCCAGCGCACGACGAAGAGCTCGCGGCGGCTCTCGCTGATGCGGTCGCCGCCCCGAAGGCTGATCTCGTCGGAAAATCCCGTCACGCTGCGCGCGCCGCGCGGGCCGCGCGTGTCGAGCATGGTGGGGATGCGCGGGAACAGCAGGAACACGCCGGCGCTTGCGACGAACACGAAGAGCACCGAGGTGACCGTCATGCCGCGGAACTGCGGCGTGGCACGGCGACCGAACGCGATCTCGAGCGGCGGCGCGAAGCCCTGGCTGGCCGCGCGCGAGCTGCGGCCGTGCTCGTAGCTGCGATGCAGGCGCCAGAGCATGGCCGTCCAGACCGCAAGCGCGACATACAGGACGACGAGCGCGCCGAACGCGAACTGCACGCTTTCGAGGCAGCCCGCGATGACGAGCATCGTGGCGAGCGAGAGGCGCTGGCGTTCCTCATGCACCGTCGGCCGCGAATAGAGCTTGATGATCAGCAGCCAGAGCAGGAAGCGGCCAAGCGCTGCAACGGCGCCCGAGAGCTCGCCGCTGCGCATGAAGCCGAGGCCGATCCAGGCGAGCAACACGACGATGATCGTGTTCGAGAGCCAGTGCGGAAGCGTGCGGCCGCGCGGACCTTCGGTGATGTACCAGCTGACCATCGCGAGCGTGACTGCGAGGAAGAGCTGCAGGAAGTCGACCGTGGCGATCGAGAACGCGATGATCGAGACGATCACCAGCATGAAGCTCGCGAACCGGTACTGGCGGAGGAGCGTCACGCCGCACCTCCCGCCGTCGGCGTGGCGGTTGCGGGCTCGGTGGCGCTCCGCTCGGCGCCCTGGTCGAGAATGGCGTCGATCTGCCGTGCGGTGAAGTGCCAGGCCGATTCGGGCGCGACGGCGGTGTCGGCGCGATCGGCGTGGACGCAGACAAGCGCGGCACGCTCGTCGCTTGCGGAGAGACCGTTGCCGGCGACGCGCGGCGCGTCGAGGTCGAGCGCCGCGAGGAGCGACATGATCTTCTCACGATGGAAATGACCCTTTCGCAGCGCGACTACGGGGATCTCGAGACCAGCGACCGAGAGCGCGTACTCGTAGCCGAGGCGGTCGGCGAGCGCGATGGTGCTCGCGGCGATGACGATGGCGCGCTCCTCGAGCGTGCGCGCATCCTCGCCCGGCGCCGTGCGCAGCGCGGCGGTGGGCGTGCGGAGGTCGAGCAGCACGCGCACGCGCGGTGGCACGGCGCGGCCGCGCTCGATGGTGGCGATCTGACCGGTGCCCGCGAGACGCTTCCACGCGATGCTGCGGATGCTGTCGCCGCTGCGGTACTCGCGCACGCCGAAGAAGTCGTCGTTGCCGCCGCCCTTCGCCGAGAGTCGCTGGCCGCCGAACGCGCCCGAGGTCACGCGCGCGAGGAGGTCTGCGCGGAGCGGCAGGATCTCTGGGTGGATGAGGACATCGCCGCTCCGCGGGATGTGCACGATCTTGCGCAGGAGTCCGAAGGGGAAGGTGGTGGCGACCTCGAAACTCTTGAGTTGCACGGCGCCGCGGCGAACGGGTCGAAACACGGCCTCCGCGTGCACGGTGTCGCCGGGGCCGACATGGAGCGCCCACGCTGTTCCCGCGGGCTCGAGCAGCTTCGGATCGACCGCCTCGGTGACGGTGAGGTCGTAGGACGGGATGAGCCGCGAGCGATTCGTGAGCTCGTAGCGGATGAGGAGCGGCTCGCCGACGCGGCCACGGCGCGGCTCGATGCGCGTCGCGCGCAGCGGCGTCATCATCAGGCCAGAGAGGACACCTGACGCGAGCAGCGCGGCGATCATCGCGCTGAAGACCCAGATGATGAGGTTGTTCGGCCGGGCACCCGAGGCGATGCCCATGACCAGGATCGCGATCACATAGACGACGCCCGCCCGCATGAAGCGGGTTCGGTAGCGGGGTCGGTCGGGATCGCGGGCGGCAAAGAGGGCCACGGCGTCATTCTCGCATGGTCACGCGCGCTGGGCGAGGGATGGAGGCGCGTTCGATGAGGATTCGCGCTCGGCGCGGTTGGGTTGCGGGTGCCTTGCGAGGTGTCAACGCGTACGGAGGAGGTCGACCCGGTCGGGACCGATGCTCTCGCCGCCGTCGAGCAAGCCGAGGACACGCCAGTCGCCGATCGCGTCGAGCGCGAAGTCGATCGCGCCCGTGTGCGGGGACGAGCCGCGACCACCCGCGGGGCTGGCCTCGGTGACGGCGATCCAGACATGCTCGCGCGGGGTGTCGCTGCCCGCGGCTTCCCCGCGCGCGACCTTGACGAGGAACGCGACGGTGGCACCGGCGCCGTGGGTGGCGTGGGCCGCGACGAAGTCGCTCCAGCTGCTGCGCGCGAGGCGCTCGCGGACCTCGACGATGCGCAGGGAGAGGAAGAGGCCTGCGTCATGACGCATGAGGCGCTCGAGCGCTTCGACCGGGGTCGACCAGATCTTGCGGAAGCTGCCCCGCTGTCCTGCCGCGCAGACGGCGGCGCGGGGTGCGGATCCGAATCGCGCGCGGTCGGCGGGCGAGCCGGCGACCTCGGGGGCGACGGTTTCCGCGGCTTCGGCGGCGGGAACGAGCGCGAGGGCGAGGTCGACGCCTGCCTCGAACGGGACGCCCGCGTGAGGCAGCTCCTCGGAGACGAAGCGCGCGGCGAGTGCGTCGAGGAGCTGCAGCGCGGCTGCAGCGAGCGGCTCCGGGACCTCGAGCATCTCGAGTTCGGGCCTCCCGACGCGAGCGAGGCCGACGGTGGTGATCCACTGCGGCGTGCCGGGACCGCGCGAGCGCAGTTCGATGCGGTAGAGATGCCGCTCGTCGACGAGTTCACCCGGCGGCGTGCTGCCTCCGAGGAAGAGGCGCGCGCAGTCGTCGGGGCTGTAGACGATGCCGAGCTCGGGGTCGAAGAGGATCTGGGTGCGGTCGGGACCTGCGGCGCCAGAGGCGGTGGCGGCGAGCCGCACGAAGTCGGCCACGGATGCGGGCCACACGGCCTGCTTGGTCGCAGCGGCGCGCGCGGCGTCGTCGGGCGTCGAGGGCTCGAGGAGCGATTGAACGACGATCAGGTGGCGCGCATCGGGGGCGCGGTTGTCGGGGCTTTGGCCTGCGCGCGCATGCTCGCACCAGAGCAGGACGCGCGAGGTGCGGCCACGGACCTCGAAGGAGAACGCCCAGTGGATCGACGGGTCGTCGATGGGAAGCGGCTCGACGGAGGTCGGTTCGACGCCGAACGCGCGGCCGGCGGCGAGGAACGCCTCGCCCGGATCGGGAAGTTCATCTCCGCCGACGAAGGCCACGAGCGAGATCGGCGCGGGCTCGTTGATGCGCCACGCTGATTCGGGTGGCAGGCCGATCTGGATGGGCTGGTGTTCGCGAGCCATGGGGTCGCGATCGTAACGGGCAGGTGCCTGGCACGCGCCGGGAGGTGCGTGGCACCAGACGACGGGTGCCAGGCACCCTCGTTGCGGGCAACCTCGTTGCGCCGCAACCACGAGCGCTCGAGAACCCTACAGCCCCGGACCCCGCAGCCAGTTCACAAGCTCCGCCCGCCGCCGTACACCGAGCTTGGCATACAACCGCTTTGTCACCGTCCGCACGGTGTTGACCGACAACGCGAGTGACTGCGCGATCTCCGGGCAGCTTTGGCCGTCCGCCAGCATTCGGGCGACCTCACGCTCACGCGTCGACAGCACCTTCGCACCCCCACCACCCGCCGCCCTGCCGCGGCTGTCCGTCTGGATTTCGGTCGCATGCTCCGCGCCGGTGTCGCCACGCTCGACCACATGCAGCGACGCCGTCGGCAAGACGAGTTGCGTGAGCGGTCGCACCTCGATCGCCATGTGGTAGTTGCAGAGGTGCGGCCGACTTGCCGAGGTGCTCTCGACCGAATCGATGTAGTCGGTGACGGCGCGCAGCCGTCGGCGCAGCTCGACGACTTCATCGCGGTTCAGCGACATCGAGCGGTGGACCTCGATCGCCTCGTCCGCGTGGCTCGCGCTCTGGGCACGCGCGGTCTCGAGCACGCTGCGGCCGTGCTCCGCCACATGGCTGCGAATCGCATGCGCGGCCTCCGCCTGCTTGCGATCGTCGCCGTTGTAGACGATCACGAGCCGCTCTCGCGCGATCTTGAAGGCGTTGCGTCGTCGGGTGCCCGGCTCGAACGCCGGCCGGACCAGCCCGAGCACCTGCAGCCGTGCAAGCGCCCGCGCAACCGACTCGCGTGGCGTGTGCATGACGTCCGTGAGTTCGTCGACCGTCGAGGCGCGAGCTCGTCGGCGCAGCAGCTCCCAGACCGCTCGGATGAACGGGTCCGTGAGCGCCTCTGCGAGCCCGGGGTGCTGAGGCGTGAGCGGTGTTCCTTGAGAAAGATCCATCAACTACATCAATGGATTTCCCGACACACGCTTCCTCGCGCATCACGCGCATTCGGCGGCACATTGCGATTCTGGGACTGGAATAAACCGCAAAGGCTGAACCGAAGGCGCGTTTTTGCCCGAACGGCACGCATCCCGGCTCAAGTCAGCATGGTTTTGTCACTCCATCACATCAGCGGATGCTTGGTAGTTGAACTGCTGGCCGCCGATGGACGCTTCGACCATCAGTCCCTTCGGTTGGAGGACAAACACCGCAACGCCCTGCCTGTAGTTCGCCGCAGCGCCCGCCCCGGCCGACAGCGCGACGGCGGAGGCCTGCGCCGCCAGCGCGAACTGGCCGCCCTTGAAGCGCTGCAGGTTTTCCATGGTCTCGAAGAAGACGATCTCGCCGAAGCTCTGGCCGCCGATCTGCGCGCCGATCGAGCCCTGGCTCACATCGCAGTAGCCGAGCAGCCGTCCGTCGCGGTCGAAGAGCTGCCCGCGGCCGTACGCGCCGCCCACGATCATGCCGCCCTTGCCGATCTCGGGGAACACCGCGTAGCCCGCGCAGTTGTCGAAGAACCGCGTGAGGGTGGGGTCGGTGTCGCGCGCCTGCGTGATGAACGCGGTGGTGTCGACCTGAAGCGCGGTGCGCTCGGCCTCCGACTTCGGCGCGGTGGTGCATGCCGTGACGGCGAGCGCGGCGCCCGCGATCGCGCAGGCGATCATGCTGGTGGCGAACTTCCCGGGATTCTTCTCTTGCGACTTGTTCATATGCGGCTCCTTTGGAACACGGCGCCGTGCGACGCGCGTGGTCGAAAGATAGCCGTGTGATTCCGAAGGAAAACGCGCACGGCGAAAGCCGCGCGCGATGAGAGGGAATCAGGCGCATTCCGCAGGGAACGCTCCGCGCGAACGGTTTCGCCCGCTAGGCCTGCTTGACCTCGACCCACTTGCCCGTGCGTGCCGCGGCGAGCACGGCATCGCAGACATACTGCGTGCCGAGCGCGTGGCGGAAGTCCGGGTAGCGGCGCTCGGCCTTCGGCGCATCGAGCGAGCGGAGGAACTCGTAGAGCCCGTGCACGAACGAGTGCTCGTAGCCGAGGCAGAGGCCGGGCACCCACCACTTGCCGGCGTACGGATGATCGCCATCGGTGCAGTGGATGCTCGACCAGCCGCGGCGGTCGCCCTGCACGGCGTGGTCGAAGTACGAGAGGCGGTTGAGGTCGTGGAGGTCCCACGCGAGCGACTTCTTCTCGCCGTTGATCTCGAAGGTGTAGAGCGCCTTGTGGCCGCGCGCGTAGCGCGTCGACTCGAACACCGCCATCGAGCCGTTCTCGAAGCGCGCGAGGAATGCGCACGCGTCGTCGATCTTGACGGACTGCTTCTTGCCTGTCGCGGTGTGGACGCGCTCCTTGATGAAGGTCTCGGTCATCGCCGCCACCGACACGATGTCGCCGTTGATCCAGCGCGCGGTGTCGATGCAGTGCGCGAGGAGGTCGCCCGTCACGCCGGAACCCGCGACCGCTGCGTCGAGGCGCCAGAGGCCGGCGCCGCCCTGCGGGAGATCGGCCGAGATCGTCCAATCCTGCAGGAAGTTGGCGCGGTAGTGGAAGATCTTGCCGAGCTCGCCCGACGCGACGATGTTCTTCGCGAGCGAGACCGCCGGCATGAAGCGATAGTTGTACCAGACGAGGTTCGGCAGCTTCGACTTCTCGACCGCGTGCACCATCTTCTCGCCTTGCGAGCCGTTCAAGGCGAGCGGCTTCTCGCAGAGGATCATCTTGCCGTGGCGCACGCACGCGAGCGCGATCTCCATGTGCGAGTCGTTCGGCGTGCAGATGTCGACCGCGTCGATGTCGTCGCGCGCGATCAGCTTGCGCCAGTCGGTCTCGCAGCTCGTCACCTGCCACGCCTTCGCGAACTCGACGAGGTTGCCCTCGTTTCGTCCGCACACGGCCTGCAGCACCGGGCGGCGCCCCGACTTGAAGAAGTGACCGGCCTGGTGGATGGCGTTCGCGTGCGCGCGACCCATGAACCCATAGCCGATGAGGCCGATGCGAAGCGGGCGCCGCTCGTCGGAGGTGACCATCGGGATCGCGGAGGATGACTTCTTGGCCATGTGGCGGCTCCTGTGATTCGTGCGTTCAGTGCGAAAGCGCCTTGCGCACCTCGATCATGGTGCGCAGGATGGTGTTCCAGGTGTCCTGCTTCTCGAGGAGCGCGTTGGGGAACATGCAGCCGTCCCAGCAGATGTGCCGGATGCCGCGGCCCGCGGCGCCCTCGAGCCAGTGCTTCGAGCAGGCGACGATGTCGAGCTTGCCCTTCGGGTCGTCGGCCGGGCAGTGGCGGCCGGTCTTGTCGTGCGAGCCGGTGCCGTGCACGGTGCCGTCGTTCTGCGCGACATGGAAGTCGATCGTCCACGGGCGCAGGGCGTCGGTGAGCTTGGCGTAGGACTTGTCGAAGTCCTTCTGGGTGTACTTCTTCTTGAGAAGGGCCGACTTCGGCGCGTTCACGCCGAGGAGATAGAGGTAGGTGTGCGCGAGATCGGCCTGGAAACCGACGGTTCCGGGCATGTCGGTCTCCTCGAGGAGCGCAAGCATCGAGGTCCACGAGTGCATGCCGCCCCAGCAGACCTCGCCTTCGGCGGCGAGGCGCTCGCCGTGGCCTGCGGCGACCATGCCTGCCTCGCGGAAGGTGGCGGCGATCTGCTTGATGGCCTTCTTCTCGTTCTTCGCGGCGGCCTTGGTGCCGGTCGCGCTGTCGATGCGGATCACGCCGTACTTGCGCACGCCGTGCTCGTTGAGGATGCACGCGATGCGGCAGGCCTTGCGCACGGCGTCGATGAACTTGCGGCGCTGCTCGACCGAGCCCATCGCGCTGTCGCCGACGGTGCCGGGCCACACGGGCGCGACGAGCGAGCCGACCGCGAGGCCCTTCGCGGCGATCATGTCGGCCATCTTGCGGAGGTCGGATTCGCTTGCGTCCGGATCGGTGTGCGGGTGGAAGAGGAAGAGATCGACGCCGTCGAACTTCTGGCCGTCGACCTTCGCCTTCGCGGTGAGCTCGAGCATGCGCTCGAGCGAGATGGGCGGATGGTCGGTTCCCGGCTCCTTGCCGACGAGGCCGGGCCACATGGCGTTGTGCAGTTTCATGCGTTGCTCCTGTTCCAAGCGCTGCTGCCCCACACCTCGGGGCCGAAGTACCGCAGGCACACCAGCGGCTCGGTCGTCGAGGTGTTCGTGAAGGTCACTCCGCGCCGGGCGCCTGCCTCGGTGCAGAAATACTCGTCGTTCGTCAGCTCGCGGAAGCGGATCAGCCGCGGGCTCGACAAAGGCTCGCCGTTGATCGTGCCCGTGCCCTGCACGCAGGTCAGGCCGTACGCGCCCTGGTCGGCGACCGTGCAGGTCGCGCCCGGCTCGACCGTGAGTTCCTTCGCGGTGAAGTACTCGAAGCCGTTCATCTTGCCGTAGATCACCCAGCGGTCGCACCAGCCGGCGCCCGACGCCGCGGCGAACGGCTCGAGGTAGTGGTTCGCCTTGAAGTGCGGGTCGACGTTCTTCTCCCAGTCGAGCTGCTCGACGATGAAGTCGAGATCACGGTGCCGGTCCTTCGGCATGTCCTTGACGAGCAGGTCCCACGGCACCGCGCGGCCCTCGACGAGCGACTGGTACATCGCGAAGACATCGCTGCCCCACTGCGGTTCATAGGTGCAGAACGAGCCGGGCGCGTGGAGGACGCGCGGCTCCATCAGCCAGCCCGTGCCGACCTTGAGGCGATACGCCTGCGAAAGATCGAGGATTCCGTTGTCGCCCGTGTTCCAGTTCTCGAGGCACTTGCGCACATCGGCCTTCGTGGTGCCGGGCACGAGACCCATGAAGGTGTGCGGGAAGTTGTTGCCGACCGGGTTGTGCTGCGGCGGGAAGTAGTACGCCTCGGGCTTCCCTTCCTGGCCGACGAGCTTCGCCTGCGCGTCGTCCTGGTGCATGTGGTGCGGGATCGGCCCCATGTTGTCGAAGAACTTCGCGTAGACGGGCCACTTGCCGTACTTCGACCAGATGCGCTCGCCGATCAGCGCGGCGCCGCACTCGCGCACCGCCTGGCGCAGCGTGAAGCGCTCGCGGCCGACGACGCAGTACGAGAGCCCTTCGTCGGGCGTGCGGTTGTCGTTCGCGGCCTCGGTGGTCGAGCTGAACCAGCGCTCGTCGATGCCGCCGCGGTTGAGTCCGTAGGCGTAGGTGTCGTCGGGATGCAGCTTGATGCGCAGGCCTGGCTGCAGGAACGAGCGCGGCACCCAGCACGGCGCGAGGCGCAGGAGACCCTGCGTGCGCGCGAGTTCGGCGCTGACGGCCGAGGCGACGCCATCGGTGCGGACGGTGAGCTCGAGCGTGGTCGTGGGCGCCGCGGGCATTCGGCGCAGTATGGCGGGTTCTGTGCCGCCGTGCCCGCGCTGCGATCACCGTCGGAGGGATTTTTCTGACGGAGACACGGAGAGCACGGAGCACGAGATTCCAGCGCAGCCGCTCCCACTACCCCATCCGCTTGTACGGCGAATGCTGCCCCGCGGGCGGCATGACCATGCGGAAGACCCGTGCCGAGCGCGGCGGCAGCTTGAGCGTGATGAAACCCATCTGGACATGCGCCTGCATGGCGTCGGGGCGGTCGAAGGCGAGCGCGTCCTTGAAGTTCGTGCCGGCCATGATGCGGCCGTCGCGCACAGAGATCGTCTCCTCGACCTCGTGGTCCTCCATGTTGCACGCGACCAGCACCGTGTCGAACACATGGTCGGTGGTGCGGAGGAACGAGAGCAGCTTGCGCCCGCGGAGGAACACGATGTCGCCCTTCGCGAGCGCGCGCATCTCGCGGCGCGCCGAGTACAGGCTGCGCATGAACACCCACTCGGGGTGTCCGTCGTGCACGAGGTCCCAGCGCATCGGCGCGCGGTTGTACGGATCGGCCGCGGCCGACATGCCGAGTTCCTGCCCGTAGTAGAGGTTGGGCGCGCCCGGCAGCGTCGCCTGCAGCGTGTGCGCGATGCGGCGAGCCGCCTCGTCGGGCACGAGATGCGCGAGGCGGTCGGTGTCGTGGTTCTCGAGCGTGGTCCAGCAGCGCAGGATGAACTCGATCCCCGCGTCCTCGATCATGTCGTGGAGCCGCGACGCGGTGGTCGCGCCGTCGGCGTTCGCGCGGCAATAGTCGATGATCGTCATGCGCGCGTTCATGTTGAGGATGCCGTCGAGCGCGCGGTCCCAGCCTGCGGGCGTGTTCCAGATCTCGCCGACCACCCACGAGCCGGGCCGCTCGTGATGCGCGGCCTGCGTGAGTTCGCGCAGGAAATGGGGCCCGAGATCGCTCGCGACATCGAGACGCCAGCCGTCGATGCCGTCGCGCAGGTACGACCGCACCGCGCTCTCCGAGCCGTTCCACAGGTGTTCGCGCACCTCGTCGCGCTCGACATGGAGGTCGGGGAGGTTGGCGACATCGGCCCAGCCGCGGTAACCGTTCGGATACTGCGAGCCGATGAAGAACCACGAGCGGTACGGGCTGTGCTCGCTGGCGAGCGCGGCCTGGAAGGCGTGATGGCGCCTGCCGACATGGTTGAACACGCCGTCGAGCATGACCTTGAGTCCGCGCGCGTGCGCGTCGCCGACAAGCAGGCGCAGGTCGGCGCGCGAGCCGTACTCGGGGCTCACCTCGAGGTAGTCGGCAGCGTCGTACTTGTGGTTCGTGTACGCGAGGTGCACCGGGTTGAGGTACAGCACATCGACGCCGATCTCGTTGAGATGGCCGAGCCTGCCTCGCACGCTCGCGAGGTCGCCGCCCCAGAAGTCGATCTCGTGGCTCCACACGCCCGCGCTCTCGACGAAGTGCCCCTTCTCCGGCGTCTCGTGCCATGCGCGCAGCGTCTTGGGCGACGGATAGAGCTCGCGCTTCGCGGCGAGGTCGGCGCTTGGCGCGAACCGGTCGACGAACACCTGGTAGACGACGGCGCCTGCGCGCCAGTCGGCCTCGCGCGCCTCGATGCGTTCACGGATCTCGGTGAGGGATGAATGCTTCACGCCACGAGAATAGCCGAGCGGAAGCCTGCCGGACTCAGTCCTTCTCCCAGATGTCGCGCACATCCTTCGAGCACTGCCGACGGATGCCGTTCGAGTCCATCAGCTTCTCGGTGGCCGCCTCGATCTCCGCAGAGCGCAGCACGATGCGCTCGGGACCCGACTCGTTGAACTCGAACACCACGAACTCATCCTTCGTGTCGCGGAGCAACTGCACGAACTCGCGGAAGTTCTTGAAGGTCTTGCCGTTGACGCTCTTCACCGTCTGGCCGGGAATCACCTCGTAGCCACGCCCGATCGGGCTCGAGAGCAGCGGGCACGCCACCGACACGAACTCGCGGCCGTCGCTCGGGCGGTCGTCGGAGAGATACGGCGTGATCGGGCTCTGGCGGAAGATCATCCAACCGCCGACATCGGAGAGCAGGTCTTCATGGAGCGGGCTGAAGACGAGCGGTCCGTACACGAGATACGGGAAGTTCCCGTCTGGATAGCTGCGGATCACCCGGTTCGTACGGGTGTACACCGGAAGCTCGAAGGTCATCGGCTTGCCTTCGCGCAGGATCTCGACCGTGTGGGTCGGCTTGTCCTTCGTCGCGACGAAACGCCCGACCACGCAGTCCATCGCGACCTTGCGGTCGCCCTCGATCGTCACCTGACCCTTGTTGTCGACGGTCTGTCCGTTGATCTTGGTGATGATGTCCCACGCCTGCAGCGGTCCGCCCTTCTGATCGATCACGACCACGCCGGCGACATCGCTCGATGCGCCGAGCTTGGCGCGCAGCGCAGGGTTCTCGAGCGTCTGCACCTCGAGGTTGAGCACCGTGTTGCCGTCGACGGCTCCTGCAGCGGCCTCGTCGAGAAAGCGCTGGATTTCCTCGGTGGCGAGGAGATACGAGATGTTGTCGGCGCTGCCCATCATGCCGCTGAAGGCGAGACCTGCGACCTTGCCATCGACGAACGCCGGACCGCCCGAGTTGCCGAAGTTGATCGCGGCGTCGACCTGCACGCGCATGCCGTCCTCGGCGCCCATGCCGATCTCGGCCCACTCGATGCGCGAGATCACGCCGCTCGTGGTCGAGAGCGCCTCTCCGCCCATCGGGTAGCCCATCACCGTGACGCGCGAGCCCTCCTTGGGCAGCCCATCGAACAGCGGAATCGGCGGGTGACCCTTGGTGAACGGCTCGTCCTTCACCTCGAGCAGCGCAAGATCGCGCGTCCTGTCGATCGCCAGAAGCTCGGCCTGCACGGGCAGCGTCGTCTGGTCGGTCTCCACCAGGATCTCGCTTGCCTGCTCGACCACATGCGCATTCGTCAGGATTCGCCCGGGCGCGATGACGACGCCCGAACCGCCGAACTGCTCCGGGCTCTCGCGCTTCCACGGCGTGGCCGGCAGACGCAACTCCTGCTTGACCGAGATCTTGATGACCGACTTGCGCAGTTGCGGATCCGCGCTGGCCGGAGCCGGCGAGTCGGACGCGGGTGGCGCGCTCGGCTTCTCTGCCTGCGTGGCACCCGCGGCAAAAAGGGTGCTTGTCGGCAAACAGACGAACGCAGACGCGACCAGCGCAAAGGCAGACTTGTGCATCGCCGCATTGGAACCGCGCATGCTGCCCTTCGCAAGCAACGGGATTTCTGCGAGAATCCCGCGCCCCGCATGTCCGCCACCTCAGCACATCTCCCCCGCCGCACCTTCGCGATCATCTCGCACCCGGACGCCGGCAAGACCACGCTCACCGAGAAGTTCCTGCTCTACGGTGGCGCCATCGCGCTGGCGGGCTCGGTCACCGCGCGCAAGGAGCAGCGCGCGACGGCGTCGGACTGGATGGAGCTCGAGAAGCAGCGCGGCATCTCGATCTCGTCGACGGTGCTGCAGTTCGACTACCACGGCTACCGCGTCAACCTGCTCGACACGCCTGGACACAAGGACTTCAGCGAGGACACCTACCGCGTGCTCACCGCGGTCGACGCGGCCGTGATGGTGATCGACGCGGGCAAGGGCATCGAGCCGCAGACGCGGAAGCTGTTCGAGGTCTGCCGTCGGCGCGGTGTCCCGATCTTCACCTTCATGAACAAGTGCGACCGGCCGACGAAGGATCCGATCGCGCTGCTTGACGAACTCGAGAGCGTGCTCGGGATCGGCGCGTTCCCCGTGAACTGGCCGTTCGGCAACGGCCCCGAGTTCCGCGGCGTCTACGACCGGCTCGAGAAGAAGCTCCACCTCTTCGAGCGCACGAAGGGCGGCATGCGCGAGGCGCCCGTCCAGGTGATGGGGCTCGACGACCCCGCGATCACCTCGCGCATCGACGCCGATGTCTACCGCCAGGGCCGCGACGAACTCGAGATGCTCGAGGGCGCGGGCGCCGAGTTCGACCAGGCGCGCGTCCTCGCGGGCGAGATCACGCCCGTCTACTTCGGCAGCGCCGCCAACAACTTCGGCGTCGAGCTCCTTCTCAACGGATTCCTCGAGCATTCGGCCGATCCCGGGCCGCGCCGCGCGGGCAACCGCGTCATCGAGCCGAAGGATCCCGGCTTCAGCGGCTTCGTGTTCAAGATCCAGGCCAACATGGACCCGAAGCACCGCGACCGCATCGCGTTCATCCGCGTGGTGAGCGGCAGGTTCGAGCGCGAGATGAGCGTGGTGCATGTCCAGAGCGGCAAGAAGATCCGCCTGTCGAGCGCGCAGAAGCTGTTCGGCCAGGAGCGCGAGACCGTCGAGGAGGGCGAGGCCGGCGATGTGATCGGCATCATCGGCCACGACATCCTGCAGATCGGCGACACGCTCGCCGAGGACCGCTCGATCCGCTTCAACGAGATCCCGCAGTTCACGCCCGAGGTGTTCGCGTACCTGACGAACCCGCAGCCGGGCAACTCGAAGAAGTACCGCCTGGGCGTCGACCAGCTGCTGAAGGAAGGCGTCGTGCAGCAGATGGAGATCGGCACCGGGCAGGTGAAGACGCCGATCCTGGCCGCGGTCGGACCGCTGCAGTTCGAGGTCGTGCAGTACCGCCTGAAGAGCGAGTACGGCGCCGAGTCGAGGCTCGAGAAGGCGCGCTGGCAGATCGTGCGCTGGTGGCGGAAGAACGGCTCGGCCGAGGACTACATGCCCGAGCTTCTGTCCGACTCGACGCACGGCGTCGATGCGTCGGGCCGCAAGGTGATCTTCTTCAGCGACGAGTGGTCGCTGCGCAACTTCCAGAAGCGCCTGCCCGATGTCGAGATCTCGCCGCTGCCCTTCGAGGGGTGACGGCGGCGCCGCGCGTCAGCCCTTCCCGCCGAGCCGGACGGTCAGGCTGCGCGCCATGGCGCCGGTCTCGCGCACGACGCGGTCCGGGTACGACGCGACGAACATCACGACGAAGCCGACGAGCGCGATCCCGAGCATCGCGAGGATCTTCATGTTCGGCGACGCGTCGAGGTCGCGGTCGAGCCGGTAGAACGCGCGCACGATGAAGTCCGCGGTGCCGAGCAGCCCGGACACCAGGAACGGCCGCCACTGCAGGATCGCGCTCGCCGCTACGAACCCGACCGACACGAGTGCCAGGACGACGATCCAGAAGCCCCAGCCCGGGGCGGAGCCGTCGATCTCGAGCCAGACGATCGGGAAGAGCATGAACGACGGCACGATCCAGCGCAGCGCGCGCGCGCACCAGTCGCGCAGCGGCGTCGGACGCCGGCGCAGCCAGACCGAGAGGGCGAAGATGCCGGCTCCGACCAGGAGGAAGGCGAGCGCGCGGTCCTCTGCGCGCGCACGCAGCACGCGGCCCTCGGCGTCGACCGGCGAGGCGCCGAACCAGAGCCACTCGGGCACCTGGTTCGCGAGCGTCGCGAGCATGAGGACCACGCCGAGCAGCGCGGCGACGACGACGGGGCTTCCGTCGCGCGGGCCGCTCACGACGAGCAGGTCGCGCGCGGGGCGGTTCGAGCGCTCGTCGAGCCTGATGCCCGCGAGGAAGAGCGGCGCGCAGGTGAGCAGCATCCAGCCCGCCATCTGGCCGAAGACCACGCGTTCCACGGAATCCTCGAAGTCGAAGTAGCGCAGCCCGACCGCGAACGAGGCCCAGAGCCCGTACACCGTCGCGACGAGCGTGAACGCGGACGACGGCGTCCGAAGGCGGTACACCAGCGCGATCGCGAGGCCGAAGACCGCGATCGCGAGCTGCTGGTTGTCGGAGAGGCCGGCCGACGACGGCAGCAGCCGGCCTGTGCCGCTGTTGTCCTCGAGGATCCCCGTCGTGCGCATGAACTGCCAGAGCGCCGTGGGCGCCGCGATCGTCGAGGTGAAGAGGAATCCGAGCGCGGTGCGCTGCTCGCCGATCGCGGAGAGGACGAAGCCGACCGCCGTGACGAGACCCGCGAGCAATGCCGGCACGAGCCACGGGAGCGCCGCGCCCTTGTCGCGCCAGAGCTCGGAGGTGTTCCAGACGCCGACCGTGAGCGCGAGCACCACAAGCCAGCCCCCGAGGTAGAGCGAGACCTGCGACGCCGAGAGCCTGCGGCTGTCGAGC
>JBEAUK010000132.1:0-18253 GCA_041161465.1 Planctomycetota bacterium | reverse complement strand
CTCGCCGTCTGGGAGATCGCCCACGAGAACTTCTGGACGAACGACGCTGCGACGCTCGTCAGCCGGATGTCGATGACGACCGGCGCGTTCCGCGCACTGGCATCCGCCGAGACCGCCGCGCGGTATGCGGCGATGACGGCGACGCTTGGCGTGGGTGGCTTCCGCTCGCACGAGCTCGAGGTGCTGGCCAATCCGGTCGCCCAGGACCAGGTCCGCGTGGTGCCTGCACCTGCGGCGGTGATCGTGCTGCTGGGCGGTGCACTGGGGGCGTGCCACAGCCGCCGCCGTCGCGCGCCCGGCGTTCGCGTGGGTTGAGATGTGCGTTCGACGGGGTGGGCCGCGAGCGCGTACGCTTGTGATTCGCACGCACGGGACCTGTGACCGACCGATCTGGCCGGATCGACGGTCCACGCCAGAGCCACGATGTCCGTCGATCTCTCGCCACCGAACCTGCCCGACTACCCGACTTCGCGACCGGTCGCCCAGATCGCGCGCGAGTGGACCATCGACCCGCGGATTCCCGGCACGGTGAAGGGTTTCGACGCGCCTTTCTTCCAGGCGGGGCTCGCCGGCTACTCCGACGGGGCGATGCGACTGGTCGCGCGTCGGCATGGCGCGCCGTTCTGCGTGACGGAGGCGTTGCTCGACCGCACGCTGATCAACGGCGGCAAGGGGAGGCGCAAGGAAGACCCCGATCTCCTCGCGACCGAGTGCGGGATGGGGGAGATCGAGGACAACATCGCCGCGGGCCTCGATGATCATCCGATCGCGGGCCAGGTGATGGGCACGATGCCCGACGAAATGGCGCGTGCGGCCGAGATCCTCGTCGGCATGAACTACGACGTGATCGATGTGAACCTCGCGTGCCCCGTGAAGAAGATCAAGAAGGCAAACCGCGGCGGGCACTTCCTGGCGTACCCGGACGACGCGATCGAGATCCTGCGCGCGGTGCGCGCGGTCGTGCCGCGCGAGATCCCGTGCACCGTCAAGCTGCGGCGCGCCTACGACGACACGCCCGAGATGGCGGAGCGCTTCGAGCAGATCTTCGCGGCGACCTACGAACTCGGCTACGCGTGGGCGGTCGTGCACTGCCGCACGGTGCAGCAGAAGTACCTCGGCCCCGGCAAGTGGGAGTTCCTGCGCGACCTCGTGCGGCGATATCCCGACCGTGTGATCTTCGGTTCGGGCGACATCTGGACCGTCGACGACATCTTCCGCATGCACGACTACACGGGCGTGCACGGCGTGTCGGTGGCGCGCGGATGCATCGGCAACCCCTGGATCTTCACGCAGGCGCGCGCGCTGATGCGCGGCGAGACTGCGCGCGAGCCGACGCTCGCCGAGCAGCGTGCGGCGCTCGAGTCGCACTTCGAGCTCGCGATGCAGCTCCACGGCGAGGCCGCCGGCGGACGGCGCATGCGCAAGTTCGGGATCAAGTTCGCGGCGCACCACCCGCAGGCGATGGAAGTGAAGAGCGCCTTCATCGACTGCGAGACCGTGGCCGACTGGCGCACGACGCTCGAGCACTGGTACCCGCGAGGGTGACGCTCGCGTTGGTGTCGTGTCCCCTCACGGGGGCGCGGCGTTCGTCTGCGCGATCGAGCCGCCATTCGACTTGGCTGGAGCGATGTAGATCGCTGCTCCACGGCTGGGTGCGATCGATTCCTCCTCCTCATAGCGGTGGCCAACGACGGCGAGTCGGAGGACTTCCGTGTGCTCGTCCGGGCGAGTCGCTGCACGAGCATTGACCGCCATGATCGCGCAGCTCGCACCGAAGAGACCTGATTGCAAGGGCTTCGGCGGGTTGAGCGCTGCAGTGAAAGCGGCGTGATCAAGCGCGTAGATCCACGCTGCGCCGGCGTCGTCGAGCGTGCCCTCGGGGTCGCTCTGCTCGAGGAGGTCGGTGCTCGGTGCGCCGATCGCCAGCGTGCCTCCGCGCAGCGCGAGCGCCTGACCGAAGCCGTAGGTCTGGACGCCGTGTGGCGGGTCGATGCGCTTCGGCGCTGTAGCGGGCTGCTCGAGGTCGAAGAGATACACGCAGCCCGTCGGGAGCTCGCCCGTCGCGTGGTCGCGAGCGCGTGGCGCACCAACCGCGAGGACGCCTTGATCAAGGGCGAGCGCAAGTCCGAACCAAGCCGAGCTCTCGGGGCTTGGCGCCGTCAAGACGCGCTCGAGGTGGTAGCGCTCGTTTCCGTTCGCAGCGATGGCGGTGCGTCGGTAGACATAGACGGCTCCCGCAGCGTGTATCGGCCCGCGCGATCCAGCGGCCGCGACATCGTCGCCTGGGCTCGCGATGGCGAGGAGATCGCCCTCGAGCGCGACCGCGCTTCCGAACCACATGCTGAGCCGTGCAGCGGGGGGTGTGATCGTGGCGACCTCGACCCAGCGCGCAGCCAGGTCTGCGCCTCGCGAGCTGGAGAATCGTCGGAAGACATGCACGCATCCCGAGTCAAACGCCCCGGCCGTGTCGTGACGCGGGGCGCCGACGACAAGCCGCGCCCAACCCTCGCGGTCGAATGCAACCGCCGCACCGAACGATGCCGCTGGCTGAGGGGTGCGCGCAACGAGACGCGCAGCGGGACGCCATGCCGCGTCGCCGACCCTACAGCGCTCGAACACCTCGACGGCACCGCACATTGCATCCGCGTCGTCATCCCCGATGGTCGCGCGATCCGCGCCGACCGCGAGGAGGGCGACGCCTTCGATCTCGGTGCAGCGACCGGTGATCGCGAGGCTCGCGCCGAAATGGTCGCCAGGCGTCCGAGCGTGAGACGAGAGCGTTTGATCGGGACGCACCTCGATCTCGCCGCGCGCGTTCGAGGAAAGGCATACGAGCACCACTCGCCCCGGTTCAAGCGCGTCATCGCCATCGGTTGGCGCGGCGATCGCGAGCAACTCGCCGTCGGCGGCCACGGATTCGCCGAGCCGGCGGATCTCTGGAGACTCGGGCGCGATGACATGCACCGCGTCGACCCGCGGCGGTGGAGCGGATGCGCCCGTCGCGACCGCGGCGAGCTGCGCGGCCGCGAGCACAAGCGTGCAGCACGCGACCGCGGCGATTCGCGCGCGACGGCTCCTGCGATCCCGCAGCCCGATAGATCGCCCTCGCCCGCCACAACGCTTCACTGCGGGCGCACCTTCACCTCCCGGATGTCCGAACATCGCTTCTCTTCCGCCTTTCCGTCGGTTGATCCGACGCGCCGACGCTACCACGCGCCGCGAGGCGCTCGCGAAAGTCCGTACTTTTTACGGAGCGAAACTTCATGTGTTGGCCGCGGCGGTCGCCGGACGGAGACCATCCCGCGCGCGCAGGCGTGTTTGCTAGACTCGCCGCATGCACTCGACTACCGCACACGGAACGGCGTTCGCCTACTTCGACGGGCAGCAGGAACTCGAGGGATATCTCGCGCGGCCCGCGAGCGCCGGTGCGCGCACGCCGGTCGTGCTCGTCGCGCACGCGTGGGGCGGGCAGGACGACTTCGCGCGCGCGAAGGCCGACATGATCGCGTCGCTCGGCTACATCGGCTTCGCGATCGATGTGTATGGCAAGGGCCGTCGTGGCAACTCGCCCGAGGAGAACTCGAAGCTGATGATGCCATGGGTCGAGAATCGCGGCGCGCTGCGCACGCGTCTTCTGAGCGCGGTCGATGCCGCGGCGGGGATCGACGGCGCCGACGCCGCGCGCCTTGCGGTCATCGGCTTCTGCTTCGGCGGCCTTTGCGCGTTCGACCTTGCGCGCGCGAACGCGCGTGGCGTCAAGGCCGCGATCGGATTCCACGCGCTGTTTGGCGCGCCGAACCTCGGCGCCCAGGCGCCGATTGCGGCGAAGGTGCTCGCACTGCACGGCTACGACGATCCGATGGCGACGCCCGAGCAGATGGTCGGCTTCGCGAAGGAGATGACCGACGCACAGGCGGACTGGCAGATCGTCGCGTACGGGGGCACGGGCCACGCGTTCACGAACCCACACGCGCATGACCGTGCGAGCGGCATGTTCTATCGCGAGGTGATCGCCGATCGCGCGTTCGCAGCGATGCGCGGTCTGCTCGCCGAGTCGCTCGCATAGGTCGCGCTGGCAGCGCGCGCGGGGATTTTGCCGCAAGTTCCCCGCGAGGGGTTCCGTCCAGTGACTTCTCGCGGGATACTGCGGACATGCGTCCGCGCACCCCGGTTCTGGAACTCGCACTTGCAGCGGCGGCGCTCGTCACGACCGCTGCATCGCAGGCGAGCGGTGGAGCTGGCCAGGCCGTCGACTTCGACCGCGAGGTGCGTCCGATCCTTGCCGCGAAGTGCTTCACATGCCACGGCCCCGACGCGGAGGCACGCAAGGCCGACCTCCGGCTCGACACCTTTGCAGGCTCTACCGCTCTGCTCAAGGGCGGCGTGCGTGCGATCGTGCCCGGAGACGCGGCGGCGAGCGCGATGCTCGCGCGCGTGACGCATGCCGACCCGTCGAAGCACATGCCCCCCGATGGCCGCGAGCCGCTGTCCACCGTCGAGGTCGACACGATTCGCCGCTGGATCGAGTCGGGCGCCGAGTACACGGCGCCGTGGGCATTCCAGCCGATGCGCGCGGCGCCAGTGCCGGTCGTGCGCGACACTTCATGGCCGCGCGGCGACATCGACCGCTTCGTTCTCGCCTCGCGCGAGGTGAATGGACTCGCGGCGCCAACGGATGTCGATGCGACGGCGCTCCTCCGGCGCGCGAGCTTCGACCTTCGCGGCCTGCCGCCGAGCGAGGCCGAGGTGCGTGCGTTCCTCGCCGACCCAAGCGATGCTGCGTTCGCCGCGTTCGTCGACCAGGCGCTCGCAAGCCCCGAGTTCGGCGAGCGATGGGGGCGCCACTGGCTTGATCTCGCGCGCTACGCGGAGAGCCTTGGACACGAGTTTGACTACGACATCCTCGAGGCGTGGCGCTATCGCGACTATGTGATCGATGCGTTCAACGCCGATCTCCCGCCCGCGCGGTTCGTCGCGGAGCAGATCGCGGGCGACCTGCTCGAGCCACGGCCTGCGCTCGGAGTGGCGAATGCCGCGCCGATCGGGACCGCGTGGTGGTTTCTCGGCCCCGCAACGCATGCACCGGTCGATGTCCGCCAGGACGAGGCCGACCGGATCGCCGGCAAGGTCGATGTCGCAGGTCGATCGCTGTTCGGCCTGTCCATCGCATGCTCGCGATGTCATGATCACAAGTTCGACCCGATTCCCGCGAAGGACTTCTACGCGCTCGCAGGCGTCGCACGGAACACGCGACGGGTGGAGGGATTCCTGGATACGGATCCCGGGGCTGGCCCGCTCGCGGACGCCGCGCGGCGCGCGCTTCTCGCGGCCGCGGACGCCGCCGGGGTCGCGCGCACGGTGTCGGCGCCGAGCGCATCTACCGAGCCTGGAGGCGTCACGCGCATCGACGATGCGGCGGGTGGTGGCGCGGCGTGGCGTCGTGCAGGGCGCGCATTCGACGCATCGGACGCGCCTGTCGCGCTCACGGCCGACGGATCGCTGCGTGTCGCGGAGACGGGCACCATCGACAGCGCGCGGCTCGACCTCGCGCTCGTCGGCAGCGCACGCTCGCCCGCCTTCTCGATCGCGAAGCGCTATGTGCATGTCCGCGTGCGCGGGCAGGCTTCGTGGCTTCGGTTGATCATCGACAACTACTGGCTCGATGATCGCAACGCGCTGCTGTTCGACGGCATGCGACGCCGGATCGAGACGGGCGATGCCCCGACGGTGGATCCGCGCGAGTTCGCGTGGCGCATCGAGACGCTGGATCTGTCGCGGTTCCAGGGCGAGCGCGCGTATCTCGAGGTGATCGACGATGGCGGCGGATGGATCGAGGTCGACGCGATCGCCGCGAGCGATGACGCTGCTCCTCCCTCGATCGATGCATGGGACATCGACCGCGCGCCGGATGCCGCTGTGTCCGCCGCACTGGCGTCTGCATCCGCCGACGCGGCACGGGTGGAGGCGATCGCCGCACGCGATGCACTGCGTGCGTGCTCGCCGCCGATCCGGACGCTTGTCGCAGAGGAGGGCGGGGCGCTCGACGAGCCCGTTCATCTGCGCGGCTCCTCGCGTGCCTACGGCGAGCCCGCGCCGCGCGCGCAGCTGTCGATTCTCGCGCCGTTCGCGGACGGCTCGGGCTCGGTCGAGAGCAGCGGCCGCATCGAGCTCGTCCGCGCGATCACCGCACCGGACGCTCCGTTTCTGTGGCGCACCCTGGCGAACCGCATCTGGCTGAAGCTCTTTGGCCGTGGAATCGTCGAGACGCCCGACGACTTCGGTCAACTCGGTGCGGCGCCGACGGACATCGCGCTCCTCGATCATCTCGCGCTGAAGCTCGCGGAAGGCGCGACCTTCAAGTCGATGATCCGCGAGGTGGTCCTATCTCGTGCATACCGCGCGGCGCCCGATGCGGGCGAGGCCCCACCGGGCGCATGGCACGCGATGCCGGTTCGCCGCGTGGATGCCGAGTCGATCCGCGATGCGATGCTCGTCGCCTCCGGCCGTTTCGACGCGACCCGGGGCGGCCCGAGCGTTCCCGTGCATCTCACCGAGCACATGCAGGGCCGTGGTCGACCGGGCGTGAATGGCCCCGTCGATGGCGCCGGACGCCGCAGTGTCTATCTCGCGGTTCGCCGCAACTTCCTCGATCCGTTCCTGCAGGCGTTCGACCAGCCGCCGCCGTCCACGACCTGTGGGCGTCGGCACAGTTCGAATGTTCCGGCACAGGCGCTTGCGTTCCTGAACAGCGAGCTGGTGCATGCATTCGCGCGACATTGGGGCGCGCGGCTTGCCGAGGACGCGCGTGCGGACGAGGCGCGCATCGAGTCGATGTGGTACTCGGCGTTCGGCCGCGCGCCGCGCGCCGATGAGCTCGAGATGGCGCGCGCATTCCTCGCCGATGAGCGTGCGGCCACGGCGGATGACGCTTCGCGCGAGGCAGCCGCGTACACGGCGCTGGCGCATGTCCTGTTCGCCTCGAAGGAGTTCATCTACCTGCGATGACGAACGAACCGCGACATCACTGTGGCCGCTTCCAAGGCTCCCCGTGCTCGCGCCGCGAGATGCTGCGCACGGTGGGCGGGGGTTTCGGCATGCTCGCGTTTGCGGGGCTGTTCGGACGGTCGACGCTTGCGGCGGATGAGGCTTCGCTGCTCTCCGAGCGAGCGCTTTCCGCCACGCATCGGCCGTCCCGCGCGCGGAGCGTGATCTTCCTCTACATGGATGGCGGCCCATCGCAGGTCGACACCTTTGATCCGAAGCCGCGGCTCGTCGACTACAACGGCAAGCCGTTTCCGATGAAGATGGCGCCGACGCAGTTCAACAACATCGGCAACACGCTGGCGTCGCCGTGGAAGTTCCGCCAGTACGGTGAGTCAGGCCTGCCCGTGTCGGATCTCTTTCCGAATGTCGCGAGGATGGCGGATGAGCTCTGCGTGATCCGCTCGATGACGAGCGACTTCAGCGAGCACACGAACGCGAACTACTTCCTGCATACGGGCGCGGGCATTCCCGGGCGGCCGTCGATGGGCGCGTGGGCGTCGTACGGGCTTGGAAGCGAGAACAACGATCTTCCTGGCTTCGTGGTGATCGAGGGTGGACTCGTCCCGCCCGGCGGACTCGACTGCTTTTCCGCTGGATTCCTGCCCGCGCGGCACCAGGGGTCTGTCATGCGCCCGACGGGCGAGGCGATCGCAAACGCAGCCCCGCGCGAGCCGGCGGACGCGCAGACGCGAAAGCGGCAGTTGCTGGCGCGACTTGACTCGGCCTTCGCGCATGACACGAAGTCCGAGGCGATCGAGAGCGCGATCAAGAACCACGAGCTTGCGTATCGCATGCAGTCGGCGGTGCCCGAACTGGCGTCGCTAGACGGGGAGAGCGCGGAGACGAAGGCGCTGTACGGGTTCGATGCGCCCGACCCTGCGACACGGGTCTATGCGCGCGAGTGCTGCCTCGCGCGGCGGCTCGTCGAGCGCGGCGTGCGCTTCGTGGAGGTGACCTGCGCGCGCACGATCGGCGACCGGTGGGACCAGCATGACGACCTGCGGGCGGGTCACGAGGCGAACGCGCGGGCGGTGGACCAGCCGATCGCGGCGCTGCTCATGGACCTGAAGCGCCGAGGGTTGCTCGAGTCGACGCTCGTCGTGTGGAGCGCGGAGTTCGGGCGGACGCCGTTCGCACAGGGTTCGAATGGCCGTGACCACAATCCGTTCGGATTCACGGTGTGGATGGCCGGCGGCGGCGTGCGCGGCGGCACGGTGATCGGCGCGACGGATGAGTTCGGATACCGCGCGGTCGACAAGCCGTACAAGATCCACGACCTGCATGCGACGATGTTGCACCTCATGGGCGTCGATCACCGCCGACTGACCTTCCGATCAGGCGGGCGCGACCACAGGCTCACGGATGTACACGGCGAGCTGATCGACGGCGCGATCTGATCCCACGATCCGACCGGTGCCAGGCACGTGCCGCTCAGTGCCAGGCACTGAACGGCACGTGCCGTGCACGGGGGCGCGGCGGGGCTTTGGATCACAAGTACATGAGATAAATAGGGTTATGGTGTCCATGGGACGGGTCGTGGCAGGGTGCACGGCACGTGCCAGGCAGTGCCAGGCACTGCGTGGCACGTGCCGTGCACCGATTTCTTCGGCGGGATGTATCTGGCGCGCCGCGGCCCTCTCCTGTGGGGCACGGCCAGAGGTGGTCGGCCGGTGCACCCGACTCGTTCGCCCGCACCAACGCTCGCGCAGTTTCCTCACAGG
This sequence comes from Planctomycetota bacterium, assembly GCA_041161465.1. Lineage (GTDB taxonomy): Bacteria > Planctomycetota > Phycisphaerae > Phycisphaerales > SM1A02 > QWPT01. Next base: position 9,488 of record JBEAUK010000132.1, on the reverse strand, counting down.
AGTTCGTCATGAAGATTCGTTCGTCCATCGCCATCGCCGCCCTCGCGGCTTCCTCGCTCGCCTCTGCCGTCGCCTCGGCTGACATCGGCTTCTTCGCCGCCGTTCAGCTCAGCCGCAACGCCGTCCCCGGCAGCACCCTGCTCTCGGTCGAGAGCCGGATCCGCAACGGCATCTGGGTCTACGAAGGCGACCTCTACAACGACGCCGCGACCCTCAAGTCGACCCCGCGCCTCAACCGCGACACGGGCGCCATCATTCAGATCGAGACCGATGCGACCGACGCCGAGGAAGCCGCCCAGGTGCAGGCCATCTTCGCGCTCCTCGACACCGCGACCATCGACTTCATGGACGCCATCGAGATCGCGAACGAAGCCGCGCAGCAGGAGGCGACCGAGCGCGCAAAGCTCGAGATCGAGCACGGCATCCTCGCGTTCCAGGTGGACTACTTCGACGGCACCCAGGTGGATGTCGATGCGGTCACCGGTGGCGTGATCCCGCACCACGGCGAGGGCGATGAGATCGAGGCGACGCTGCCCTCGACCGCGATTCTGCCGGCAATCGCTGCGGCGGAACTCGAAGCAGGCGCCGGATGGCGCACGGTCGGCCTCGAGACCGAGAGCGAGAAGGGCGGCAGCATCGTCGAGGTGCTCATGCTCAACCCGAAGTCGGGCCAGCTCGGGCTCGCGACGGTGGTCGGCGAGACGGTCACCAACTTCGTCGAGTTCACGCCCGTCGGCAACCAGGCCGCGCGTGTCGCCGAGATCACCGCGGTCCTCGGCTCGATCCAGCTCGACGTGGCTGGCGCGGTTGCTGCAGCGGAGGCCGCCTACCCCGGCGCCGGCATCAACGAGATCGAACTGGAGGTCGAGACAGAGAAGACGGGCACGACTGTGTTCTGGAAGCTCGCGCTCGTCACCGAGGATCTCACCGAGCTCGACTTCTTCGTCGATGCGACGGTTCCCGCCGGCGGTAACGGGTTCCGCTTCGCGACGGCTCCGACGAACTATGTCCCCGGCGACCTGAACCGCGATGGCGTCGTGAACGCAATCGACCTCGCCGAGATCCTGAGTGCATTCGGCTTCGTGAACCCGCTTCTCGACCTCAACGGCAACGGCCTCGCCGACGCCGCGGATCTCGCGACCGTCCTCTCGAACTGGACGCAGAACTAAGTCGGTCTCCAGCCAGACCGAAGCAACATCTGCACCTCTGCCCGCCTGCGGGGCGGCGCCAAGCGCGCCGCTCCGCAGCGGTGTTTTTGGATGTGGGTGGTGGAAGCACGAGCCGGTGGCCGCGTGTCCGGCGCTCAGCCCTTCCGGCCGCGGCGACCCTTCTTGAACCCAGGCTTGTGGCCGAACTTGTCGCGGCCGGTCTTGCCCGTGCGCCCGTCGCGTGGCCGCGGCTCGAAGTGGCGGCCCTCGCCCTCGTTGAGCCGGCGTGCGCCCGCGTCGCCCGACGCCGGCAACTCGCCGACGACCTCGATCGCGGCGCGCCCGAACTTCACGATCTCAAGATCGAGCTGACGCCCGCGCAGGTCGATCATCGCGATCCGCACGCGGATCCGGTCGCCGATTCCGACAGACGCGCCGCTTCGCGAAGCGATCAGCCGCCCGCTGCGCGGATCGGTCGTCCAGCGATCGGTGCGTCCGTCGCCGCCCTTCATGTCGCGGCTCTTGACCGCGCCGTCGACGAGGTAGCGGTCGATCGACACGAAGATCGTGCCGTTCGGCATCACGCCCGTCACCGTGCCGTCGAGTTCGTCGCCGAGATGCTTCTCATGCAGCAGCTGCAGCACGAGGAAGGTGCGCAGGTCCTTCTCGGCGCCGTCTGCCGCGACCTCGCGCTCGCTCGCGTGCCGGCCGAGATCGATGAGTTCCGCCTCGTCGAGCACGCGCGGATCCTCCGACAGCGCCCGCGCGAGCGCACGACGCTTCTTGCCGCCGCCTGCGTCGCGGCCGTTGTCGGTGATGTCGAGGAACGAATGCACCACACGATGGACGAGCAGGTCGGGATACCGGCGGATCGGGCTCGTGAAGTGCGCGTAATGGTCGCTTGCGAGCGCGTAGTGCCCGATGAGCGCGGGCGAGTACACCGCCTTCGCCATGCAGCGGAGGATCGAGAAGTGGATCGCGCGCGCAGCGGGCGACCCGCGCGTCGCGTCGAGCAGCGCCTGCAGGTCCTTGCGCGTCGGCTCCTCGGGCAGCCGCCACTTCGCGAGCCGCGCGAACTGCCGCACTTCCTCGATGTCGCCGAAGGTCGGATCCGGATGGATGCGCCGCAGAAGCGGCGTGTCGAGCCCCGCGAAGGCGCGCGCGACCGCCTCGTTCGCCTCGACCATGAACATCTCGATCAGCGTGTGCGTGAACGAATCGTCCTCCGGCACCGCGTCGACGACATGCCCTTCGTCGTCGTAGACGAGCTCGACCACAGGGAGGTCGAGGTGGATCATGCCTTCCTTGTGCCGCCGCCGCTGGATCGTCTTCGCGAGCGCGTCGGCGACGCGCAGCGTGTCGAGCAGTTCCTCGCTGTAGACCGGCTCCGTCTTCGAGTGCTTGCGCGCCTCGTCGACCTTGCCCTCGATCAGCCGCTGCGCCTCGATGTAGGTGAGCCGCTTCGCGCTCTTGATCACCGTGCGTGCAAGCCGCTGGCCGACGACCTTGCCGTCGGAGTCGAGCATGATGAACGCGCTCAGCGTGAAGCGCGCCACGCCTTCCTGCAGCGAGCAGACGCCGTTCGAGAGGATCTCGGGCAGCATCGGCACCGTGTGGCGGGGGAGGTACACGCTCGTCGCGCGCGCCTTCGCCTCGTCGTCGAGCGCAGAGTCCTTCGTCACGAAGTGCGCGACATCCGCGATGTGCACGCCGAGCTCGTAGTTGCCAGTGACCGCGTCCTGCGCGATCGAGATCGCGTCGTCGAAGTCCTTCGCGTCCGGCGGATCGATCGTGAAGATGAAGCGGTGGGTGAGGTCCTCGCGGTCCTCCCAGACCGGGACGCCGCTCTCGCCTGCCGCCGCAGCCGCGGCTTTCGTCGAGCGCTCGAACGACACGGCGGCCTCGCGCGCCTGCGCGATTGCCTCGTCGGGGAACACCTCGCGGATCATGTAGGTCGCGATCACCGCCTGCGTCTCGACATCGGGACGACCCGCCTCGCCGAGCACCTCGAGGATCACGCCCTCGGCGAGCGCGCCCTCCTCGGGCCACAGCAGGATGTCGACGACGACCTTGTCGCCTTCCTTCGCGTTCTTGGCACCGGGATCGCGCACCACGATCGGGTCGCGGATCGCGCGTCCATCCGGCTCGACGATCCACTCGCGTCCGCGCTTGACGAGCACGCCCGCGAACCGCGACTGACCGCGCTCGAGCACCTCGACCACGCGGCCGAAGATGTCGTCGCGCGCCCCGGCCGGGGTCGCTCCGAAGCCACGGTTCCAGCGGTCGCCGCGCCGCACGACCTTCACGCGCACGCGGTCGCCCGACACGGCGTCCTTCGTCTCGCCCTGCGGCACGAACAGATCGCCCTCGCGGTAGTCGATTTCGGTCTTGATGAATCCCATGCCGCGCGGCGTGAGCTTGATCGTTCCCTCGATCTCCTCGGGCATGCGCGGCAGGCGCAGCTTCTCATCCTTGCCGATCTCGAGAAGCTCGGCCTCGGCGAGCTCGCGAACCGTGTCGAGGAACTCCGCTTCGTCCTCGTCGGCGACGCGAAGCTGCCGCGCCACCTCGTTGATCAGGATCGGAAGGTAGTTGCGGTGGGCGAGGTGGTCGAGAATGCGGCTCTTGAAGCGAAGGCTCACAAGAGCAGTGTAGAAGGGCTGCTGCGTTCGCGGAGCGCCATGTCGGCGAATGTCCGCACGGAGATTTACTTCTTCCGTGCGCGCTTCTTGGTCGTCGCAGGCTTCTTCGCGCCGCCACCGACGACATTGCCGATGCCGCGACCGATGCGCGACTGATGCGTCGCACGCGACTCGATGCGCTTGTTCTCCGCAGCTGCGGCCGCTGCGTCAGGCTTCGAGTCGGTCTTCGAGTCGGTCTTGGCGTCCGCCTTCGGCACAGACTTCTCGCCAGGCTTCGTGTCCGGCTTCGCATCACCCTTCGCGGCGCCCTTCGCATCAGGCGTCGAATCCGACTTCGGCTCGCCAGCCTTCTTCTCGGCTTCCGCGCCCGACTTGTAGCTCTCGCTGCGGTAGTCGGTCTCGTAGAAGCCGCCGCCCTTGAAGATCACGGCGCCGCCGATCCCGATCTTGCGCTCGACCTTCTTCTTGCGGCACTTCGGGCACACGGCGATCGGATCAGCCTTGATCGACTGAAACTCCTCGAACTCGTGCCCGCAGGCGCGGCAGATGTACTCATAGGTCGGCATGCCGTTCCTCGCGCCTCAAGCATCGGGCGCGACGGCGACCTTCGCAGGCCGCAGCACGCTTTCGCCAAGCTTCCAACCCGTCTGGAACCGCATGCTCACGCAGCCTGGGGCGACGCCTTCGGCCGGCTGCTTCATCACAGCGTCGTGCTGCATGGGATCGAACGGCGTGCCGGGCGTCGGATCGATGCGCGAGATGCCGTTCTGCTCAAGCGCCTTCTGGAGCTCGGCGCGCGTCATCTCGATCGACTTCGCCATCTGCTCCACGGTGACCTTGGAGTGATCCTGCGCGAGCGCGAGATCGAAGTGATCGAGCACCGGCATCAGCGCCCGCGTCATCTGCACGAGACCGCCGACGCGTGCACGCGCCTCGTTCTCGACCGAGCGGCGCTGGAAGTTCGCGAAATCGGCTTGGGCGCGCAGCTTGGCCGCGATCGCCTCGTCGCGCTCGCCCATGAGCTTCTCGATCACCTGCATCGAGTCGGCGTCGGCGCCATCGTGCTCGTGGCCGTTCGGCGCATCAGGCGTGGTGTCGGGTTCGGTCGGGGTCTCGTGGTCCATCGCGTGCTCGTCGCGCCCCATGGCGCGTGTCGACTGTCGGAGAGGGGTTCGTCTTGTAGGTCAGGTGCCGAACGGGTTGATCTTGTCCCAGATGCTCTGCCTCGCGGTGTTCACATCGGTCTTCTCGGTCTGCGCGTACTCCGCAAGCAGCTTGCGCTGCTCTTCGCTGAGCTTCTTCGGCACGACGAGCTGCAGCACCACATGGAGGTCGCCGCGCTCCTTCGACTGAAGCCCGGTCATGCCGGCGCGCTCGATCACGATCGCCTCGCCATGCTGGCTGCCGGCGGGGATCTCGATCTCGCGCTCGCCATCGATGCCATGCACCTTGACCTTGGCGCCGAGCGCAGCCTGCGCGAACGCCATCGGCTGGACGGTGATGAGATCGACGCCGCGCCGCTCGAATCGGTCGTGGTCCGCCACGCGCACGACGACATGGAGGTCGCCGCGCGGGCCCTTGCCCTCGGCGCTCGCCTCCGGCGGCGGCGGCTCGCCCTCGCCGGAGAGACGGATGACCTGACCGTTGTCGATGCCGTTCGGGATGCGAACGGCAAGCTTACGCTTCGTCGAGACGCGGCCCTGACCGCGGCACTTCTCGCACTTGTCCGTGATCACATTCCGCCGTCCACGGCACTCGGGGCAGGTCGTGACCATGCGGAACATGCCGCCGAAACCGGTCTGAGCGACCTGACCTTGGCCTCCGCAGGTCGGGCACTGCACGGGCTTCGACCCGGGCTTCGCGCCCGAACCCTTGCACGGCTCGCACACATCGAGGCGCTTGAACTCGACCTCGCGCTCGCAGCCGTTGAACGCGTCCTCGAGCTCGATCTCGACCTCGGTCTCGAGGTCGAAGCCGCGCGCGGGCCCGCGCTGGCCGCGTCCACCGCCTTGCTGCCCGAAGATGTCGTTGAACATCGAGAAGATGTCGTTGACATGCATCGAGCGGAAGTCATGGCCCGGGTTCTGCCGCAGGCCCGCATGGCCGTGGCGGTCGTAGAGCTGGCGCCGCTCGGGGTCGGACAGCACCTCGTAGGCCTCGGTGCAGGCCTTGAACTCGGTCTCGGCCTCCGCGTTGCCGGGGTTGCGGTCAGGGTGCCACTTCATCGCGAGCCGCCGATACGACCGCTTGATGTCGTCCTGCGAGGCGGTCTTCTCGACCGACAGGATCTCGTAGTAGCAGCGTGTCTGCGGCATGCGCGTCCCTGATCCGTCTGTGCAAGGGACGCGCGAACCGCTCGCGCGTCCCAGACAATCTCAAGCAAGCGCCGTGGCGCGGTTTCCCGCGACACGGCGGGAAATCTCAGCTGACGGCGCCCTCGACGGGAGCCTCTTCGTCCTTGAGCTCGGTCACGATCACATCGGTCGTGAGCATGAGGCCAGCGACGCTCGCGGCGTTGACCAGCGCCGTCTTGACGACGAGCGCGGGGTCGATGATGCCGCCCTTGACGAGGTCCTCGTACGAACCCGTCGCGGCGTTGAAGCCGACATTGGTCTTTGACTCGCGGATCTTCTCGACGACGAGATCGCCGTCATGGCCGGCGTTCTCGGCGATCTGCGCGCACGGACGCGCCATCGCCTCCGCGACGATGTCGAATCCGAACTTCTCGTCGCCCTTGGCCTTCTTCTTGGCCTCGAGCACGGCGTCGATCGCGCGGACAAGCGCCACGCCACCGCCGGCGACGAAGCCTTCCTTCGCAGCCGCGCGGGTCGCGTGGAGCGCGTCATCGACGCGGTCCTTCGCTTCCTTCATCGCGATCTCGGTCGCGCCACCCACCGAGATGATCGCCACGCCGGAGACGAGCTTGGCGAGGCGCTCGTTGAGCTTCTCGCGGTCGTAGTCGCTGGTGGTGCGCTCGATCTGCGCGCGGATCTGGTCGGCGCGCGCCTGAATGTCCTTGGTCTTGCCGCCGCCCTGGACGATCGTCGTCTCATCCTTGGTGATGACGACCTTCTTGGCGGTGCCGAGCTCCTTGAGCTCGACATCCTCGAGGCTGCGGCCGATGTCCTCGGCGAAGAAGGTTCCGCCGGTGACGACGCCGATGTCGCCGAGCATCGCCTTGCGACGGTCGCCGAAGCCCGGCGCCTTGACGGCGCAGACCTGGAGCACGCCGCGGAGGCGGTTGACGACGAGCGCTGCGAGCGCCTCGTTCTCGACTTCTTCCGCGATGATGAGCAGCGGCTTGCCGGACGACGCGACCTTGTTGAGGATCGGGAGCAGTTCGGCGAGGTTCGAGATCTTCTTCTCGTTGATGAGGATGAGCGGGTTCTCGAGCACGCACTCGGCGCGCTTCGCATCGGTCATGAAGTAGGGCGAGAGGAAGCCCTTGTCGAAGGACATGCCCTCGACATAGTCGAGCGTCGTCTCGGCGGTCTTGCCTTCCTCGATCTCGCACACGCCGTCGGCACCGACCTTGTCGATCGCCTCGGCGATGAGCTTGCCGATCGCGGTGTCGTGGTTGGCGGACACGGTCGCGACCTTCTCGAGGTCGGCCTTGCCCTTGCACTTCTGCGCCATCTCGGTGACGGCGTCAGAGGCCGCCTGGGCCGCGGAGTTGATGCCGCGCTGGATCGCGACGGCGTTCGCGCCCGAGGCGATGTACTTCAGGCCGCCGTTGAAGATCGCGCCGGCGAGGACGGTAGCGCAGGTCGTGCCGTCGCCCGCGATGTCCGCGGTCTTCTTGGCAACCTGCTGCACCATCTTGGCGCCCATGTTCTCGAACGGAGCGGGGAGATCGATCTCCTTCGCGACGGTCACGCCGTCCTTGGTGATGTGCGGGCCGCCGTAGCTCTTCGCGAGGAGCACATTGTGACCGACGGGACCCATCGTCACGGCCACGGCCTGCACGAGCTGGTCAACGCCGCGCTTGAGTTCCGCGCGCGCCGCCGCATCGAACTTCATCTGCTTCTGTGCCATGTTTTTGCCTTCTTTGCTTGCGTGGGTGCGTGGATCACTTGGTCATGACGCCGAGCAGTTCGCTCTCGCGCATGATCACGTGCTTCGTGTTCTTGATCTCGATCTCGGTGCCGGCGTACTTGCCGTAGACGACCGTGTCGCCCTTCTTCACATTGACGGGAGCGCGCTCGCCGTTGTCGAGAAGGAGGCCGGGGCCGACCGAGACGACGGTGCCCTGCATGGGGCGCTCCTTGGCGGTCTCGGGGAGGAAGAGGCCGCTCGAGGTCTTGGTCTCGGGCTCGATGGGCTTGATGAGGATTCGGTCTTCGAGGGGTCGAACGGTGGACATTGGTGTGTCTCGTGCTTTCTTTCGTGATTCGCGTGTGACGCGTGATGCGTGTGTTTCGTGTGACTGATCGCGTGGCGAGGTTCGAGCAGGGGACCGAGGGCTTAGAAGCCCATTCCGCCCATTCCGCCCATGCCACCCATTCCGCCCATGCCGCCCATTCCGCCCATGCCACCACCGTGGTCATGGTCATGGCCGTGGCCATGGCCGCCGGCGTCCTTCGGCTGCGGCTTCTCGCTGATCGCGCAGTCGCAGGTGAGGATGAGGCCGGCGACGCTCGCGGCGTTCTGGAGCGCGGTGCGGTCGACCTTCGCGGGAGTGATGACGCCCTGCTTGACGAGGTCGCCGTACTCGAGCGAGAGCGCGTTGAAGCCCTCGTCGCCCTTCATCTCCTTGACCTTCGCGACGACGACGGTGCCCTTCTCGCCGGCGTTCTCCGCGATGGTGCGCAGCGGAACGCAGAGCGCCTCGGCAACCGCCTCGACGCCAGCGATCTCGTCGCCGACGCAGTCCTTGCGGACCTTGTCGAGCGCGGGAATCGCGCGGATGAAGCTAGTGCCGCCGCCCGCGACGACGCCCTCGGCGACGGCCGCGCGCGTTGCGTGGAGCGCGTCCTCGACGCGCGCCTTCTTCTCCTTGAGCTCGGCTTCGCTCGACGCGCCGACATTGATCTGCGCGACGCCACCGGCGAGCTTCGCGAGGCGCTCCTGGAGCTTTTCGCGGTCGTAGTCGCTGTCGGTCGCGGCGATCTCGTTGCGGATCTGGTCGCAGCGGCCCTTGATGGCGGCGGTGCTGCCGGCGCCCTCGACGACGGTCGTCTTGTCGGCGTCGATGATGAGCTTCTTCGCCTGGCCGAGGTCCTTGATCGTGACCTTGTCGAGCTCGATGCCGAGATCCTTCATGATCGCCTTGCCGCCCGTGAGGATCGCGAGATCCTCGAGCATGGCCTTGCGGCGGTCGCCGTAGCCCGGCGCCTTGACGGCGCAGACATTGAGGACACCGCGGAGCTTGTTGATGACGAGCGCGCTGAGCGCCTCGCCCGTCACATCCTCTGCGATGATGAGAAGCGGCTTCTTCGCCTCCATGACCTTCTCGAGGAAGGGCACGAACTTGGTGAGGCTGTCGATCTTGTCCTCGTAGATGAGGACGAGCGCCTTCGAGAACTCGACGGTCATCTCGTCGGTGTTGGTGACGAAGTTGGCGCTGAGGTAGCCGCGGTCGAACTGCATGCCCTCGACGACATCGATGGTCGTCTCGCGCGACTTGCCTTCCTCGACCGTGATGACGCCGTCCTTGCCGACCTGCTCGAACGCCTCGGCCATGATCTTGCCGATCGCG
>JBEAUK010000048.1:0-47942 GCA_041161465.1 Planctomycetota bacterium | reverse complement strand
CCCTTCGTCGTGAGCGCGCAGGGTGCGGCGCGCGAGCAGAGCGCCGACGCGACGATCGCCTTCACCATGCCGCCGCTCGAGCGCGCGCTCGACCTCGCGGCGATCACGGTTCGCCCAGGCCCGTACGGCGTGAAGACGCTCCTGACCGCGCAAGACCCGGCATCGGGCGCGAAGCCGCGCGTCCTGCTGCGCATCGACCGCTACGACATCCATCTCGACCGCCCGTACGCCGTCGAGCCCGTGGTGCGGCTCGCGCGCGGCACCGTGCTTGCGCTCGAGGTGACCGCCGAGAACGAGACGCTCGCGAAGCGCTCGACACCGCAGGCCGTCCTGCTCGTCACGCCCGTCGATGAGGCTGGCGCAGCACCTGCACAGGACGCGGCCGCGACGAAGGCTCCGCCCTCGATCGGTCCGCTCGCGCGCGCATTTGCAACCGCCGCCACGACCATCCCCACCGCAGCCGGCCAACCCGCGCTGATCTCGACCGAACTCGTCACGGCGAGCGTCTTCCGCGAGGTGATGGGCTACGACGCGGAACCGCGCACGGGTGCGACCGATGCTGCCGGCATGAGCTGGTTCGAGGCGGTGGAGCTCGCGAACAAGCTGAGCGAGAGCCAGGGCATGCAGCCCGCCTATCGAATCGAGTTCGCGCAGCGCGACGGCAAGCGCCTCGTCGGCTGCGTCGTGTCGCGCACCGATGGCGACGGCTGGCGCCTGCCCGACAACCGCGAGTGGGACACGACCTTCGATGCGCGCCCCGCGATCCGCGGCACGATCTGGAACTGGACCGACGCGGCCGACGGCACCGCGCGCATCGTGCGCGGCGGCTGCTGGGCCGACAACGCCGGCACGCAGGGAAAGTCGGCGCGCAGCTCTGTCGCGCCCGCGACCCGCAGCGAGCTCTTCGGCGCGCGGTTCGTGCGGCCGTTCAGCCGCCGCGGCACGAGCCCGTGAACGACAGCGCGCCGCCTCGTGGGCGACGCGCTGCGCACGATGCATGCACGATGGCAGGTGCCGTCAGCTCACGGGACAAGGGCCCCATGCGCCAAGCAGCGTGGCGAGGTCGGATGCGCCGACCGAGCCGTCCGCGTCGAAATCGATGTCGGGATTCGATGTGCCCCAGGCACCGAGCAGCGCCGCGAGATCCGATGCGCCGGTCACGCCATCGCCGTCGATGTCGGTCGGGCATGCGTCGAACGCCGTCTCGCAGGTGTCGATGATGCCGTTGCCATTCGTATCAGGTGCGGTGCCCGCGGCGATCTGACAGCTGTCGATCACGCCGTTCGCGTCGCAATCGGCGCTGCTTGCGCCGGTGTAGCGCGCGACCACCGAGATCCATGTGCCGCCTGGGCAGAGCGCTGGATTCACCGCACTCGAAGGCAGCAGGTCAAGACGCCACGTTCCGTCTGCCCCGATGCCGTCATTGAATTCGTCCGCCGTCAACTGAAGCGTGATCTGGGGCGAGTACACGCAGTCACCCGCACCGGCGAGCACACTCCGCTCGAACTGCGTGCCGCAGACAACCCGGACATACTCGAGGTCTCCACTGAAGTCTCCTCGAGCAGTGATGACGAGTTCCACCTCGCTGACCGCAGGCACGGCGGAGGAAATCTGCATGGTCTTCGGCGCCCCGAACCCGATGGGCGACAACTGGCCCGAAGCGACCGCGATCGTGGCCTGCTTCTCGCACTCGTCACCGATCCCGTTGTGGTTGCAGTCCTCGCCGAAGCCGAGCTCGAAATCCCAGCAATCAGGGATGTCGTTGCCGTTGCAATCGTGTCCGGCCAGCTCGAGTCCGTCGAAAGTCCCGTTGCCGTTGCAATCGCCACGGGAGATCACGAACGAGTTGTTGCCTCCGGCGGCGACAAAGGCATACGGCGCCCCTGCATTGGGGATCTGGCGTGCGTCGTAACCGTTGCTTCCCCAGCTGACGATGCTGCCGTCGGAACGCAGCGCCAGCATGTGGTTGTAGCCTGCGGCGATCGCGGTCACGCCGACGAGCCCAGCGGGGACATTGCACTGTCCGATGTTGTTCGTGCCCCAGCAGACGACGGTGCTGTCGCCGCGAAGCGCCGCCGCGAAGGTCCCGCCCGCCGAGACCTTGAAGGCGTTCGTCAACGATGCCGGTGGCGGCGCGGGAGCATCGCCCCAGCTCTCGACCAGTCCATCCGCACGCGCGGCAAGCGTGTAGTTGATGGCCGCGTCGACATCGACCACGATGGGAAGCCCTGGCGGCACGGTGATCTGGCCGAAGCCGTTCCAGCCCCAGCAGACCACGGTGCCATCCGACTTGCGCGCGATGGAGTGGCTGGTTCCTGCGGCAATGTCGACAACCCCCGTGAGACCCGCGGGCGGGATCCCGTAGGTGCCGCCCCACGACGTGACCGTACCCGTGGAGCGAAGCGCGAGGCTGAATGTGCCACCCGTCGCGATCGCCTGCACATCGCTCAACCCCGATGGGAAGTTGCACTGTCCCCATGAGTTGTCGCCCCATGCGGCCACGGTTCCATTCGCGCGGAGCGCAAGCGTGTGAAAGCTGTTCGCCTTGCTCGCGACCGCCTTGATGTAGCCGAGCGTCGGCTGCGTAACGGTCTGTCCGAAGCTGTTGTTGCCGAGCGAATAGAGCGTGCCGAGCTCGGGCGCCGGCGTGAACGCCAGATTGAACCGAACGACGCCCGTTTCTCCGAAGTAGCCGCCGACGCGGATGTACACCGACCCCGCCGCAACGGGCAGATCGACGATCGCGGAGCGGAAGCCGGGACTGGTAAGGCAGCTGTCGTCGTCGCATCCGATCCGGGTGAGCGCACCGCAGGTGCCCTGGTACACAACGACCGATGTGTCGAAGGTGCTTTCGCAGAATGACAGCGAGAGCTTCCCCGCGACGGGTGCCTCGTACGCGTACCACACATCCTTCGAGTTGTTCCAAGCCAGGTAGGTGCAAGACTCGTTCGCCGGCGGGTTGGCCGACGGCGTCATGGTCGCGGTGTCAGCGGGCCCGTTGGATCCGACGACTGCCGTGATCGGGCTCGCGCATTCGTCGCCTGCGGTGCGGGCATGAGCGGCAGTTCCGAGCATGCCGGCCAAGGCGAGCGTAAGGAGGCTTGGGAGGAGTGACGCGGAGACTGGCGTTCGAAGTGTCATGTCTGGGGATCCGGAAGCGTGGCTGTGGGACTCGCGGAGGTGCATGAAGCAGACCACCGGCCACGATCAAGTGGCTCGGTGGATCTCCGCGCAGGACTGGCAAGTCTCTCAGCAAGACGGTCTGAAGCAAAGGGCTTTCTGCAACGAGCGTCGACTCCCACGAAAGAATCGGCCTGCCCAGCCCTGCTTCGCGCCCGCGCGCACCTTCCGGATTCGGCTGGCACCCGATTGCCTGGCGAGTTATTGGCAAGCGGAGCCCGGTGCGCCTACTTGCACGGCCCCCACGCGTTGAGCAGCGCGAGGAGGTCCGCCGCATCGACATCGCCATCGTCGTCGAGGTCCGCAAGCGGCGAGGCCGTGCCCCAGCCGGAGAGGACGATCGCGAGGTCGGCCGGACCGACATTGCCGTCGAGGTTGAGGTCGGCCGTGCATGGCGCGCACTCATCGGGAATCCCGTCGTCGTTCGCATCGGCCGAAGTGCCGCTCGCGATGTCGCAATCGTCGGGAATGTTGTTCTCGTTGCAGTCGGCGGTCGACACCGCGACCGCGCGCACGCACCAGTTCCCGATGAACGGGCCGCCGAGGTCATCGATGCGGAGGAACTCGTCGGCGTCGGCCGACAGATCGTTCGGATCGATCGCGCTGAACTTGCCGACGAGCCAGCTCTTGCCGTTCGGCGGCGTCGAGTCCTTCGGCGCAGGAGCATCCGTGAACAGCGTGAAGCCGTTGATGACCGCGCCCACGAAGAAGCTTGTGCCCGGCGCCAGGTCGATGTCGGGGATGTCGATGCGCGTGTAGGTGAACGCCTCGCCCGTGTCGACCGCGTTGAAGGGGATCGATGCGAGCGCCTGCGCGTCATCGGGGTTGCCGTCGCCGTTCGGATCGCTCCAGAGATGGATGATGTGGGGCCTGCCCTCGGGAACGAAGCCGAACATCACATCGATCGCGACAATGCGGTCCTTGCCCTCCTCGACCGTGAAGTTGTTGAGCCACGCCATGTTCGGCGCGTCCGACGACACCCAGAACTCGGGCTGCGCGTCGTCATAGGCGTAGAGCAGCGGCTTCTCGCCGTTCAGCTGGCACTCGTCGGGAATGCCGTCGGGCTGGCAGTCCTGCGCCGTGCCGTTCGCGATCTCGACCGAATCAGGGATCGAGTTGCCATTGCAGTCCTCGCAGCTGTCGGGCACGCCGTTCGAGTCGGTGTCGACTTCGGACCCGTCGGCGATCTCGCAGCTGTCGGGGATGCCGTTCGGCTGGCAGTCGGTCGCCGTGCCGCTCGCGAGGTCGCAGTCGTCGGGCGTGCCATTCGAGTTGCAGTCGTTCGTCGACAGCTCGCATCCGTCGGGAATCCAGTTCGCGTTGCAATCCGGAAGCGTCCCGGCCTCGATGTCGCATGCGTCGGGAATGCCGTTCGCATTGCAGTCGCCGTCGCGCGAGCTTCGGGCGCGGACCAGCCAGTTTCCGGGGAGGCCGTAACTATCGATGAGACCGAAGAGGCCGGCCGCGGAGAGATCATCGGGATCGGCATCCTCGAGCGTCGTCGCTGCGGAGACCCAGCTGCGCAGCGCCGATGGATTCTGGATGTCGCGCGGCGCGGGGAACGGCGTGTTGAAGGTCTGCGCACCGACGAAGAACCAGGTGCCCGCCTTGCCCAGCACGAAGTCCGGCACATCAACGGAGGTGAACTGGCTCGTCCCCGGTGCGACGGCGTTGACCGTCACGCTGATGCGGCGAACGGCGTCGGTCGGGTCTCCGTCGTTGGTCGGGTCGGTCCACACATGCACGGTGACAGGATCACCCGAGGGGATTCCCCCGCCGAAGGCGAGGTCGACCGAGCGCAGTACTTCGCCGCCCACCTCGACCTGGAACGCGTTCAGCCAGATGAAGTTGCCGAGCGCGTTGTTGCCGACATCGCCTTCGGACGCTCCGTCGTCGACCACCGAGAGTACGGTCGCGCCGACGCCAAGCTGGCACTCGTCGGGAATGCCGTCTTCCTGGCAGTCCGCGCTCGTGCCGTTGGCGATCTCGACACCATCGGGGATCTTGTTGTCGTTGCAGTCCTCGCACTCGTCGGGGATGCCGTTTCCATCGGTATCGGCGCTCGTCCCGTTGGCGATGTCCGCCGAGTCGACGATGCCGTTGCCGTTGCAGTCGCGGACGAACTCGAACGCGCCCATGTCGACGACCGGCGCGGGACCGACTCCCGTGTCAGTGACGCCAGGCTCGTCCGAGCGGCGGACATTGCCTTGCACATCGACCGGCAGCAGCTCGGCCGTGTCGCCGTCCGCGTCGAGGTCAAAGGTGTCTGTCGGCAGGAGCGCCGTGCTACCCGCATCGATCGTGGGAGAGTTCGATGCGACGCGCCAGTTGCCCTCGCCCGGGCTGACGAAACGCGGGTTCGTGCTGATGTTGCCAGCACCCGGTGCCGTCAAGGGGAGGCACGAATGGCTGGCCGTGAAGTTCCCCGCGATCGCGTTCTGCCAGATGATCGAGTTCTCAATCGTGCTGTTGCCGTTCGTCCGCAGCGCCACGGCGCCGAGAATCGCACTGGTGTTTGCGGCGATCGTCGAGTTGCGGACGACGATCGGGCCTTGGTTTGCGAGAACTCCGGCCGCGCCGTTCCCGGCGATGAGCGAATCGATCACGGTCACGGAACCCGTGTTCGAGTAGACCACCGCGAACGACGCCGTGTTTCCCGTGAACCGGCAGCCGATGACGGTGAGCGACCCGTCCACGGTTTCGATGGCCGCGCCGCCTGCGCCACATTCGTTGCCCGCGAACTCGCAGGCGATGAAGCGCGGCGTACCCGTGTCGCCGTACCACGCGCCGCCGCTGTTCGCCGAGAAGTTGTCGATGAAACGGCAGTTGCGGAAGGTCGAGCTGCCGTTGAGCACCGCGCCGCCGTTCTCCTGCGTCGTGAAGCCGTCGCGGATCGTGAAACCGTCGACGATGGCCGTCTCGTTCGTCGTGCCGCCGTTGATGATGGCGTTCGTTCCCTGGCCGGTCAGGATCGTCTCGTTCAGCGCGATGTTGCGCTGCGAAAGCTGCGTCTCGGTGCCCGCGAACCCGCCGTAGAGGGCGAGGTTGTTCTTGAGCGTGAATCGCGTCGTGCCCGGGAAGTAGGTGCCCTTCGCCACCCAGATCTTCTTGATGCTCTGGTTCGAGTTCGCGGCGGCGACCGCGGTCTTGATGTTGTTGTACGCCGTGGCCCAGCTGGTGCCGCTTCCGCCTGCGGGCGCGTTGGCGCGCACGAAGCGCGTGTCGGCGCCCTGCGCGAAGCAGTCGCCCGCAACGCCGGTGGCGGCGAGCAACCAGAGTGCGCAGACGAGGACGGATCGATGAAGGACTGTGGGCAGGTGGCGCATGAGGAGGTCTCCGCGTCGGCGCCCCCGCACAGAGAGAGGGCGATCCATCCGACCCTTCGATATCGCAGACGCATCAGCCGCGGACGCACCAAGGCGCTGGTTTTTGGATGATTCTTTGAAAGATAATGCCCCAATCAGGTCCTCCCCCGCGGCAGGCCCCGCGCCGGCCTCCGCCGCTCGCGTCCTCGCAACGGTTCCGCAGCCCCCGCCTCGTGCGCCTCGTTCCCACAACCGGTTGTGGTGCCTGGCGCGCGTTTGCACAAATTGTGGACAACCGTCCGCGATCAGGTCGAAGGGTAGAGGTCAAGCCAGAGTCGCTGCCGCATGCCACGCCACCGTTGGCGGGGCCCAAGCGGCGAGTCAACGAAACCGCAGGAGACATGTCTATGGACGCCATGAAGACCGTTAAGGGCTGGGTTCGCGAGTTCATCGATGTCGCGATTCTGTTCATCGCAGTCGGCGTGGTCGCGCAGATCATCTTCGGTTCGGAGGTTCCGTTCTTCTCCGGCATCACCAACAACCTGATGGACTTCATCAAGTCGCTCGGCAGCAACGGCGTCGTCGGCTTGATCGCGCTGTTCGTCATCGTCTGGGTGTTCACGAAGAACAAGACCCAGCAGGCGGCCTGAGCGTGACGGTGCGCCCGCTCGTGGCGCCCGTGCAAGGCTATTGAGAACACCGACCGACGCGTGGCGAACCTGCCGCGCGTCGGTTGCTTTTCAGCCGCACGCTTACCGCGGCCGGAGGGTCTTCACGATGGGCCGCTCGCGGATGCGCAGCGCGTCATCCAGCGCGTCGGTGGATTCCGCCATCGCTGCGAGCACCTCGCAGGTCGCGAGACCCCGGTCGTCCGCGTCTGCAATGCGGCTGTAGAGATACGCTCCGAGCGGCTCGCCGAAGATGGCGATGCGCCACTGGTCCGGAGAGTCGAGGCGCTCCCCCACCGCCGTGTTCGCACGCCAGAGATGCGCCGCGCGCACCGCACCGTCGCGCGTGCCATCGGACGCCGCGAGCGCCGCGCGCAGCGCCGTCTCAAGCACCGGTTCGATCCCCGCACGCTCGATCACGCCCTGAACCCGCGTGATCGCAGCCGCGCGCGGGCGCTCAAGCGCAGGCCGCTCGAGGCGCCGCCAGCAGCGTTCGTATGCGCGCGCGACATCCGGGCCGAGCACAGCGCCGATCTCGTCGACGATCTTGAAACGGAGCTCGACCGCCTGCGGCGCAGCGACCTTCGGCTGCCACGGCGGAAGGCCGAACTCGCGGCCGCGCTCGCGAGAGGCGATCAGCCTCAGGAAGTCTCCGACATTGTCGAGCATCTTCTCGCGGGTCGCCTTCGCGGCCTCGATGAGTTCATCGCCATGCGACGCGACCAGCGCCACGGCTGCGTCGCGCTCACCGTCGGACGCATCCATGAGCCGCGCGACCGCGAACGGATTCGAGTAGCACTCGACGGTGACGCCCGCGAAACCCTCGAGTTCGCGCCGTCCCGCGCGCTGGCCGAGGCCGCGCGAACCGATCAACGCGAGCAGCTCCAGCTCGACGGTCGCCTCTGCGACGACCGGATGACGCTCGTCGACTCCTGCGATCTGCACGGCGGCGTCGAGAACGCGCGCGTTGGCCGCACGGTTTCGCGCGAGCATCGCGGATGTGCCTGCGCGCAGCTCGGACATCGCCTCCTGCACGATCGTGCGCATCGACTCCGCGTCGGCAGGCGCTGCGCCGCGATCCGCGCCCTTCAGCGCCACATCGATCCGCGCTGCCTCGGCCTGCACCACCTCGAGCAGGCGCTGCGTCTCCTCCTCGACGATCGCGTCGAACTGCGTCTTGCGCTCGCCCTCGAGACCGAGTCCAGCGCTCAGCGATCGCAGCACGCGCGGCGACAGTGCCGTGCCGTAGAAGGCGACTCGCTCGAGGCCGCCGACGGCGCCTGCGATCGCCTCGGGCGCATCCGCGGGATTCGGGTCGGCAGGCTGCGGCGGATCCTGCGAAAACACAGCGCGTACAGCCTCGTCCTCGCCGATCTGCCCGAGGTCGACGCGCACCGCCTGCCAGAAGAGCCGTCGACCGAGACGCTCGTCGAGCTTCTTGCCCGCGCTCTCGATGATCGACCCAGGCATCTTCGACAGTTCCTCGTACACGGCCTTTCGCCGCGCGGGATCCTCGGAGCGAAGGAGCGAGCGCTTCGTGCGCTGGAGCTCGAGCCCACGCGCCACATCGGCGCGGAACTCGTCGATGCGCGCCGGTTCGTCGGGGTAGGCCTCGGCGATCACCCGTTCGGCGAGCCGCGCGTACATCTCGAGCGTCCGACGCGTCGACATGCCTTCGTGGAGGTCGGCCTCGAGGCGCTCGATGAAGTCCTCGCGCACGCGCTCATCGGCGATCGAGCGCGCGAACGCGTCGCCCGCCTCGAGCAGCTCCATGCGCAGCGACTCGGTCGTCTGCGCGCGCGCGGCGCGCAGCACCTCGAGCCGTCGGTCGAGCGACCGCTGCGCGCGGTCGACCGGGCGGCCCTTGCCGCCGGGCGAAGTCGCGCGCGCCTGCTGGAGCGCTGCGTCGAGCGCACCGAAGTCCTCGGTCCAGTCGAGATACGCCTTCGCGCGGTCGTTCGAAAGTCGGCGCGCCTCGCGCGCGATCTCGCCGTACGCCGCGATCGCCGCCTCGAGCACCGCGTCGTCGCCCGTGTGGACGCCGACGCGCGCGAGCTCCTCGAGCGGACCGGGGAGCGGCCGCTCGGGTTCCGCCCAGACCGCGACCGCGCGCTCGCACTCGATGCGCGCCGTGAGAAGCGCCATGAAGCGGTCGGCGCTCGCGGGCAGCTCGGAATCGATGCGCGCGAGCAACTCGCGCTCGGCGGCGAGGATCTCGTTCTCGATCGCCCGCTGCCGCCCGCGGCGCGTGCGGGCCTCGTTCGGCGCAAAGGGCGCGGGCGTCTGCCCGGCGAGGTTGAGCTCATCGATGAACGGCTCCCAGCGTTCGCGGACAATCCGCTCGATCTCGCGGTCGTAGTCGGCGTACGCTGCGTCGATTGGCTTCCACCAGAGCGGGTCGAATTCGGGCACCCACTGCGCGGTGTCGCGGATCAATGCGAAGCGCGTCGGCATCGCGATGCGGTCGAACTCGCTCGTGTCCTGCGAGCAGCCGCCGACGAAGAGCGCCGACAACACGCAGAGCGCCGCGACGACGGCGCGCAAGCAGGCACACATGCTGAAGAGGTTCGCTCGCACCCGTAGAGCGTAGCGGCAGCGCGCACGATCTCCAAGCAGTTCACACCACGATGTTCACCATGCGGCCCGGCACGACGACGACCTTCTTCACCGCGCGGCCCGCGATCGCAGCAACGACATCGGCGTGTGCGAGCGCGAGCGCCTCGATCGCGGCGGCGTCGGCCTTCGCAGGCACCATGAGGCGCGCCTTGATCTTGCCCTGGATCTGGACGGGCATCTCGACCTCGTCATCGACGAGCTTCGATGGGTCGACCGCAGGCCACGGCTGATTCGCGAGGCTCACGCGCATGCCTTCGTGGGTGGTGCCCGAGATCCCGAGCTTCGCGCCGATTTCGTCGGCGACATGCGGCGCGAACGGCCAAAGGATCGTCGCGAAGCGCGCGAGCTGGTCGCGCGTCAGGCCGCCCTGCGTCGGGTCGGTGAGCGACTGCGGGCGCGTGGCGGCGTTCACGAACTCGATCATCGCCGCGATCGCGGTGTTGAACGACAGCTTCTCGATGTCGTCTGCGACCTTGTGGATCGTGCGGTGGAGCAGCTTCTCGATCTTCTCGTCGGTGTTCGCGGCGAGCAGGAGTTCGCCGGTCTTCTCGTCGACCGCGAGGCGCCACGCGCGCTGCAGGAAGCGGAACACGCCGACGATGTCGCGCGTGTTCCACGGCTTCGACGCCTCGAGCGGGCCCATGTACATCTCGTAGAGCCGGAAGGTGTCGGCGCCGTAGTCGGCGATCACATCGTCGGGGTTGATGACATTCTTCAGCGACTTCGACATCTTGGCGACGATCTGCGTCACCTTCTGTCCGGTCGCGGTCTCGACGAACTCGCCTTCCGAGACCTCCGTCACCTGGTCGGTCGGCACGAGCGACTTGTCGGCGCGCTGGAACGCGTAGCTCGTGATCATGCCTTGGTGGAAGAGCTTGCCGAACGGCTCGGGCGTCGACACATGGCCGAGGTCGAAGAGGATCTTGTGCCAGAAGCGCGCGTAGAGGCAGTGGAGCACGGCGTGCTCGCTGCCGCCGACATAGAGGTCGACGCCGCCGGTGTGGCAGGTCGCGGGGTCGTATGCGGTCGGCGCGCCGGCCGCTGCGGCCGACTTCTTGCGCGACAGCATCCAGTAGCGCTCGGCCTCGGGCGACACGAAGTGCGATCCATCCTTCGGCGAGCAGTAGCGCAGGTAGTACCAGCAGCTGCCAGCCCAGCCGGGCATCGTGTTCGTCTCGCGCACGACAGGAGTGTTCGGCGCGAGGAGCGCGGGGTCGACGCCTGCCGCGCCTGCGGTCGTGTGCGTCCACTCGCGCGCCTTCGCAAGCGGTGGCTGCGGCGTGTCGCTCTCGATCGGCGAATAGTCGGCAAGCGGCGGCAGCACGAGCGGCAGCTGCGACGGCGAAATCGGATAGTGATTGCCGTCGGCGTCGTAGACGATCGGGAACGGCTCGCCCCAGTAGCGCTGGCGGCTGAAGAGCCAGTCGCGCAGGCGGTAGTTCACGCGGCGCGTGCCGATCCCCTGCTTCTCGAGCCACGCGATCACGGACTGCTTCGCCTCGGCGGTCGCGAGGCCGTCGATCGAAAGCGTGCTCGGATTCGCGCTGTTCACCGCGCGGCCTTCGCCTGCGGTCGCTGCCTCGCCCGTGAACGGCGTTCCCGCGATCTCGACGACCTGCTGGATCGCGAGATGGAACGCCTTCGCGAACTCGAAGTCGCGCTCGTCGTGCGCGGGCACGGCCATGATCGCGCCGGTGCCGTAGCCCATCAGCACATAGTCGGCGGTCCACACGGGAATGCGCGCGCCGGTCGCGGGGTTGATCGCGAAGAGGCCGGTCGCGCAGCCGGTCTTCTCCTTCGAGGCCTGGCGGTCGATGTCGGAGCGGTTCTTCGCCCACACGACATACTCGGCGAGCTTCGTGTTCGACGGGTCGCGCGCGATCGCCTGCGCGACGAGCGCGTGCTCGGGCGCGACGACCATGTAGGTCGCGCCGAAGATCGTGTCGGGGCGCGTGGTGAAGACGGTGAGCGCGTCGGCGGCGCCGCCGTCGATCGCAAAGCGGATCTCCGCGCCTTCGCTGCGGCCGATCCACTCGGTCTGCAGCGTGCGCGTCATGTCGGGCCAGTCGACGAACGCAAGGTCCTCGAGCAGGCGGTCGGCGTAGGCGGTGATGCGGAACATCCACTGCTTGAGCGGCATGCGCAGCACGGGGAAACCGCCGCGTTCGCTGCGGCCGTCGATCACTTCCTCGTTCGCAAGCACGGTGCCGAGCTTCGGGCACCAGTTGACGGTCTGCGTGCCGAGGTACGCGAGCCGGAAGGTGTCGAGATGCGCCTGCTGCTCGCGCTTTGTGCACGCGGACCAGTTCTTCATGGTCGGCTTCGTGGCGCCGCCGTCGACCGGAATCGCTGCGTTCTCGCGCGCAAGCTTCGCCTCGAGCTCCGCGATCGGGCGCGCCTTCTTCACCGACGGATCGAACCACGACGAGTACGCCTGCAGCCAGATCCACTGCGTCCACTTGTAGTAGTCGGGATCGATGGTCGCGAACTCGCGCGACCAGTCGTACATGAAGCCGAAGCGCCGCAGCTGGCGGCGGAAGTTGTCGATCGCCTTCTTGGTCGTGACCTCGGGGTGGACGCCCGTCTGGATCGCGTACTGCTCGGCGGGCAGGCCGAACGCATCCCAGCCCATCGGGTGCAGGACATTGAAGCCCTTCAGGCGCTTGTAGCGGCAGAGGATGTCGGTCGCCGTGTAGCCCTCGGGGTGGCCGACATGAAGGCCCGCGCCCGACGGGTACGGGAACATGTCGAGGCAGTAGAACTTCGGCTTCGAGGCGTCGAAGCCGGGTTCACCGGGGTTCGGCTGACGGAAGCCGTAGCCCTTGCCGTCGGGCCATGCAAGCGATGCCTGCCAGCGCTCCTCGAGCGCGTTGGCGTACGCCGCGCTGTAGCGGTGCTGGAGTTCGTTCGCTTCCTGGGTGTGCTGGACCGACATAAGGCGCGGATTGTACGGGCGACTTGAGTGCTCGTATCGCCAAAGGCCGCCGCCGCAAGCGGCGGCCGCTCAACTCTTGAGCGCTCGCGGCTGCGGCCGCTCGCTCTCGTGCTCGTATCGCCAAGGGCCCCGCCTCAAGCGGCGGCCGCTCAACTCTTGAGCGCTCGCGGCTGCGGCCGCTCGCTCTCGTGCTCGTATCGCCAAAGGCCGCCGCCGCAAGCGGCGGCCGCTCAATCATGCGGCACTTGTGCCGGGATCTTGCCGCCCTTCGAGCGGTCGAAGTGCTGGAGGTGCTTCAGCGTCTCGCCCACGAGGTAGAACGAGCCCGTCACGCAGACGAGGTCCTCGCGGCTCACCGCGCGCGTCGCCATCTCGAGCGCCTCGGGCAGCGTCTTCGCGACCTGGCTCATCTTGCCGGAGCGCTCGTTGAAGAGCTTCTGCAGGTCCTCGGGGTCGGCCGAACGCGGCGTGTTCGCCGCGCGCGTGAAGATCACCTTGTCGGCGCCGAGGTTCACCTTGTCGATGAGCGCCGGCACATCCTTGTCGCTGCAGCAGCCGAAGACGCAGATCATCGAGTCGTACGGCACATGCGCGCCGACGCAGCGCATGAGCGCGCCGAGCGCGGCGGGGTTGTGCGCGCCATCGACGAGGACGCGCGGACGGTCCCACACGAGCTGCATGCGGCCCGGAACGCGCGTCGCGGCGAGGCCCGCCGTGATCTTGTCCTCGGGGCAGTCGAACCCGACGGTCTTGAGGTGGTCGACGACCGCGAGCGCGAGGCCGCAGTTCGACGCCATGTGCTCGCCCGGCAGCGGCACCGGGAGGTGCTCGAGGCGCGAGGTCTTGGTGTAGAGGCAGACGCGCGTGTGCGGGCCGAGGTCGTCGGTCACGCAGAAGCGCGCCGAGTAGTCGATGTCCTTGTTCACGATCTTGAGCGGCGCACCGGCCTTCTCGGCGACCTCCGCGATCGCGCGCTCGATGTTCGGCTCGCTCTCGAAGATGAACGCCGGCACATCGCGCTTGAAGATGCCCGCCTTCTCGCGGGCGATCTCCTCGAGCGTGTTGCCGAGCAGCTTCATGTGGTCGTAGTCGATCGAGGTGATGACGCACGCCTCGGGGCGGATCACATTCGTCGAGTCGAGGCGTCCGCCGAGGCCGACCTCGACGACCGCGATGTCGACGGCCTGCTCGGCGAAGTGCTTGAAGCACACGGCGGTCATCGCCTCGAAGAAGGTGGGCTCGACGCCGGCCTTCTCCGCGGCCTTCGCGACGCGCTTCATCAGGTCGGTGAAGACGGCCTTGTCGACCATCTGGCCGTTGATGAGGATCCGCTCGCGCAGATCGACCATGTGCGGGCTCGTGTAGATGCCGACGGTGTAGCCGCAGGCCTGCAGCATCGAGCCGATCATGTGGACGGTCGAGCCCTTGCCGTTCGTGCCAGCGACATGCACGGTGCGGATCTGCTTGTGCGGGTTGCCGAGCTTCGCGAGCAGCTGCTCCATGCGGTCGAGCTTGAAGGTCGTCTCGTTGTACTTCACCGTGCGCATGCGCTCGAAGTCGGTGCGCTCGAGGAGGTAGCGCACGGCGGCGCCGTAGCTGTTGATGTCGCCGGAGCCCTTCGGTGTGCGGCCTTCGGTCGAACGGTTCGAACGCATCTCGAGCGGGCGAACATTCGCGACCTCGACGGGGCGCGTGGCGCGGAGCCCGAGCTGGCGCGCAGGCGGCTCGTCGGACTGCTGGCGCGGCGTCGCTGCGGCAATCGCGCGACGCGTCGACTCGGGCATCCCGTTGGCGGCAGCGGCGGAAGCGGCGGTCGGAGCGGGCGCAGCGAGCTTCGCGTTGGTTGCCTTTGGCTCCACCGCGGCGGTGGGCTTTGCGGCGGCCTTGGATTCAGCCTTGGATTCGATCTTGGACTCGGCCTTCGGCTGAATCCTCGGCTCCGACTTCACCACGGGCTTCGCGGGAGCCTTTGCTTCTGGCTTCTTCGCAGCCGGCTTCTCGGCAGCCGAGCCAGCTTCCTTCTGCGTCACCTTGCCGACCTTGATCGTGCCGCGCGGCTCGATCTTGGGAAGCCGCGAGGGAGTACGCGCCGAAACGACGCTGTCCGACGCAGCGGGAATTGCCTTTGAACCACGGCCAGAACCGGCCTTCGCGCTACCAACCACCGACTTGCGAACCTTCGAATCAGATGCGTGAGTGCCAGAAACGCTGCGCTTGCCGCGCGCGGAAGAGTCCTTCGCCATAGAACGGTAAGGATAGCGAAACAGCGAATTCGAAGCAAATTTTTGTGCATAACTCTCGGTACATTCTTGGGTTATGGCATCCGCATCGGGGCGGTTCGCGCGGTCGTTTCCTCGCGGTGCCCCCAACCGACTCCCCGCAAACTCTCCCGTGGCTACCTTCCTCGGATGGAGTCCTCTGAACGGAAGCAAACCCTCGCGCTCGAAAGTTGGCGCGCCCTTCGCATCCTGAGCGAGTTCGTCGACGGCGTCGAGACGATGTCGCGCTACCCACCTGGCGTTGCGGTCTTCGGATCGGCGCGCTTGAAGCCCGAGCATCCGTCGTACCAACAGGCGGAGCAGTGCGGGCGCATGCTTGCCGAGAAGGGCTTCACCGTGATCACCGGTGGCGGCCCGGGCATCATGGAAGCCGCCAACAAGGGCGCGAAGCTCGCAGGCGGCACGAGCGTTGGCCTGAACATCGTGCTTCCGATGGAGCAGCGGCCGAACCCGTACCAGACGGTCGACATCGAGTTCCGCTACTTCTTCGTGCGCAAGGTGATGTTCGTGAAGTATGCGCGCGGGTTCATCATCTTCCCGGGCGGCTTCGGCACGATGGACGAGCTGTTCGAGGCGCTCACGCTCATCCAGACGCTGAAGATCGTGCCGTTCCCCGTCGTGCTCGTCGGCAAGGACTTCTGGTCGGGGCTCGTCGACTGGATGCGAAAGACGCTGCTCGACCAGTATGCCGCGATCAGCCCCGGCGACTTCGACATCTTCACCGTAACCGACAGCGTCGACGAGGCCGTGAAGATCGTGTGGGAAGCGCACATCGGCCAGCGCGTGGTCGCGCCGACCTTGCCGCGTTTCGCGACCGACGAGGAGGAACGTGGCTCGGGCGACGGCACGCGCGGTGGACCGCGCCATCGCCGCCGCGGTGGCGACGCGTGGCATGAGAGCGCGATCTGACGCGCGCGTGGCTGTTGCATGAGGACGCCCGAAGACCTTCCGATCCAGCGCGTGCGCGATGCGATTCGCACCGCGGTTTCCGCGCGGAATCGGCTCGTCGTCGTCGCGCCGACGGGCTCGGGCAAGAGCACGCAGCTGCCGAAGTTCGTACTGGATTGCCCGGGGGTTTCGGGCGATGTCGTGGTGCTCGAGCCGCGGCGGCTGGCCGCGCGCATGCTGGCGGCGCGCGTGGCGCAGGAGCTCGGCGACGAGCTCGGCGGACTCGTCGGCTACGAGACGCGGCATGACCGCCGCGTGTCGGAGCGGACGCGCATCCGCTTCGTCACCGATGGCCTGTTCGTGCGGCAGATGCAGCGCGATCCGGCGCTTGCACGCGTGGGCGCGGTGATTCTCGACGAGTTCCACGAGCGCTCGGTCGCGGTCGATGTCGCGCTCGGTCTCGTGAAGCTTGCGCAGGAATCGCGGCGCAAGGACCTGCGCATGATCGTGACGAGCGCCACGCTCGAGGCGAAGCGGCTCGAGGGTTTCCTTGCGTGCGAGACGATTCTTGCCGAAGGGCGCTCGTATCCGGTCGCGATCGAGCATCTCGCGCGCCCGTCGCGCGATGCGGCGTGGGATCTGGCGGGCGCCGCGATCGAGCGCATACTCGACGCGTACGCGCGCGGCGAGGCGGATGACCCAGGGCATCTCTTGGTGTTCATGCCGGGCGCGTACGAGATCATGCGCACCTGCGAGAAGGCGAAGATCGCGCTTGCACGGACGGGCGTCGCGGCCGAGGTGCTGCCCTTGCACGGCGCGCTGCCGCCCGACGAGCAGGATCGCGCGGTGAGCGCGGTCGATCCGGCGAAGCGGCGGCGCATCATCGTGTCGACGAATGTCGCGGAAACGAGCCTCACGATCGACGGGGTGCGCACGGTGATCGACTCGGGGCTCGCGCGCATTCATCGGTACGACCCGCTGCGCGGGCTCGACACGCTGCGCGTCGAGCCGATCTCGAAGGCAAGCGCCGAGCAGCGCGCGGGCCGCGCGGGGCGCACGGCGCCGGGGCGCGCGATCCGGCTGTGGAGCGTCGCCGAGCACGAGCGGCGCGACGCGCACACGGTGGCGGAGGTCGCGCGCATCGACCTCGCGAGCGCGATGCTCGAGACGATGTCGCTTGGGGTCGACGATTTCGCGCGGTTTCCGTGGCTTGATGCACCCGACGCGACGCGCATCGACGAGGCGACGAAGACGCTGGCGACGCTTGGTGCGCTCGGCGAAGGTGGGCGCGGGCTGACGGAGACGGGGCGCGCGATGGCGCGCGTGCCGGCGCATCCGCGGCTTGCGCGGGCGCTCGTCGAGGCTGCGCGGCTTGGGTGCGCGCGGCGCGTGGCGCGCATCGCGGCGGCGCTCAGCGACCGCGATCCGGCCGAAGGCGTCGGCGCGAACGCGCTGCTGTCGCTTCTCGAGAAGGGTGATCCGCAAAGCGACGCGCTCGTGCGCGAGAAGCTGGTTGCGGCGGCGGAGGGCCGTGCGCTGCCGCCGTCGGCGGACCGGCTTGCGTGCCGCGAGGCGGTGCTGGTCGCCGACCAGCTCGCGCGCAGCGTGAAGGAGACGGGAAGCGACGCGTCGAACGCGGCGGTCGATGCGGCGCTCGTCGCGGGTTTCGTCGACCGACTTGCGTTCAAGCTCGAGCGCGAGCGGCCGCACTGCGCGCTTGCTGGGCGGCGGCGCGTCGAGCTTTCGAAGGAATCGCTCGTGCACGAGGCGGGCTTCGTGGTGGCGCTCGAGGTGCGTGAATCGGGCCCGGACCACGACCGGCTCGTGTCGATTCCCGTGGCGCACCCCGTGCCGCGCGAGGTGGTCGAGCGCGCGTTGCCGGCGGCGTTCAGTGCCGTCAAGGCGACCGCGTGGAACAAGGAGCTGCGCGCGGTCGAGATGGCCGACGAAGAGCGGTTCCTCGACATGCCGATCGCGCGCAAGGCGCGGAGCGCAAAGCCGTCGCCCGAGGTCGAGCGCGAGCTCGTCACGCGCATCAAGTCGGGCGAGATCAAGCTCGAGGGCTGGGAAGAGCACTGCGAGCCGTGGATCGCGCGCGTCCGCTGCGTGGCGGCGTGGTTCCCCGAGCGGAATCTGATCGCGTACACCGACGAGGATCTCGACATCATCCGCACGGAGATCGCGTCAGGCTGCGTGCGCGCGCGCGAGGTCGAGGCGAAGGCCGCGATCGATGCCGTGCGCAGCGCGCTGTCGTGGGAGGAGATCCAGTTCGTCGAGAAGATGGCGCCGGCCACGCTCGCGCTGCCGCGCGGCTACCGCATGAAGCTCGAGTACGCGGTCGGCGCCCCGCCGCGCGGCCGCGCGAAGATCCAGGACTTCTACGGCCTCGACGAGACGCCGAAGGTCGCGGGCGGCCGCGTGCCGATCGTGGTCGAGATCCTCGGCCCGAACTTCCGCCCGCTGCAGGTGACGCAGGACCTCGCGAACTTCTGGCGCGTGCTGTACCCCGAGATGCGCAACGAACTGCGCCGCCGCTACCCCCGCCACGAGTGGCGGTAAGACCGGTGCACGGCACGTGCCATGCAGTGCCTGGCACTGACTGGCACGTGCCTGGCACCTGACCGACACCGATCGAGCCGCACACGGATCCCTCTGCAAGTGCCTTATTGAAATGGGCTTACGGCTGGCGCCTGCGTGCACGGCACGTGCCATGCAGTGCCTGGCACTGCATGGCACGTGCCGTGCACCAGTCGGGCCAGGGCGCGCGAAAGCGATGCGCGGCGCGCGGTCTACCCCCAGTCCTTGTCTCGCCAAAGGCGGCTGCCGCGTGCGACCGCCGCTCAACCTCGCGTCACCCGCCGAATCGCTTCCGCACATCGCCGAGGAACCGCACGATCTGCCCCTGCTCCTTCGGGCTCGACGCCTTCTCGACATCGCTCTCCCAGAAGTCGAGGAACCGCATCGCGCCGTCCTCGGTCAGGCTCGGCATCCGCTCCGGCGGACGCTCGGCCGCGCGTTCGCGGCCGCGCTCGCCCTGCGCGCGCAGGTCCTTCAGGCGCTCGTCATCGGGCTTCTCGCTGTCCTTGCCCGTCGCAATGCGCTCGCCGGTCTTGATCCACTTCACCATCCACTCGTCGATGTACTTGCCGCGCTCGTTCTCGGGCAGCTTGAAGTACTCGTCGGCGCCTTGCGCAAGGATGTCCTTCGCCAGCACGCGCGCGTTCTGCGTCGCCTGCTCGCGCGCCGGGCCCGCGAGTCCCGCGAGGAACGCCGCCATCGTCGCGCTGTCGGCCTGGTCCATCCCGCGGAAGCGGTCGGCCAGCTCGCGCAGGAAGCGGATGCGCTCCTCGACCGGCAGCTTCGAGAAATCGTCGAGCGCGAAGTACCCGAGCACATCGTCGACCGGCGAATCGAAGATCGACGGCGGCGGGCGGAATCGCACCTCGACCCACCAGTAGACGCCGTAGCCCGCGAGCCCCAGCAGCGCGAGTCCGCCGAGCGCTCCGAGAATCTCGCGGCGCTTCGACTCCCATGCCTCGCGCAACGCCTCGTCGGCGCGGTCGCGGAATTCGGTGATGTTCTCAATCAACGACATGGATCGCCTCGGTTCTCATGCACTCGTGGTCAACCGCCACCATCGGGGTCCTCCTCCGGCTCGCGGAGGATTCCCACGCTTCCATCGATGTAGACCGCATTGCGCGGCACGCGGCTTCCGATCTTGTGACGATCCTGGCTGTCGGTCAGGATCGCAAACGCCCGCGGGGTCTGGTCGTAGAGCGCGCCAACGAGCTTCGCCTCCGCGTCGCGGCGCTGCCGCTCGCGCATCCGCTCGTTGAGACTCGGATTGTTCATCGATGCAGCCATCAGGGTCGCCACCTGGATCTGCACCTGAGGCGAGTAACGGAGCAGTCCCGGCAGATAGACATAGCTCGTGCCGGCGGCGAGCGATCCGTCCTCATCGAGGTCGGCCGGGCAGAACCAGCACTTGCAGTCGCGCTCGATGGTGTTGCCGAGCACCTCCACCAGGCCACCGACGGGTCCATCGGGCGTCGACGCCGGCAGGAAGTCGCACATCGGCAGCAAGCCCTTGATCGACGCGCGGTAGATCTCGATCGCGCCGTGCAGCTGCCGAAGGTTGCTCTGGCACGACACCGATTCAGCCTCGCGGCGCACGCCCGAGATCGTCGGCACGATGATCGACATCAGGATCGCGATGACCCCGATCACCGCCAGCAACTCGACGAGCGTGAAGCCACGGCGCGCGACGGTCGGGGGCACATGGGATGGAGCGGATTCGAAAGCCATCGGAGACCTACGGACGAGTGCCTCTCTATCGACCATCCTTGACGCGGATGCACAGATGCTACGGGGGAGCCCCCTGTTTCACCAAATGCGGGCGACAGAGCCGCCCACTTCGCGCGGGAATCCCCCCGCGGATGCGGGAAACGCCGCGAACCGCCCCTTTCCGCGGGCGTGGCGGGCGGTCAGGCCGCGAACATCGCCTCGACGAACGCTTCGGGGTCGAACGGCTGCACATCCTCGGGCCGCTCCCCGACGCCGACGAGCTTGACCGGCACATCAAGCTCCTCGCGGATCGCCACGACGATGCCGCCGCGCGCCGTCCCGTCGAGCTTCGCGAGGAAGATTCCCGTCACCCCCGCCGCCGCCGCGAAGAGCCGCGCCTGCTGCACCGCGTTCTGCCCGCTCGTCGCGTCGAGCACCAGCAGCACCTCGTGTGGCGCGCCCGGGATCTTCTTCGCAAGCACATTGCGGATCTTCGTCAGCTCGCGCATCAGGTTGTCCTGCGTGTGCAGGCGCCCCGCCGTGTCGACGAGCAGCACATCGCTCCCGCGCGCAAGCGCCGCATCGGCCGCGTCGTACGCGACCGCCGCCGGATCCGCGCCCGCCTTGCCCTTCACGATGTCGATGCCCAGTCGGTTGCTCCACTCGGTGAGCTGCGCGACCGCGCCAGCGCGGAAGGTATCGGCGGCCGCGAGCAGCACGCTGCGTCCATCATCCTTCAGGCTCTTCGCGATCTTCGCGACGCTCGTCGTCTTGCCGACGCCATTCACGCCGACGACAAGCACCACCGTCGGCTTCGCGGCAGCCGTCGCGATCGCACGCGACTGCACCGGCCATCGCACCTTGAGACTGGCCTTCAGGTACTCGAGCGCGTCCTCGCCGCGTGCGACGCGCCCAGAGCGGTACTCCTCGCGCAGGCCAGCGGTCAACTCGCGCGCAGCCTTCACGCCCACATCGGCCGCGATCAGCCGCGACTCGATCTCGTCGATCAGCTCGTCGCTCAGCGTGCGCCCGAGGAGAAGCGAGCGCAGCTGTCCGCCGATCGCCTCGGCGGTCTTCTGCAGCCCCTTCTTGATCGCGGCGAATGCCGAGCGAAACAGGCTCATTGACCCTTCTCCGCAGCCCCCGACTTCGCCACGCGGTCGAGCACCGCGTTCACGAACGCGCCTGATTTCTCGGTGGAAAATGTCTTCACGAGCTCGACGGTCTCGTCGATCGCGACCGCAACCGGGTCGCCTCCGTGCGTGAACCCGTACCAGCCGAGTCGCAGCGCATTGCGGTCGATCACCGGCTGGCGATGGACGGGCCACTCCGCCGTGAACGGCCGCACCGCCTTGTCGGCATCGTTGCGGAACTCCCACACCATCGATGCGAGCGACAGTCCCGCATCGACCGCGGCACGACGCTCGATGATCCGCTCCGGATCGCGCGCCTCGAGACGCGCAGCGGGAGTCGAGAGATCCGCGCCCTCGCCGTCATCGCCGAGTTCATCGGCGCTCTCAAGCGCTGCGCGAACCGCGTCGAGGTCGCCCGCGAGCCCGGAGTCGAACTGATAGAGCGCGAGCAGCGCGTAGCGCCGGTCGGGCCGAATGGTGCGTGCGCGACCGCTCAAGCGGGCCTCCCCAGCGGGAGGCGATGGATGCGCTGCACCGCGTGGGTGGCGATCAGCGCTGCGTGCATCGCTTCTTCGCCCTTGTTGCCCTTCGTGCCACCCGCGCGGGCCGCAGCCTGCTCGTGAGACTGGCAGGTCAGCACACCGAAGGCGACCGGCTTGCCCGTGGCCGCGTTGATGGCGGCGAGGCCATTCACGACCGCCTCGCAGATGTAGCGGTCATGCGTCGTCTCGCCCGTCAGGATACAGCCGAGGCAGACCACCGCGTCGAGATCGGCGCGCGATGCCAGCGCCTGGGCGATCGCCACGAGTTCGAACGACCCAGGGGCGTCGACCAGCACAAGGTCGTCTTCCCGACCGCCCGCCTCGAGGAATGCGTTGCGCGCACCCTGCAGGAGGGCACCGGTCACATCGCTGTGGTAGCGGCTGGTCGCGATGCCGACGCGGAGGCCGCGGGCGTCGGAGGCGAGGGGGACGGCGGTATGCATGGGGCGGCAATGGTACGCGCCCCTGCGCCGGAAGGGGAAGACGGAGGCTGCCCCCCGCACCGATACGATGCGCCCATGCGCACGCTCGTCCGTAGAACCATCGCCGCAGCCGAAGTCTCGCGGCTTCCGGTCGCGTTCGGGGCCGTCGCCAATGTCTGGCTCATGGTGCTCATGGCGCGTACCGAGGCTGCGCGCGCCGCAGAGGGCGCCGCCACCGCCTCTGCGACGAGCATCGGTGGGCTCAACCCGTTCCTCGCGATCGTCGCAGCAGCGGCGTTCGCGGTCGGCTTCATGGCCTTCGGCGCAGCGCTCAACGATGTGCTCGATGCGAAGCACGACCGCGCCTTCGCGCCCGATCGACCGATTCCGTCCGGATCACTCTCGACGCGCCGCGCGTTCCACATCGCGTTCGCGGCGCTGGTGGTGGGCGTCCTCGGCACGATTCCATTCGGCGCGATCGCCATCGGCGGCGCGCTGGCGCTCGCGGTGGTCGTGCTGGCGTACGACGCGTTCGCGAAGCACATTCCCGCACTTGGCATCGTTCTCGCTGGCCTCGCGACCGCGCTCTCGATGGTGGCGCTCTGCCCCGACACCCCCTCGCTCCTCCCCGTCTGGCTCGCCATGAGCCAGACGATGGGGGTCGGCCTCGCCGCCTATCTGCTCGCCGACAAGCGCCCCAAGCTCACGCGGCGCGCCGTCATCCTCGGCGCCGTCGGGTGGGTGTTCTGGAGCGCCGTGCTCTTCTCCCTCGCATACGACCGAAACGGTGGCGAGCTCATTCCCGCGTGGTACGACCGCTCGATGCTGGCGGCTCCCGCTGCGGCGGTGGTCACCTGCGCTGCGTTTGCGCTGTGGAAGCTGCGAAGCGCGCGCGGATCGCAGGCCAGCGAGAAGCTGCTGCGCTACGGCAGCCTGTGGAAGGCGCTTGTGGCGGCGAGCTGGCTGGTCGTCATCGGGCGACACACGGAGGCTGCGTGGGTCGCTGGCATCGCCATCGGCCTCGCGGTCCTCTTTGCGGTTCTGCGCGAGGCTGGACCGCAGATCGCCGCGCCGGTTGGCTGGCGGTCGTAGTTTCGAGGGCGTCCGAGCCGCCCCGCACCATCCGCCTTCGGTATCCTGCGCCCCGTGCCGCGCCCTTTGCTCCGACGACACAGCGTCTCCCTGCTCGCGACGACCTCGCTCGCAGCGGCGGTGCTGCTGGCCGCGACCGCCAACGCGCAAGCGCCAGCGGCGCAACAGGTGCCCGCGAACACCGCGCGGCGCGGCATCGACGGCACCACGCTCGGCGGCTTCGTCCTGCCGACGAAGCCGATCGCCGGCGGCTGCAATCTCTCGGCCACGCGCGTCTGGAAGTGGAAGAACGACGACACGCAGCGGCTCTACCTCGACGGCGATGTCCGCGTGTCGCTCGGCGGCTACAGCTTCAGCGCCAAGCGCGCGACCGTCTGGATCAACCGCCTGCCCGTCGGCTCGGGCGCGGCCACCCAGATCGCGATCTGGTTCGAGCGCGCCGACGAGCCGACGCGCCGTGCGGGTCTTGGAGCGAGCGGCCGCGACCTCCTGGTGACCTCAAGCTACCTCGGCGAAACCGGTCTCGCGGCCGCGATCGTCGAGACCGAGACGCCCGACAACCGCGCGTTCATCGCAGGCGGCGAGGCGCGCCTCGCACGCTACCTGCGCACACTCACGCGCGACACCAACGCGGGCACGCAGAAGCTCGGCACGCAGCCGGTGTTCGATATCCAGACCGCAGCGGCCGAGAGTCCTCCGCTGCCGGGCGGAAGCCTGGTTGAAGCGGTGGCCGCGCAGCCGACGCTGCCAAGTTCCATCGCGCTCGCGGCGCCTGCCGGCACGCCGCTTCCGATCTTCCGCCCCGAAGGCACCGTGTCCTTCTCCGCCGACTCGATCGTGCTCGACGAGAAGCTCGACCGCATCGCCGTGCAGGGCATGGTCGAGCTCGAGTACCTCTCGACGATCGGGGGAGCCGAGCGCAACCTCCAGCTTTCCGCCGAACGCGGCGTGATCTTCGTGGCGCCGGGCGCGCTCAGCCAGATGCGCGCCGGGGCGCGGAGCCTCGACGCGAGCGCGATCGCCGGCATCTACCTCGAAGGAGCCGTGCAGGCGTCGGATGGCGACTACTCCGTGCGCGGCGCGCAGGTCTACTACGACCTCGCCGAGAACCGCGCCGTGATGGTCGACGCCGTGCTGCGCACCTACGACCGCCGACGCAAGGATCTCCCGATCTACACGCGCGCCGCCGAACTCAAGCAGGTCGCGGCCGACCAGTGGACCGCCGACCGCGCCACTGTGTCGACGAGCGAGTTCTTCACGCCACACCTCTCGATCGGCGTCGACCGCGTCACCGTCACGCAGCAGCCGCCCGATCCTGCGCTCGGTACACCGGGCGGCGTCTATGTGAGCGCCGAAGGCGCGGGCATCGAGATCGGTGGCTCGCGACTCATCCCGCTGCCGGGCTTCGAAGGCCGCGTCGACCGCGTTCCCGTTCGCTCGCTCGATGTCGGCTACGAGGAGTACCGCGGCGTCGAGATCGGAACCGAGTGGGATCTCTTCGCGCTCGCGGGCATCGCGCCCGTCTCGGGTCTCGATGCAGAGCTTGCGGTGGACGGCTACACCGAGCGCGGCGTTGGCCTGGGCACGACCTTCACGCTGAGCCAGGCGCTCGGCAGCGGCATCATCGACCTCTACGGCCTCTACGACACGGGCGGCACCGACCAGACGAGCGCGGGCGGCCTCGTCGAGGTCGACGCGGGCGCGCGCGGCATCGTCGACGCCGAATGGCAGTCGGCGCTCTCGAGCAGCTTCAACCTTCAGACGCAGTTCTCGTACATCTCCGACGAGACCTTCGTAAGCGCGTGGCGGCAGGAGGACTTCGACAACCGCCGCGAGTACGAGACGAGCCTGTACCTCAACGGCATAAGCGACAACACCGCGTTCACCGCGCTGATGAAGTACGACCTCAACGAGTTCATCTCGAACTCGTACCTGCTTGCGAGCCGCGGCTATGTGGTCGACAAGCTGCCCGAGATCGCGTACCGCCGCTACGGCGACAACCTCTTCGACGGCGTGACCTGGACGCAGCAGTGGTCGGCCAACATGATGTCGCTGCGCCCGACCACGGGCACGCCGAACTCGCTCGGCGTTCCCGTCGGCGCGTGGGGCGGCGCGATCGGCCCGAACCAGTCGATCCAGGACGCCTACTACGGCGCGGGCTACGACGACAACTATGTCTCGCGCCTCGACACGCGCCACGAGCTGAGCGTGCCGCTGTCGAACGACTGGATCACCGTGACGCCGTTCGCGACGGGCGAGGCGACCGGCTACCTGATGGACGAATTCGCGCAGTACACCTCCGATGTCGACAACCTGCGCTTCCAGGCCGGCGGCGGCGTGCGCGGCTCGATGCGCTTCGTGCGCGTCGACGACTCGGTGCAGAGCCGCCTGCTCGACCTGAACCGCATGCGCCACATCATCGAGCCCTACACCACCGCGTGGGCGGGCTGGGACTCGAACGAGGAAGGCGCGCTCCCGATCTACGACCAGGACTACGAAGGCACGACCGGCGGCGCCGCCGTCAACCTGGGCGTGCGTAACACGCTGCAGACGCAGCGCGGCGGATCGGGCGCGTGGCAGTCGGTCGACTGGATCAAGCTTGACCTCGGCCTCGTCGTCAACGACAGCGCCAGCGACTTCACGCCGCAGCCCGTGAATCCGCTCGACCCGAACTCGAGCCTGCGCTGGTCGCAGTCGCCGATGCCTGCGTTCTACACCTTCCGCCCCGAGCTCTCGCAGTGGGGAAGCCACGGCTACGGCGCGATGGTGTGGCAGCTGAGCGACTCGCTCACGATGGGCGGCACGATGAACTACCTGTTCGAGGACCAGGTGTTCGTCACCGACGCGGACAGCGTGCTGCCGAACCTCGCGCGCGGCTCGCTCGGCGTCGAGATGCGGCACAACCCCGTCGCGAGCACCTATGTCGAGTACCGCTACCTCGCGCCGACGAGCTCGGAACTCCTCCAGGCGGGCTTCCTCTACCGCGCTGGCAAGCGCTACCTGCTCGCGTTCAGCCCGCAGTACGACCTTCAGGCCGGCGAATTCCGCGCGGTCTCGGGCTCGATCACGCGCACCTTCCCCGACTTCGACCTGAACGCGAACGCCGGCTACGACCTGATCGAGGACAACACCTTCGTCGGCCTGTCGCTGTCGATCCCCGCGGGCTCGCGCGCGTCGCGCCAGAACTTCGGCGCCTACACGCCGTCGATGGGCGGAACGCCGTGATTTGATGGGTGCCAGCGGGCTTCAGCCCGCTCTGACTTCAGCGGGCATCGCCCAATGAAGTCATCCCGTCCTACGAACATCAGAAGTGGCCGCTAGGACTCGCCGGCAGGCAGCGTAAACCCGATCAAGTCCGCGCCCGGCTTCGTCAGCCTGCGGCCCTGGCGCGTGCGCGCGAGATAGCCAAGCTGCAGGAGATACGGCTCGACCATGTCCTCGATCGTGCCGACATCCTCGGCAAGCGTCGCTGCCACGGCCTCGACGCCGACCGGGCCGCCGCCGTAGATCTCCGCGATCGCGCGCATGTACTTGCGGTCGAGCTCGTCGAGCCCGCGTTCGTCGATGCC
The DNA here is from genome assembly GCA_041161465.1 of Planctomycetota bacterium. GTDB lineage: Bacteria > Planctomycetota > Phycisphaerae > Phycisphaerales > SM1A02 > QWPT01. The sequence goes on along the minus strand of JBEAUK010000048.1, from coordinate 21,029 downwards.
CTCGAGCCTGAGCGCGCCGTCGACCGCGGCGCGGTCGGCCCGGCCCGTGCCGCGCACGGCGGCGAAGTCGCGCACGCGGCGCAGGAGGCGGATCGCGATGCGCGGCGTGCCGCGGCTCCGCGCGGCGATCGCGTCGAACGCGTCGGCCGTGATTCCCTGCATCGACAGGATGCGCGACGCGCGCTCGAGGATGCCGACGAGGTCGTCGTGCGCGTAGAACTCGAGGTGATGCGCGATCCCGAAGCGGCTGCGCAGCGCCTGCGTCAGGAGCCCCGCGCGCGTCGTCGCGCCGATCAGCGTGAACGGCTTGAGCGAGATCGTGACCACCCGCGCGTGCATGCCCGAATCGAGCGTGAAGTCGATGCGGCGGTCCTCCATCGCGGGATAGATGTACTCCTCGACCGCGGCGGGCAGGCGGTGGATCTCGTCGATGAAGAGGACATCGTTCTCCTCCATCTTCGTGAGCGTGCCGACGAGGTCGCCCGCCTTCGAGAGCGCGGGGCCGCTCGTCACATAGGCGCGCGAACCCATTTCGTTCGCGATCACATGTGCGAGCGTCGTCTTGCCGAGGCCGGGCGGGCCGTGCAGCAGCACATGCTCCATTGCATCGCCGCGCGACTTCGACGCCGTGAGCGCGATCGTGAGCCGCTCGACGAGCGCCCGCTGCCCGACATACTCGCCAAGCGACCGCGGACGGATCTCGAGCGTCTGCGGATCGAGATCCGACTCGGCTTCCGCCACCTGCGCCGACTGCGAGACGATGCGCTCCTTCGCCATACGTGCAGGATAGCGAGGTTTGAGCGGCCGCCGCATGTTCGAGCGCTCAAACACGCGCCGCGCGCTCCGACGGGTCCTCGAGTTCGAAAAACCGCTCCTCGCGGAAGCCGAACACGCCGGCGACGAGGTTCGACGGGAACTGGATCCGCAGCGAGTTGAGCTCGCGCACATTCGAGTTGTAGAAGCGCCGGCTCGCGGCGATGCGATCCTCGGTCAGCGACAGCTCGCGCTGGAGTTCGAGGAAGTGGCGGTCGCTCTTGAGGTCGGGGTACGCCTCCGACAGCGCGATCAGCCGTCCGAGCGAACGCCCGAGCTCGCTCTCGCCGTCCACGCGCTCGCGCAGCGCCTCTCCGGCGGCCATCGCCTTCGCGCGCGCCGCGACCACCATCTCGAGCGTCTCGCGCTCGTGCTTCGCGTAGCCCTTCACGGTCTCGACGAGGTTCGGCACGAGGTCGTGGCGCCGCTTGAGCTCGACATCGACGCCCGACCAGCTCTCCTTCACATGCTGGCCGAGGCGCGCGAACTGGTTGTAGGTGAGGATCGCCCACAGGAGCGGAAGTCCCACGACGACTCCGAATACTCCGCACAGGAGACCCAACGCTTCCGCCGCATCACCGCTCATGCCACACCTCCATCGCCGTCACGACCCGTCGGATTCAGGACCGGATCGGACGCGCGCTCGTCCGCAGGAAGCCGGTCGGCCCGCACATGGCGCGGAATGCGGGCGAAGAACCCGTCGACCCAGCCGAGCACGACCGCGAACCGCTCGGGGTCCCAGCGCCGCGTGCCGTGGTCGAACAGCAGGATCCCCCGCTGCGCCTCGATCTCGGGCACCGCGCTTTCGAGGAAGAACTCGATCATGCGCGGATCGAACAGATCGGACGCGAAGCGGCGGTCGGAGCACTTCACATGGAACCGCCTCGAGAATTCGCTCGACTCGAAATCGATGTCCTCGAAGCCGACGAACGCGCCGAGCCTGTCGAGGAAGTTCTCGCTGCGCACCGCAAGCTCCTCGGTCATCCGCAGCGCCGGCACCACCGAGATGAACGACATGTTGAAGGTCGCCGTCGAGGTGCTCTTGCCGTTGCTCGTCGTGATCTTGTACCGGTAGTCGCCCATCAGCAGACGCATGTGGACGCCGCCGAGCCTGGTCTCGCCCGAGATGAGATTCAGGCCCGTGCGCGAATGTCCGCGCCCGAAGTCGCGGAATCCGCGGAAGCGCTGGTCGAGCAAAGGATCCCGCTCCGTGAACGCGAATCCCATCTGCGCGGCCAGCGCCCGCATCGCCTCGCGGCGCTCGCGTTCCGCCTTGTAGTAGAGCGAGACCGCGACGATCGCGCCGATCGCGAACAGCGTGATCACGATCGCGGCGAAGGCGATCTGTCCGCCTTCCACGCCTAGAACTTCACCTGCGGCGCGTTGCGCTGCGCCGCGTCGTCGACCTGGAAGAACGGCATCGCCTTGAAGCCGAAGATCCCGGCGAGGAGGTTCGTCGGGAACACGACGAGCGTCTGGTTGAAGCCCTGCACGGTGTTGTTGTAGCCGTTGCGGGCGCCGCTGATGATGTTCTCCGTCGAGGTCAACTCGCCCTGGAGCTGCATGAAATTCGTGTTGGCCTTGAGGTCGGGGTACGCCTCGGCGACAGCCATGAGGCGGCCGAGCGCGGCGGTGAGCCCGCCTTCGGCAGCGATCTTCTCGTCGATCGGGCCGGCGCTCACTGCACGGGCGCGCGCGGCGATCACGGCCTCAAGCGCCTCGCGCTCGTGCTTGGCGTAACCCTTCACGGTCTCGACGAGGTTCGGGATGAGGTCGTGGCGGCGCTTGAGCTGGACATCGATGTCTGCCCACGCGCCCTCGACGCCGACCTTGCCGCGCGCGAGCGTGTTGTAGATACCGATCGCCCAGATGGCGACGAACAACCCGACAAGAAGCACTCCACCACAGCCAATGATCAAGAACCATTCCATCGAGCGACTCCTCTCGAGCGACTGCCCGAGACTCTCCTGCGCGCGCATGGCGCGCGAGGCATGTGCGTAGCGGCTCCGGAACAAGCCGCGGTCGAGCGTCTTCCGCGACAGGTCCGCGCGGTTTCAACCAGCCCAGTCTACCTCGCCGCCCTCGGGCGGGCGGATGCCTTGGCGCGGGTACTCTCGGACTCCCCCGCTGCGGCAGCGCCCAGCGCCCGGATCGCCTTGAACTCGGCCTCGGTGAGCGGCGTGATCGACAGGCGGTTTCCGCGCTTCAGGATCTGCATGCCGGCAAGGGCCTTCTCGGCGCGCAGCCGCTCGAGCGGCACGACCGCCGTGAAACGCTCGACGAACGCCACCTCGCACATGAGCCAGGTCGGTGCCTCGCGGGTCGACTTCGGGTCGTGATACTCGCTCTTCGGGTCGAACTGGGTCGGATCGACGATCCCGGGCCTCGTGATCTTCAGGACACCCGCCGCGCCCGAGGGGTCGGCGTTCGAGTGGTAGAAGACGCCAAGGTCCCCCGCCTTCATCTCGTCGCGCATGAAGTTGCGCACCTGGTAGTTGCGCACCGAATCCCAGCCCGTGCGGCCATCGCGCTCGAGGTCGGAAATCGAATAGACATCGGGTTCGCACTTCATCAGCCAGAATCGCGGCATGATGGGAGCGTAGCGAAGCCTCCGCCGATCTACACTGCGCGCCATGCGCGCGATCGCGGGACGCCACCTCGGAACGCTGCTTCTTGCCATGACCTGCGGCGCCACCGCGCGGCTGAACGAGGCTTGCGCCTCGCCGCAGACGCAGGAGACGCCGGCGTCGCCCGCCGCCACGCCTGCCGTGGGCACGGGCGCGACCGCGCCGCGCGACCGCCGCGAGGCCGCGCGTCAGAACGCGGAGAAGCGACTTCGCGATGCCACGCTGCCCGCGCCGATGACCCCGGAACGCTTCGCCGCGTTTCTCGCAGCGGTCGACCCGACGCTGGCAGCGAATGCCGACCTCGCGGCGGCCTACAGCGCGTACGCGGATGAGTCGCGGGCTGCAGTCGACGCGATCGCCTCCAAGATCACGGAGCGCCTGCCCGCGGCGTACAACTTCGACGCGGCTCGCGAGGAGTTCGTGGCGCGCCCGAACCCGGAACTGGTGCAGGTGCTCGCGCTGCGCGACAAGGCCACCGCGCGCATCCTCGCCGCCGAACGCAACCTCCTGCGCGCCGTCGCGCTCGCGACGCCCACCGAGCGCAAGATCCGCTTCGTCGAGGAGCGCCTCGCGTGGATCGACGACCGTACGCCTCGCGAAGGCCTTCTGCCGTCGACGCGGCTCACGCTGCTCGAGGTGCTCGTCCGCGCCGAGGTCCCGCGCGAGTCGATGGCCGCGGTCGAGCCACTTCTCATCTCCCACGCCGACAAGCTCGCGACGCTGCGCGAGAAGCGCAATGCGGCCCTGCGTGAAGGCGACGCCCGGCGCGCCGAGATCGAGACGCAGGCAGGCACGCTCTGGCGCATTGGTCCTGCCGACTCGGTGCGCGCGACCGAAGCGCTGCTTGTGAAGGTCGAGGACGACGAGTTCGCCACCGAGGTCGCGATCCGCGAGTTGCACTTCGACACCCTGACGAAGCTGCGTGGCCGGTTTCAGACCAGAGAAGGCCGTCGCGTGATCGAGGAGTGGCAGCGTTCGGTGCATCCGCAGCTGTTCGACGACGAGCGCCTCCTCGCGCAACTCATCGAATCCTCGATCGCGCTGCCCTCGAGCACGCCCGACACCGACGCCGCGATCCTCGCTGCCGTCGAGAACGCCTACCGTCGCCTCGAACCACTGGCACGCGAGGCGTCGAGTGCCGCCGATCTCGTGCTGCCGCGGCTCCTCGACCGAAGCGACGAGTCCGTGCTCGCCGAGATCGCCGCGCGGCAAGCCGTGCTCGCCGTCCAGTCGAAGCGTCGTGCCGCGATCCGCGACCTCGTGGCACGCGTGCGCTCGATCGCGGCCGCGACCGACGACAAGGTGATTGCCCAATTCGCGGGCATGGGCGAGACGCTCGCCGCGCTCGACCGCGCGGACGAGTTCGACCGCACCTCGCTCGACGCTCTGGCGGCGGCGATCGCGGCGCGCGCCGCGGAGACCTCGACGCCATCGGCCGAATCCACTCCCGTCTCCCCCGCCCCTGCGCCGAATGCAAGCGCTCCCGCCGCCACGGCCCCTGCCGCACCGCCGACGCAGCCGCCCGCGCGCCCCTCGGGCGGTGCGGACGACGGCCAGAGCGGCGGAAACCGCAGCGGACGCGGCACGAGACGGCAACAAGGAAGCTCCGGCGGCGGAGAATGACGCCACGCACCTTCGACCTCCACCACGACACAACTGACATGACCCGCCGACTCTTCCAGCGTTTCCTGTTCCTCGCGGCGATCTGCTCCGCGCTTGTCGCCTCTGCGCTGCTTCCCGCGTGCGGACCCTCTTCGACGCAGACCGAGGGTGCGTCCACGGCAGCGCCCGCGAACACGAACCCCCCCGCTGCGCCGGCGACTCCTGCCGCGACGCAGGCCGACTCGCCAGCGGCGCCGGCCGCCGTGACCGCACCGCTTCTCGCGGTCTTCGAATGCGAGTCGGGCACGATCCGCGCGGAACTCGCCACGAAGGAGGCGCCGCGCCTCTGCGCGAACTTCATCAACCTCGTGAACCGGGGCTACTACGACGGACAGGCATGGGTCGACTTCTCGCGCGTGGTGCGCCAGACGGGCCTCAACCCCTCGGGTGAACCCGCGTACTCGCTGCCACGCGAGTTCGGCACCAACCTCTTCTTCGACAAGCCGGGACGCCTCTGCTTCTCGAACAACTCCGACGATGTCTCGACCGCGCGATCGAAGCCGACGCGCATCTTCATCACCGTGCGGCCGCAGGATCGCTGGAATCTTCAGTACGCGGTGTTCGGCACCATCGTGGAAGGCCTCGATGTCGCGATGAACCTCAAGGAAGGCGAGAAGATCATCCGCGTGAAGATCGAGGGCGACACCACCGCGCATCAGGCGCGGTATGCGAAGCAGATCGCCGAGTGGAACGCCGCGCTCGATGCCGTTGGTCTTCTCGACCGCCGCTAGCGCAGCCGTTGCTCGTTCAGTTGATGTGAACGCCGCGCAGCGCCGATTCGGGCGTGCGCTCGACCGCGCGCGACAGCTGCTGCCCGAGGTGCGCGAGCTCCGAAAGCACGAACCGCGCGCGCTCGCGTCCGCTCGGCTCCGCGAGCAACTGGTAGCGCATGTCGTCGCCACGCGCGAGGAGCGGCAGCAGCTGCTCGATGATGACCTCGGTTGGAATGCTTCCGCGCGTCAGCCACTCGCGCACCGCGTCGAGCCGCTGCACGCGACGCAGCTGGGGCTGCGCGAGAAGCGCGGCCAGCATGTGATTGAAGCCCGGCAACCGCCGCGGTGGTCCGGGGCGCGCATCGATCGGCGCGAGTCGCGCAAGGCGATACAGCCGCCGGCCATCCGGCTCGGCGATGCTCTCGATGCGCGCGCGGCTCACGCCATGCAGCAGGATCTGGTGCCGTCCATCGGGAAGCGTCGCGTGCTCGACCATCTTCGCGACGCAGACGGCCGGACGAAGCGGCGGCTCGCCGATCCGTTGACCCGTCCATTGACGGCTCGCGTAGGTCGCCATCGCGATGGGCGCCGCGCCGAGGATCGAACCCTCGCCGCGGGCGCGCAGGCAATCCTCGACCATCTGGCGATAGCGTGGCTCGAACGCCACCAGCCACTCCGCGGTGTGCGGGTAGAGCGACACCGCAGGCAGCGGGAACAGCGCGATCGGCCTCGCGAAGTCGATGCGGACGGTCGACGACATGCCGCGATGCTACGCGGGTCGGATGGCGAATTGCAAGGGATGCGAGAAGATCGCGGCAGAGCGCGCGAAATCGCGCCGCGCTCAGCCGTTCATCGTCGCCGACGCCTCGGTCAGCGCGGCGGGCAGCGCGGCCTTCACGGCCTCGATGCCTTCCGGCGTGATCTCGAGCGCCGCGAGCGCTTCCTGCGAGAGCTGGTGCGACATGATGTCGGCGTTGAATCCGCCGTTGCTCGCAGCCAGTTCGTCGGCGAGGAGGATGAGCCACGCCATGTTGCGCGAATCAGCGGGCGCATCGGCGGGCTCGTGGTGGTATCCGCAGGCCGCCAGGAGCGACTTCGCGAACTTCCACTGCTCGCAGAGGGCGATGCCGAAGTGGCAGTGATCGGCGCCGAAGACGGCGCGCTCGACCATGCGGAAGTCGATCAGCGGGTTGCCCTCGCTGTCGAACTGCATGTCGCTGAACACCTTCACCAGCTTCGCGCGGTCGCTCTGCAGCTCGACCACGATGCCGATGTCGTGCATGAGTCCTGAGAGGAACGCCTCGTCGCCGGGAACCCGCTTGGTGTGGGTCGCCAGAAGGCGCGCAGCGGTCGCCACGGAGATCGAGTGCGTCCAGAGATCCTTGGCGTCGAAGCGGTCGCAGAGCGCGCCGCCACGGAACAGCTTCGCAAGACTCGCTGCGATCGCGATGTTCTTCACCGCGTTGAGGCCGAGAAGCGAGATCGCGCGGTTGATCGAGCCGAGCTGCTGCGGAAGTCCGTAGAAGGCGCTGTTGACCACACGGAGAACGCGGGCGGAAAGGGCCGGATCGCGTCCAATGAGTGCGTTGAGCGCCTGGGCGCTCGAGCGCGGATTCTCGACGAGCTCGATGATGCCGAGGGTCACCTCGGGGAGGGTCGCAATGTGGTTCAGCTGCTTGACGGCCGCATTGGCGACCTTCATGCAGTCGTTTGAACCACCGGCGGTTGTCAGATGTTCTGGCATCGACCTAGTCCTCCTGCGTCCGGACCCCCGGAGCTCATCACCCAAGGCCTCATGCAGATCAAATGCGTGAAGCCCGACAACATGGGCAATCGGCGCTTCCGCCCTGCAAGTTGACCCCAAGCTCCGCATTTGTCCGCCATTGCGCAGAAGTTGCACCTGCAAGGCGGACGCGGCCGCATGACCCGTACAAGCCGCGAAAACAGGCGGGTTTAGTAGGTGTTTCGCTTGACAAGCCCATGCTGCGAGAGGTCGCAGGTGGCGAGAATCATGGCGATCCTGCCCGAAGCGGCCCCCGAGAGGTACGGATGGACGCCGGTGGGGCGCCAACCGCAAATCCCGTCGAGCTCGCGGGCAAGCCCGGCGCCGTCTCCGGTGGCGACATCGCGCGCATTGTCGGCGCGTTCGCGGCCGCCCTGCCGCGATCCGATGTTGATCGCCCGCACGCCGAGCGCCGCGCACTCGATGAGACCCGCGCTTGAGTTGCCGACCAGCGCGCGCACCTTCGGATGCCGCAGCAGCCCGACGAAATCGCGTCGCGCGAGGTTCGTCTCCGCACGCACGCGCTCACGCTTCTGCTCCGCCATGCGCCGGATCGCGCGCGCGATGCCGTCGCGCCCTGGATCGGTGTTCGGCGCAAGTGCCATCACGCGGCCGCGCTCCGAAAGCGCTTCAAGGAGCGACTGCGCCTCGCGCTCTTCCTCCGCATCGGTGCGGCCGACGGGGTGCATCAGGAACACGAATTCGGGCGCACCCAGTGCGGCATGCGCTGCATCGGACATCGGCATGCATGCATCGAGACCATCGATCGCCGTCGAGCCGACGAGATGGATCCGCGCGGAATCCTCTCCAAGCCGCGCGATGCGCTCTGCGCTTTGCGCGCTGGCGGCGAAATGCATGTGGGAGAGCTTCGTGATCGCGTGACGCATCGCCTCGTCGGCGACGCCCTCGGCGCGGTCGCCACCGTGGATGTGCGCCACGCGGATGCCGCCGATCGATGCCGCGCTCGCGGCCGCGAAGGCCTCGATGCGATCGCCAAGCACCACGACGATGTCTGGCGAGAGCCTCGCGAAGATCTCTGCGAGCCGAGAGACTCCGCGCCCGAGCGCGGCGGCGTCGGCCGCACGACCGCTCTTCCCTTCCTCCTGCATGGCGAATCGTTGGACGGCGTATCCGCTCGCCTCCACCAAGGCGACCGTCGCATCGTCACCGTCTGCGGACTTGAGGAGGTGCGCGCCTCCGGCGCAGACATCGAGCGCAAGATCATGCCTCGCGGCGATCTCGGCGCACACCGGCTCGAGCAGACCCCACTCTGCGCGCGTTCCCGTCACGACCGCGATCTTTCGCCGGCCGTCGCCGCTCACGGCTGACTCTCCGCGGCGACTGGCCACATGATGTCCGCCTCATCCAGCACCCGATCCGCGACGACCGAGCGGGCGAGCCGACGACCGACGACCTCGTCGACGCGGCTCGCGCAGATGCCCGTCCCAGGGCGCTTGACCTCGAGATCGGCTGGCGTCAGCACATGGCCGGACGGAAGGTCGCGCACCGCGACGAGCGACTGGCGGCTGACTCGGCGTACATCGCGCTCCACATCCTGGAGCTCCTTCTTGCTCGAACCAACCATGCGCGCGGCGCGGCGCGCCAGCTGCACATACGCCGCGAACTGCCGCGGATCGAGGCTCGCGGCGTGGTCAGGCCCCTTCGCCTCGCGGTCGTAGGTGAGATGCTTCTCGAGAATCGAGGCCCCGGCGGCAACGGCGATTGCTCCCGTGTCGATCGATGCGGTGTGGTCGCTGTAGCCCACGACTCGATCGGTGAGCGCTGCGATCTCGTGCATGCCGCCGATCGCGGCGCAATCGTCGCGCGTGGGATAGCTCGAGGTGCATTGGAGGAACGCGAGTTCCTGCTGTGGCGAGAGCCACTGCGCGGCACGCGCGACCTCCTCGCGCGTCGCCGCGCCCGTCGACACGACCATGGGCTTGCCGAGCGCGGAGATCGCGCGCAGCAGCGGAAGATTGACGATGTCGGGCGAGGCCATCTTGAAGGCCTTCCACGCCTGCGCGCGCGCACGCTCGACGAGCGGCAGCGAGAACACCGTGACCATCGGCACGAGCCCGACCTTCACGCACTCCTCGGCCAGCTCGCCGAGGCTCTCGGGGGAAAGCTGAAGTCCCCGAAGCAGCTCGCGGGGATCGCGCGCGCCACGGTCGCGCTGGTAGCTCGCGAGCACGGCGTCGAGCGACATCAGCATGTTCGCGTCGAACATCTGGAACTTGGCTGCGTCGGCGCCGGCGAGCTTCGCGGCGCGCACGAGCTCGCGCGCGCTCGCCATGTCGCCGTCGTGGTTGACGCCGATCTCCGCGATGACGAACGGCGCGCATCCCGGGCCGATGCTTCGTCCTGCGATCGACATCGTGCGTGGAGACAGGTTCGGCTTCATGCGGGAACTCCTTCGCGCTCGCGTGCGGCGAGGATCGCCTCGGCCACCGCAAGATCGAGTGCGCTGTCGACATCGATCACATCGCCCTCGCGCGTCTCGATGCCGCGGCGATCGCGGCCGAAGAACGCATGTGGCTCGCCCTCGCGCACATCGAACAGGCTCGTTCGGCGCACCGCGATCACGCCACCGTCGGGCATGAAGAGCGGCGGAAGCTCCTGGCGGCGGTAGATGCGGTTCTCGACGAACTGCGACACGCGGCCGTCTGCATCGAGTCTCGACATCCAGTACGGGTGCGTCTTTCCCACGCGGTAGTAGCTCTGCACGCTGTCGGCGCCCGACTCGCGCAGCAGGCGCACCGCACGGTCGGCGAGATCGGCGGGCCGCACCGGCACGTTGCCGTAGAGAATGACGACGATGCCGTCCTGCGAACCGCTTGCGGTCACCGCGTGGCGCACCGCGCTGTCGACGGTGGCCTGGTCGTTCGAGACGCTGTCCGGACGCAGAAATACCTCGACGCCCTCGTCGCGCGCGATCCGAGCGATCTCATCGCCGTCGGTCGAGACGATCACCCGGTCGATCTCCCGCGAAGCCTTCGCGAACCGCACCGAACGCGCGAGCATCGGCACGCCTGCGACGGGCAGCGCGTTCTTGCGCGGCAGTCCCTTGCTCCCCGCGCGTCCGATGACGACCGCGAGCACGGTTTCGGCGTCGCGTCGCGCGGATGCCGTCATGGAGTCCTCGTGCGAAGGTCGGGGTGCGATTCACCGTGCTCGCGCCGGATCTGCTTGCGCCGCGCGACGAGGTCGCGCCAGATCTGCAGAAGCGGAACGCGGTCGATGTGAGCGAAGATCCGCTCGCCACGCAGATCGAGCTCGGAGAGCGGAATGCCGCCGTCGGAGAGGACGACCATGCGGCGCAGCATCTCGCGGAACATCACGCGCGATGGCGCACGGGCGCTTGCGAGCGGATCGGCCGGCATCTCGGGCGTCGGGTCGAATGGCGGCGTTCCCTCGAGCAGCGCGGTACCGAAGAACAGCTGCCATCGGTCGAAGAAGCGCTCGATGTCCTCGTAGCACTCGACGCGCCGCTGCATGCGCGGCACGATCCACGGCACCGAGATCGTGTCGATGCCGGGCGCCCCGGCAAGCGAGACGCGCGACTCGTAGATGTACTGGAGGTTCGCGAACACACGGGAATACTGATCCGTCCCGTGCATGCGCTGGTAGGTCTCGGGTGTCTCCGCGTCGAGATCGACCGAGATGACATCGACGCCCGCCTCACGCATCGCGTCGATGACCGCGCGATCGCAGAGGAGCTCGGTGCGCACATGGACGCCGCGCACGCCGCCTTCCTTCGCGGCGCGGATGAACGGCACGACATCCGGATGCAGCAGCGGATCGCCCGCACCACCGAAGGTCATCACGCAATCGCGGCTCTCGGCGACCTGCTCGACGAGGCGCATGAAGCGGCGCTCGGTCATCACCGGTCGCTGCACGGTGCCGTATCGATGCGGGCTCGAGGCGCCCGAACCCTGTCGACCCGTGTTGAGCTCGACGATGAGGTGCTGCGGCGTCATGTACGGCACGGTGTCGTACAGCTGATGCTCCAGCAGTTCGACGACCGCGCGCGCGTCGAGGCCAAGCAGGCCGCCGTTCGGCGCACCCTCGCCGTTTCCAGAGACCACGGGCTCGATCGCGCGACGGATGCGCGTCATGTTGCGCGGCGTGTCGAACACGGCACGGATGAAGGAGCGGCGAATCGTATGGTCGACCTGGACGCAGAGCTCCTTGACGATCGGATCCTGCTGCGGACGAAGCGGGTCGTAGACGAGTCGCGACGCGAGCGTGCCGCTGCGTCCGCCACCTGCGAACTCCTTCATGAGCGAGCGCTCGACGAGGGCACCCGACAGGCCCGGCGGCGACTGCGTCAGGACGATGCGGATCTCCTTCGGCCGCACACGATGTCGCTCGATCAGCGCATCGCAACCGCCGATGCCCTCGATCTGCACGAGCGGCCAGTCCGGACCGACGACGACCGCGGCCGTCATGTTGAAGCGCTCCATCGCCGCAAGCATGGCCTGTGGCGCGAGGACTTCGTCGTAGACCGTGAGGCCGCAGATTCCGCCGCGCCACGAGCTGTCGCTCCAGAGTCGCGCGCTGTTGATCGCGGGACGGACTGGACCAAACGGGCTGCCGTTCGTGCGATGGATCTCGATCGGCAGCTTGATCTGCCGTCGGTCGATCAGCGCATCGATATCGAAGCCCTCGGGAACGAGCAGGATGATGCAGTTTGCCGACTTCGACCGCCCGAGTCGCTCGAGCGTCCACTGGATCGCGGGCTTTCCGGCGAGCTGCTCCGAGAGGCTGCGCGGCGTACCAAGGCCGCCATGCCATGGATCGACCGGCACGAGGAACGCTGCGCGAACCTCGACGGCCGCCTCGACCTCGCCGAGTTCGCGGCTGAGCGCATCGTCGGAACGCGCTGCCACCGCGACCTCCTCCTGGTCGCCCTCGATCTCGTTCATGCGCGCGCCACCTGGCAGCGACAAGCGCCGCTCCATGCGCCCGAGTTCCTTGAGGTACGCCTCCGAGGCTTCTTCGATCCAGCGCACATTCGCGAGATCGCGCTCCGCATGGAGCTTCTGCACGCCGATTTCGTCAACATCCTTGGTGTGCTGGATCCGGCGGTCGGCCTTTGCGCGGCGGAACGCGCCGAGGCTCGCGAAGCCGTCGACGAGCGCGAGTGCGTCGAGCTGCTGGCCGACCTTGTCGCGCTCGGTGTTGATCACGCGCCAGATCGAGTCATCGCTCATCGTCCTGGGCTTGTGCTCGAGAAGCTGCTCGATCGCATCGGCCACCTTTCGCGACGCAGAGCGCAGGAGGCGAACCTTGTCCTGCACATCCTCGAGGCGACGCACCGCGGCGCGCAGCCGCGTCTGGTCGAGTTCCGCGCTCGGCTGCGGGATCGGCGGAAGCGGCTCCTTCGCGAACTCGGCGAGCGTCTCCGAGAGCGGCTTCACGATGGTGCCTTGCTTCTTGACGCCGCCCTCGGTGGCGTCGATCGTGCGCAGGCCATTGCGCTCGTCCTGCAGGAAGAACGACTCGAAGCGCTGCAGGTACGACTCCATCTGACCGTCGGTGAAGATGGAGCGGCCGTTGATGTCCTTGAGCTTCACGAGGTGGGCGCGCTGGCGCACGATGCGCGTCCACTCGAAGTTCTCCATCGTGTTGAACGGATTGAGCTCAGGCGACCAGATCTCGTCGATCGCCGTGCCGCGCGTGTAGTACACGCCGTCGGTGAAGCCGAGGTCCTGCCCGATGAGCGCAACGGGGTCGCAGCCGAGGAACCGCGCGATCTGGTAGCAGAGATGCGCAACGGTCGCGCATGGCGGCAGCCGACCCGAGTCGCGCGCGACCGGCCCGAGCACGGCGTCGAGGTGCGGCGCGGTGATGACGCGAACGCGCCCAGGGAAGCTCTCGGCGACGACGGGGTTCGCCTGCGGGTCGAGGATCAGCGTGGTGTCGCGGACATCCTGCTCGGTCAGCCCTTCGTAGAAGCGCTTCGAGATGTAGTGCCAGTCGAGCGACGCGACGAAGTGCGGGCGAATGCCCTCCTTCAGGAGCGGCTTCAGCACCGTCTGCGTGGCGACGATCAGGCAGCGGTCACGCACGCCGGGCTGCGCCAGGAGATGCAGGTTCTTCCGAAGGCTCGGGCCTGCGCTCACGACGACGCCGAGGCGTCCCTTTGCGATGCCCTGGAGCGGGAGAAGCGTCTCTCCGCCGACATAGTGACGCGCGTTGCGGAAGATCGAGCCGACAGTGTGCGCGCTGCGCGCGAGCAGCGTCGCCATCGTGTTGCGCGCGCCGCGCACGATCTCGGTCATGATGCGCGCGCATTCCTTCGGGTGTTCACCGAGCCGGCTGCGGCTCGGCGCGTGCTCGAGGAGCTGGATGCCTTGGACAAGCGTTCCCTCGAGGCCGAGCAGACGCTCGGCGTAGTTGCCCGCCTGCTCGGTGCCGTCGAACATGATGAGCGCGGGCAACCCGAGCTCGCGCGAGAAATCGATCTCGCTCAGGACCGCCTTCAGCAGCGCAAGGTCGCTCTCCAGCACGAGCACGATGCCGTTGTGGCCCATGCGTTCGCAGATCTCGGCAACGTGGTAGCCGAGGCCGAAACCCATGACGATCGCGGTGCCCTTGGTCGTGTAGTCGATGCCGTCGGCGAAGGTCATCGCCTCCGCCCGCGGCGCGTGGCGCGACGCGAGCGCGCGACCCTGGTAGTTCGCGACCCGCGCGCCGTCTGCGGCCCGGGTCCACTCGAGCGTCACGGCGGGCGCCTCGCGGATGGCGCGGACGATTTCGGGATTTCGCGCACGCAGCGCGGCGAGATTGCGCTCGAGCACGGGGGTTCCAGTCGCCGACCCGCGCGGGGATGCGGGCATCGCATCGCCAGTCGGTGCAGGCGGAACGAATTCAGACGATGGGGATGAGGGGAGGGCTGCCATCGCGGGTCGAGGTCGAAGCGCGGCCCCGGCACCGTCACCGCGCGGCACCCAGCCGCCCGATGCGAACCCTTTGGACGCGGCTCCGCCGCATCGACCGTGATCGACCGATGACGGCGAGGACCTGCAGAAAAGCCCGTTCCGCGCGCGCTCCATTCAGGTTTCCACGACCCAATCCGCACGGAGGGCGCCCGTCCCCGTCTATCTTGCCCCGGTGGACTCCTGGCTCTTCGAAAATCCGTGGCCGCTCGCCATCGCCCTCGCCGTGATCGGCGCCGTGGTGGCCTGGCGCGGACTGACCACCGGGGTTCGCCAGCTCCTCTTCGGGGGCCTCGGGGGGATCCTGCTCGCCGCCATCGCTGTCCTCGTCGGCCGCTCGGTCGAGACCCCGGGCGAGCGAGCGGCGGAGGTCGCGCGCGCGCTGGTCGCGCACGCCGAAGCGGCCGAGACGGACAAGGCGCTCGCGCTCTTCACGACCGATGCGGTGCTCAACTACGGCAAGCGCGAGAACCCGGGCGTCTCGATCGACGACATCCGATCGGCGCTGCGATCGCTCGAAGGCCGCTACCGCATCGACTCGAATCGCATCCGCCGGCTCGAGATCCGGACGCTCGACGACGAGACCGGCGAGGTCGAGCTCTCCTGCACGACCTCGCTCGCACGCCTCGAGACAGGGGTGCCGACCGATTGGATTCTCCGCGTGCGCAAGCGCGGCGAGCGCTGGCTGATCGACCGCATCACCTTCGAGACGCTCTACGGCAAGTCGCCGACGCCGGGAATCTGGCGCTAGCAATCGGGTGCTCGCACGCCCGACGGGCCGTCACCAGTCCTCGTCGTCCCCCGCGGCGCCAAGCTTGGCTTCGACGACGGATGGCGTCGACTTCGTCGGCGGCAAGAGCGGCGGGATCGAGACTCGCAGCAGGTGCCGCGCGTCGAGGAGCGAATCGTGCACGCCAGCGCGAATGTCGCGGCCGGAAAGCCGCTGCGCGCCCGACGCGAAGTGGAACACGCGCACGGCGGTCGCTCCAGGATCAAGCGACGAGATCGGCTTGCGGCTTTGCGTGTAGCCATCGGCCACCGCGAAGGCCTCGACATCGATCGTCTGGTCGCTGATGTTCGTCACGCGCAGCGTGAGCACGATGTCGACGCTGCCGCTCTCGATGCTGCGCGCAAGCCGCCACTCGGGATCGACTTTCACCGCTGTGCTGCCAAGCTGCAGCGGCGCCGACATCGTCGCGCGGAAGGGCTCGGTCGCCGTTCCCTGCAACGAGACGGTGAGGGGCGTCACGCCCGCGGGGAAGCTGCGCGGCACGCTGAAGTTGATCGGAAGTCGCACTTCGCCGCCCGCGGGAACCGTGAAGCTGTGCGTTCTCGGCGTGATCTCGAGCCGTTCCGGCCCGGTGATCGTCAGCGTGCCGTTCATCGCGGTCGGCCACGGATTCTCGAGCACGAGCGCGCCTTCCTGTGGCGCGCGTCGGCTTAGCGCGACGGCCGGATCGATGCGGAATCCCCGGCGCAACTGACAGAGGTTGGCGTCAATGCCTTCGATGAAGGTGGGCTCGCGCCCGATCTTGAAGACATGTCCGCGCGGAGTCAGGCTCACCCTCGAGGTGCGGCCCCAGAGATCGGTCAGCGCGATCTGGCCACTGCCGAGGTCTGCGGAGACCTCGATCGGTCGATCGACCACATCGCTCCACGCGACCAGCACGGGCCCCCGGGGACCATCGGCGAGGATGGCGCGGATGTCGGGATCAAGCGGAATGTCCGCGACGAATCGTCGACCGGACAGCTTGAGCGCGAGTTGGCGCCACGCGGCGAGTTCGATCGGCGGACCCGGCACGGCCTGAACGCCGTCCGACCGCACTTCGACCGCGATCGCATCGAATCCAGCGCGCCATGCGTCGATGGCGCGCAGCGCGAGATCCACCGCACGCGCGCGGTCATCGACCACGCCCGGAGCCAGCGGTTGGATCCGTGCCATGCCCCGTGGACCAGTGGGAAGACCCTCGTAGATCTCGCCATCGCTCTGTCGCCACGCTGGATCCACCACCACCTCGACGAGGTGACGGCCGCGGATCACGGTTTCGTACAGATCGCTCGGCAGCTGCTCCGAAGGCGACCACGGCAGGCCGACGCTCGGGCCTGCGATCGCGGTGCGCATGGCGGTCGCGAGGGACTCAACGCGCGCAGCGACATCGCCGCGCGTGCCGTCGACGGGTGCGGTTCCGATCATCCACTGGTCAACCTGCTGACCGAACGCGAGGAGCCACGGCTCGAGCGTCGGCCGCCAGTATGTCTCCTCGAGCGCGAACAGCGCGAGGGCATCATCGATGTCGACGCGGCTCTGCCGCGCAAGCGTGGCCGGAACCTGCGAGATGCGGAACATCGTGTCGACCCGTCGATCCACGAGCTTGGAGAGAAGCGTGCGCAGCGACTCGATGTCGCGCTTGCTGTCACGGATGTCGGTGGCGGCCGTCCAGACGGGCAACACCGCGAAGTTGCTGCGTGAAAGCTCGATGGCGGGCAGGACTCGCTCGTCGCGGATCGCGAAGTTGGTACCGAAGCGCGGCGGATCGTCCGAGTCGAAGTTCTCGTCGGGAAGCACGGTGAAACGCGCGGTCTTGCGCGAGACTTCGCTCGAACCCTGCAGGAACGAGACGGACGCCTCGTACCAGCCGGTCGCGAGCGCGGGAACCTCGAGACTGGCGGTCCGGTCGCCGGGAACATCGAGCGTGCTCTGGTAGACGAGGGCGTCGTTCGCATCGCGCACCATCACCACAGCCGTCGTGCGCGTGACGCTTGGGTCGCTGCAGCGGAGCACGAGACGCGCGCGTGCGCCGGGCGACACGACTCCGCCAGATTCCGCCTCGAACACGACCGTCGGCACCTGCCAGACCTCGATGTCATCGAAGAAGGCAAAGCCGGTCACATCGTCGGTGGCGACCTGATACGGCTCATCGATGTCGCGCACCGTGCTCGGCTGCACGACCTCGAGCCAGAGCGCAAGCCCAGCGGCCTCGGGTGGGGCGGGCGGCGGCTCGACCGCGAGCATGCGCCATGTTCCCTCGCTGCGGAACATCGCACTCGAGTAGACCCCGGGCAGGCCCCGGCCGTCTCGGTCGTGGAAACGCACGCTCAGGCGCAGACTCGCATAGTTCAGCGCTTCGCTGCGCCCCCAGGCGCGGATCATCAGCTGCGATCCGGGCATGATCGAGACGCGCGACGGCTCGCTGGCGAGCAGCATCGATGCGCCATCGACCGCAAAGCGAATAGCCCAGCTGGGCTCGCCCTTGCTCGGTGCCCGACCGACGCCACGGACGGCCTCGATGCGACCAAAGTCTCGCAGGCCCGGGATTCCCTGCTCTCCGCCTGTTGGCGGCGCGAACGCGCCGGCGTCTGCGTCGAGCCTCGTGAGCGCTCGGTAGAAGCCCGTGGGGATCTCCTTTGGGAAGATCGCGTTTTCCTCGAAGTCGAAGCGCGCAACGAGTCGCCTTGGCACGCCGTCATCGCGGGTCGCGATGCTCTCGCGCGTCTTGGTCGGGGTTGGGGGCGCCGACGCGGGTCGCGCCTGCGGTTCAGCGACCGCAGTCGACGCCACCGCCGCGACGCCCATGGCGAACGACAGCACTGGCTCCGCCCACTTCGAGCGGAGAGACCTGGACACGGAAACCCTCACGGGCTCTTTCATCGGCATTCTCGGACACGGACTGCAGCGATCTGGCCTGCCGAGGACAAAGCCACGAACCCCCGCTGCCCTTTCCCGGTTGTGCGCCATGCGGGGCGTTCTGGCCGCGCGGCCGTACCATCCACCCCCCATGCCCGAACGCGCCGCCACCCCGATGATCGACCTCCGCAGCGACACCGTCACCCGCCCGACCGCCGCCATGCGCGAGGCGATGATGGCGGCTCCCCTCGGCGACGATGTGCTCGGCGACGAGCCCACCGTGCAGGCGCTCGAGGCGAAGATCGCGGCGCTGCTCGGAAAGGACGCGGCGCTCTATGTCCCGTCCGGCACGATGGCGAACCAGCTCGCGATCCGCACGGTGTGCGAGCCGGGCGACGAGATCGTCGCCCACAAGGACAGCCACATCATCCACTACGAGACGGGCGGCCCCGCGGCGCTCGCCGGCTGCATGATCGCCCCGCTCGACGGGCCGGGCGGACTGTTCGAGCCCGCGCAGGTGCACGCGGCGATCAAGCCGAAGGACCAGCACGCGCCGCTCTCGAAGATGCTCGTCCTCGAGAACACCCACAACCGCGGCGGCGGCACGGTGTGGCCGCTTGCGCAGTTCGCGGCGTGCGCGGCGGCCGGCCGCGAGCGCGGGCTGCATGTTCACATCGACGGCGCGCGGCTCATGAACGCGTGCGTCGCGTCGGGCCACGCGCCGCGCGAATTCGCGCAGCACGCCGACAGCGCGTCGATCTGCTTCTCGAAGGGCCTCGGCGCGCCGGTCGGCAGCGCGCTCGTCGGGAACGCAGCGTTCATCGCGCGCGCGCGGCGCTTCCGCAAGATGTTCGGCGGCGCGATGCGGCAGTCGGGACTCCTGGCGGCGGCGTGCATCCACGCGCTCGACCACCATGTCGCGCGGCTCGCCGACGACCACGCGAACGCGAAGCGGCTCGCGCGCGCCGTTGGCGCGATTCCGGGCCTTTCGCTCGAAGGCGCGCCCGAGTCGATCCCCACGAACATGGTGTTCTTCACGCTCGACGCGCGGCTCGGCGGCGCGCAGGAGTTCTGCGCGCGGCTCGCGCGCCACGGCGTCGCTGCGATCGGCATGGGCGCGAACCGCGTGCGGCTCGTGACGCATCTCGATGTGGGCGCGGCCGACATCGACCGCGCCGCCGAGGCGATCGCGCGCGCGGCGGGAGGCAACTGACATGCATGCCGAGATCCACGCAGCCATCTTCGACCTCGACGGCACGCTCGTCGACAGCTACGACGCCCACTACGAGGCGTGGCGCTCGATCAGCGCCACGCACGGCGTGGCGGTCACCGTCGACGACTACTACAGCCACTTCGGCCGCCGCAACGAGGACCTGCTGCGCGAATGCTGGCTGCGCGCGGGCAAGGGCGAGCTGACGCACGACGAGATCGTCGCACTCGACCACGAGAAGGAAGCCGCGTACCGCGCGATCGTCGCCAACCGCTTCCCGATCATGGACGGCGCGCGCGAACTCGTCGCGTCGCTGCGCGCAGACGGCTTCCGCACGGCGGTCGGTTCGTCGGGGCCACCGGCGAATGTCGCGCTGGCGATCGAGGGGCTTTCACTCGGCGCAGCCGGCTTCGACGCCGTCGTCACCGGCCGCGATGTCAAGCGTTCGAAGCCCGACCCCGAGTGCTTCCTGCTCGCGGCCGAGCGGCTGTCGATCCCGCCGTCGCGCTGCGTGGTGTTCGAGGACGCGCCCGCAGGAATCACGGCCGCGAAGGCCGCGGGCATGCGCTGCATCGCCATCACCTCGAAGGGCCACACGGTCGAGCGCCAGCGCGAGGCTGATCTTGTCTTTCCCGATGTAAAGACAGTGACGGTCGCCGCCGTGCGCGCGCTGCTCCAGTAGACTCGCCGCCGAACAACGCCAGGAATCCCGAAGGAAACCCCATGGATCCCCGCTACCAGAAGCTCGCCGACCTCCTCGTCCGCCACTCGACCAAGCTCGAGAAGGGCGAACATGTCCTCATCGAGGCGTTCGACATTCCCGTCGAGATGACGATCGCGCTGATCCGCGCCACGCGCGAGGTCGGGGCGCACCCGCATGTCGCCGAGCGCTCGAACCGCATCGTCGCCGAGCTCTACCGAAACGACGAAGCGGGCCTCGCGATGTGGGGCGAGAACGACCTCCACCGCATGAAGTCGATGCAGGCCTACATCGGGATCCGCGGCGGCCACAATGTCAGCGAGCAGACGATCGTGCCGGGCGACCAGATGAAGCGCGCCGCACGGCTCTACCAGAAGCCCGTCCACTTCGAGCAGCGCGTCAACCACACCAAGTGGTGCGTGCTGCGCTGGCCGTCGCCGTCGATGGCGCAGCTCGCGGGCAAGAGCACCGAGGACTTCGAGGACTTCTACTTCCGCGTCTGCTGCGTCGACTACGCGAAGATGGCCGCCGCGTGCGAGCCGCTCGCCGCGCGCATGCGCAAGGCCGACAAGGTCCACATCAAGGGCCCGGGCGACACCGACCTCGTCTTCTCGATCAAGGGCATCGGCGTCGTCCCATGCTGCGGCGACAAGAACATCCCGGACGGCGAGTGCTTCACCGCGCCCGTGCGCGACAGCATCAACGGCGTCCTTCAGTACAACACGCCGACCGTCTACAACGGCCAGAGCTTCGAGAACATCCGCTTCGTCTTCAAGAGCGGCAAGATCGTCGAGGCCTCGTGCCAGGGCGATTCGAAGAAGCTCAACGAGATCCTCGACACCGACGAAGGCGCGCGCTACATCGGCGAGTTCGCGATCGGCTTCAACCCGCACATCACGCACGCGATGAAGGACATCCTCTTCGACGAGAAGATCGCGGGCAGCTTCCACTTCAC
>JBEAUK010000013.1:0-10472 GCA_041161465.1 Planctomycetota bacterium | reverse complement strand
CCTACGAACGCCGCGTCGACGCGATGCTCGCAAGCCCGCGCGCGGCCGAGCACCGCGCGACCGTGTGGCTCGACCTCGCGCGCTTCGCAGACACCTTCGGCTACCAGTCCGACGCCGACTCGTTCACGCATCCGTGGCGCGACTGGCTGCTCGACGCGCTCGCGTCGAACATGCCGTACGACCGCTTCGCGACCGCCTTGATCGCGGGCGATCTCGTCAAGGCGAAGACGCGCGAAGAGCGGCAGGCGAACGACATCGCGAGCGCGTTCAACCGGCTGCACCGCATGACGGAGGAAGGCGGCTCGATCGCGGAGGAGTTCCGTCAAGAGGGAATCGCCGACCGCGTGTCGACCTTCGGCACGGCGTTCCTCGGCCTCACGCTCGAGTGCGCGCGCTGCCACGACCACAAGTACGACACGATCCCGACGCGCGAGTTCTACGGGCTTGCTGCGATGTTCGGTTCGATCGACGAGAACGGGATGAAGAGCTTCGCGCACGCGTTCAGCGCGCCGCCGCCGTTCGTGCGGCTTGAGAACGACGAACAGGCCAAGCGCAGGCGCGAGCTCCTCGTCGCGTGGATGCGCGCGACCGACGCGCGCATGAACGCCGATGTCGCCGCGATGGCGAACGCGAGCGGCGCGCGCGCACCGAGCGAGCTGCCCGCGCCCGCCGCGCGCTATGCGTTCGACGAACTCGCCGACGGAAAGACGCCGAACGCGGTCGACGCCGCAAAGCCCGCGACCACCGACCGCGCGCGGCCCGAGCAGCTCGGCGCGGTCGCGCTTGGCGCGGGCAAGGTCGGGCAGGCGCTCGCGTTCGACGGCGACGGCGGCGTGTCGCTCACGGGGCTTTCGGGCTTCACGCGCCACGATCCGGTCAGCGTCGCGTTCTGGATCAAGCCGGGCGAGAAGAACGCGCGCGCGGCTGTCCTCCACACTTCGGGCTTCTACACGAACGAAGCCGACGGCTCTGGGCTCGAACTCTTGATCGCCGACGGCCGCCTGCGCTGGAGCGTGATCCACCTCTGGCCGGGCAGCGCGGCGAGCGTCGAGATGACCGACGCGCTGCCGGTCGGCGAGTGGACGCACATCGTCGCGACCTACGACGGGCTTTCGTGGGCGACGGGCCTGCGGCTCTTCGTCAACGGACGCGAGGCGAAGACGAACACGCTGCGCGACGCGCTCGAAGGCCCGATCGCGGGCGCGACGATGGAGGTCGGCTCGCGCTCGCGCGACGCTGGTTTCCGCGGCGGCGCGATCGACGAGCTCGCGGTGTGGCGCGCGGAGCTTTCGCCAGCGGAGGCTGCGCTTGCTGCGGGCGTCGCGCCCGATGCGGACGCGGCGTTCGCGCACGCCGTGATGCGCGCATCCGCCGCCGAACGCGAGGCGCAGCGCGCCGCGAACCGCGCGCTCGCGGCGCATGTCGAGTCGCTGCCCGCGTTCATGACGATGCGCGATTCGCCGCACGCGGCGCCGACCTATGTGTTGACGCGCGGGCGCTACGACCAGCCCGACCGCACGCAGCCGGTCACGCCCGGCGCGATCGCCGCGGTGCTGCCGCGCGAGTTCAACGCGCAATCGAACCGACTCGACCTCGCGCAGTGGCTGTTCGACCCGCGCAATCCGCTCGCCGCGCGCGTCGAGGTCAACCGGCTGTGGACGCAGGTGTTCGGCCGCGGGCTCGTCGAGACCAGCGAGAACTTCGGCGTGCAGGGCTCGTGGCCGACGCACCCCGAGGTGCTCGATCTCCTTGCACACGACTTCGCGACGGGGCCGAACGCATGGGACACGCGTGCGATCCTGAAGCGGCTCGTGACGAGCGCCGCGTTCCGTCAGCGCTCGGCGACGAGCGACGAGAAACGAGCGCGCGATCCGAACAATGACCTTCTCTCGCGCGGCCCGAGCGTGCGCCTGACGGCGGAGCAACTGCGCGACAGCGCGCTGCTTGCATCGGGCCTTCTCATCGAGAAGGTCGGCGGCCCGAGCGTGAAGCCGTATCAGCAGCCGGGGCTCGTCGGCGAAACGG
Organism: Planctomycetota bacterium; assembly: GCA_041161465.1. GTDB lineage: Bacteria > Planctomycetota > Phycisphaerae > Phycisphaerales > SM1A02 > QWPT01. The sequence continues at coordinate 8,447 of JBEAUK010000013.1, read as the reverse complement.
GCGCAAGCGGCGGCTACGACGCCGACACCGGCGAAGGCGCCCATCGCCGCAGTCTCTACACCTATCGCAAGCGCACCGTGCCGCCGCCCACGATGCTCACCTTCGACGCGGGCTCGCGCGAAGCGTGCCAGCCGCGGCGCGGCGCGACGAACACGCCGCTCCAGGCGCTTGCGCTCTTGAACGATCCGGTGTTCACCGAGTGCGCGCGCGCACTCGCCGAGCGCGCGGTGCGCGAGGCCCCCGCCGACGGCGACGCGCGTCTCGTGCGCGCGTTCCGCCTCGCGTGCGCGCGTGCGCCGCGCGAAGGCGAGCTTGCACCGCTCCGCGCGCTCGTCGAGTCGCAGCGCGCGGCCGGCGCCGACGAAACCGCGGCGCTTTCGCTTGCGTGCAGCACGATCCTCGCAAGCGACGCTTCGCTCATGTCGCGATAGGCAACCCACGATGACGACGCCACGCCCGACGCCCACCTACGACGAACTGATGCGCCCATCGCGCCGCCACTTCCTCGGCGCGTCTGCGCTCGGTCTCGGCGCGATCGCGCTCGGCGACATCTTCGGCGCGCGCACCGCGCGCGCAGCGACGGGCGACGCGCCGCTCATCACGCCGTCGCCGCACTTCGCTCCGAAGGCGAAGCGCGTCATCTACCTCTTCCAATCGGGCGGCCCATCGCAATTCGAGACGCTCGACCCGAAGCCGAAGCTGCGCGACATGCACGGCCAGCCGCTGCCCGATAGCGTGCGCGCGGGCCAGCGCCTCACGGGCATGAGCGGAAATCAAGCGGTGTTGCCGCTCGCAGGCTCGTTCACGGGCTTCAAGAAACATGGCCGCGCGGGCATCGAGCTCAGCGACCTCTTGCCGCACACGGGAAGAATCGCGGACGACCTCTGCATCGTGCGCGGCATGCACAGCGACGCGATCAACCACGATCCCGCGATCACCTTCTTCTGCTCGGGCCACCAGATCGCGGGCCGCCCGTCGATGGGCGCGTGGATGAGCTACGGCCTCGGCTCGATGAACAAGGATCTGCCCGCATTCATCGTGCTCGTGTCGAAGGATGCGTCGCGCGACCAGCCGCTCTACGCGCGGCTCTGGGGCGCGGGGTTCCTGCCGAGCGAGCACCAAGGCGTCCAGTTCCGCGCGGGAAAGGAAGCGGTGCTCGCGCTCTCGAACCCCGAGGGCGTGTCGCCGCACGCGCGCCGCGCGATGCTCGACGCACTCGGCGCGATGTCGAAGGACGCGCTCGCGCACGAAGGCGACGCCGAGATTGACGCGCGCATCGCGCAGGCAGAGCTTGCGTACCGCATGCAGACGAGCGTGCCCGAAACCACCGATTTTTCGGGCGAAAGCGACGAAACCTTCGAGCTCTACGGCGCGGCCGCGCGCGAACCCGGCACCTTCGCCGCGAACTGCCTGCTCGCACGAAGGCTCGTCGAGCGCGGCGTGCGGTTCGTGCAGCTCTTCCACCAGGGATGGGACCAGCACGGCGGGCTACCCGAAGGCATCACGCGCCAGTGCGCGCAGACCGACCAAGCGTCGGCCGCGCTCGTCACCGACCTCAAGCGCCGCGGCCTGCTCGAAGACACGCTCGTCGTGTGGGGCGGCGAGTTCGGCCGCACCGCGTACTGCCAGGGCAAGATGACGGCGAACGACTACGGCCGCGACCACCATCCACGCGCGTTCTCGCTGTGGATGGCGGGCGGCGGCGTGAAGGCAGGCCATGTGCACGGCGCGACCGACGACTTCGGCTACAGCGTGGTCGACGGCGCCGTCGATGTGCACGACCTGCACGCGACGATCCTGCACCTGCTGGGCATCGACCACGAGCGGCTGACCTATCGCTACCAAGGCCGCCACTACCGCCTGACGGATGTCGCAGGCAAGGTGGTAGCGCCGATCATCGCGTGAGCGGGACCGCCGCTGCGCTCAGCTGCACGCGCCCCACGCGCTCAGCAGCGCGGCGAGGTCTGCGGAGTCGACCGCGCCGTCGCCCGTGAGGTCCGCCGACGAACCCTTTGTGCCCCATGCGTCCAGGAGCACGCCGAGGTCTGCGGAGCCGACCGCGCCGTCGCCCGTGAGGTCCGCGAGGCACGGTGCCGCGATCGCCACCGCCGCCGCCACGCTGGTCGCGTCGCCGCAGCTGTTCGTGAAGACCACGGTGTACTCGCCTGCGTCCGACGGACGCGCATCGGTGATCGTGAGCGTGGTCGAGAGCGCGGTCGCGGTCAGCGCGCCGTTCGCGCCCGAGACTTCACCGCCGCGCTTCGACGCGCCGCCGGGGCCGTTCGCGATGTCGACGCCGTTGCGCTGCCACTGGAAGCTGACAGCACCGTTGAAGTCGTAGCCCGAGACGCACGCGGCAGAGAGCGCGAGCGTGGCGCCCGATTGAATCGACTGCGCTGCAGGCTGCTGCGCGACCGACGGGATGCCGGTGCTTGTCCAGCGGGCGAAGTAGTTGGAAGGGACGCCACCGGCGGTCGAGAATCGGCCGCCCGCGACGAGCTCGCCGTTCGGAAGCAGGGCAAGGGCGCCTACACCGATACCCGCCGAGGTGCCTGCCATCCCCACCCCAAGCGCTGCCCAGGCCGAGCCGTTCCAGCGCGCGATGTTGTTCGCAGCCACGCCGCCGGCGCTCGCGAATGTGCCACCCGCGACGAGGTCGCCATTCGGCAGCACCTCGAGGGCGCGAACCGAGTTGCTCAACCCCAATCCAACAGGGGACCACGACGAGCCGTTCCATCGCGTGATGTGGTTCGCCGACACACCACCGGCGGCGGTGAAGTTCCCGCCCGCGACGAGATCACCGTTCGGCATCACGGCGAGCGTGTACACCACGCCGGCGGGCATCCCCGACCCAAGCGGCGACCACGACGAGCCATCCCAGCGCGCGACGCGGTTCGTTGCCACGCCTCCGGCCGTGGTGAAGGTGCCGCCCGCGACCAGGTCGCCGTTCGGAAGCACGGCGAGGGCGTGTACCGAGCTACTCATCCCCGATCCAAGCGGAGTCCAGGACGAGCCGTCCCAGCGGGCGATGTTGTTCGCCGCCACGCCTCCAGCCGTGGTGAAGAAGCCCCCCGCGACGAGGTCGCCGTTCGGAAGCACGACGAGCGCGGCGACCGAGGAGGAGGACGAGGCACCCGTGATCCCCGACCCAAGCGGAGTCCAGGCCGAGCCGTTCCAACGCGCGATGTTGTACGCGTCCACGCCGCCAGCAGTGCTGAAGCTGCCGCCCACGACGAGGTTGCCGTCTTGCATCGCGGTGAGGGCGAACACCGAGCCATCGATCCCCAACCCAAGCGGAGCCCAGGACGAACCGTTCCAGCGCGCGACGCGGTTCACATTGACGCCGCCGGCGGTGGTGAACAGGCCAACCGCAACGAGGTCGCCGTTCGGGAGCAGAGCGAAGTCCGAAACCGCCTCGTTCAACCCCGACCCCGACCCGACCTCGGCCCAGGACGAGCCGTTCCAGCGCGCGATGCAGTTCGCCGCCACGTCGCTGGCGGTGGTGAACACGCCGCCCGCCACGAGGTCGCCGTTTGGCGTCACGGTGAGTGCCAACGCCCGGTCGCTCAGCCCCGAGCCAAGCGGTACCCAGGACGAACCGTTCCAGCGCGCGATGCGGTTTGCCGCCACGCCACTGGCGGTGGTGAAGTCGCCGCCTGCGACGAGGTCGCCGTTCGGGAGCACGGAGAGGGCGTACACCGCTGTGCCGAAGTAGTTCCCCGTCATCCCCGAGCCGATCTCAGACCAGGACTCGCCGTTCCAGCGCGCGATGCGGTTTGCCGCGACCCCACCCGCGTCGACGAATGAGCCGCCCGCGATGAGGTCACCGTTCGGGAGCGTCGAGAGTGCAAAGACCCCTGGATTCCCGAAGGTGTCGAGCATCCCCGACCCGATCTCAGACCAGGACTTGCCGTTCCAGCGCGCGATTCCGCGCGCCGGCATGCCACCGGCGGTGGTGAAGAAGCCGCCCGCGACCAGGTCGCCGTTCGGGAGCACCGCGAGGGCCCGCACCCCGCCATCCATCCCCGAACCAAGCGGCGCCCAGGACGAGCCGTCCCAGCGCGCGATCCGATTCACCGTGAACCCGTCGACGCTGGTGAAGTCACCGCCCGCCACGAGGTCGCCGTTCGGGAGCACGGCGAGGGCGTGCACCGAATCCCCCAACCCCCATCCGGCTCCAAGCGAAGCCCAGGACGAGCCGTTCCAGCGCGCGATGCGGTTCGCCGACACGCCTCCGGCGGCGGTGAAGCTGCCGCCCGCGACGAGGTCGCCGTTCGGGAGCACGGCCAGCGCGGACACCAAGCCGGCGTTCATGCCCGACCCAAGCGCCGACCAGGACGAGCCGTTCCAGCGCGCGATGCGGTTTGCCGCAACGCCACCGGCGGTCGTGAAGCTGCCGCCCGCGACGAGGTCGCCGTTCGGAAGCACGGCAAAGGCGGAAACCGTGGAGTTCGCTCCCGGCGTCAGTTGCTCCGGGCTCGTCAGCCAACGCCCCTCGCACTGCGCGTGTGCCGCGCCTGGCGCGACGAGCGCGAACACTGCGGCGGCGAACGCCAGCATGACCGCAACGGGCCCGCGCGCCCGCACGCGGCGGAGTGCGACAGAAACACGACCGAGGATGGAGGAGAGTGTGGCCATCTGGTTTCTCGATTGAAGGGAGGCGGCCCAACGCGGGCGCGGACTGCCGTGGGTATACGCAAGAGTTTGGCACACATCGGGCTCCGCCTTGTGCCGCTCGGCGCACCTTTCCTTCAGATGCTCGAATGACACAACCGATACCGCCTGTCCGATTCATTACGGGGACCGCCGAATCCCGCGCGCCGCGCCGCGGATAGGCTGTGGCCTTTGTCGCCCCGTGTCCCTCTTCGCCTCCAACACCCCGGTCGAAACGCTCCCGCTCGTCGTCGTCGCGGTCGAGCGGGCGGTCGATCGGTCGCCCGACGGGTTGACCTACGCGTTGCCGCGCGAACTTGCGCAGTTGCCCGACGGGGCGCGCGTCGAGGTGCCGCTCGGGCGCGGCGAGACGCCGACCGCGGGGTGGATCGTGCGGCGCGTCGCCGAGGGCGAGGACATCGGGATTCCGCGCGAGAAGATAAAGCCGATCCTCGGCGTCGATCCTTCGGGCGTCGTGCTTCCGGGCGAACTCATGCAGTTCGCGCGCTGGATCAGCGCGTACTACGCGTGTCCGATCGGGATGACGCTTGCGTCGATCCTGCCCGCCGCGGTGCGCAAGGCGATCGGGCGCGTGGAGCGCACGCTTGTCGATCTTGCGCCTGCGCCGGCGGCGGGAGCCAAGACCGTGATCGTGAAGATCACGAAGCGCCAGCAGCACGCGCTCGATGTGCTCGCGACCTTGCCGCGTCCGATCGAGATCGCGGATCTCGCCGAAGCCGCGGGCTACTCGTCTGTCGAGCCGCTCAAGCGGTTGATCGCGTCGGGCCATCTCGTCGCGACGAAGAAGACATCGTTTGAGGCAAGCTTCATCGCGCGCGCAGGCAACATCGCGCCCGCGCCCGAGCCGACGGCAGAGCAATCCGCCGCGATTGCCGCGATTTCCCGCGATTTCGGGCAGTTCGCGCAGCACCTCGTCTTCGGCGTCACGGGCTCGGGCAAGACCGAGATCTACATCCGTCTCCTTGAAGAATGCGTGCGCCGCGGGAAGCGCGCGATCCTCCTCGTCCCCGAGATCTCGCTGACGCCGCAGACGGTCGGCCGCATCGCCGCGCGCCTCGCGACCGCGAAGGTCGCGGTGCTTCATTCAGGCCTCACCGACGCGCAGCGCAACCAGCAGTGGCAGCTGCTCGCGGAGGGTGGCGCCGATGTCGTCGTCGGCGCACGCAGCGCGTTGTTCGCGCCGATTCCCGACGATTCGCTCGGCCTCGTCATCGTCGACGAAGAACACGAGCCCGGCTACAAGCAGGACTCGGCCCCCCGCTACCACGGCCGCGACGCAGCGATCCGCCGCGCGCAGATCGCGAAGTGCCCCGTCGTCCTCGGCAGCGCGACCCCGAGCCTCGAGAGCTGGATGAACGCGGTCGAGCGCAGGATCTCGACGCTCCACCGCCTGACGAAGCGCGCGCCCGGGCTCAATGTGCCGAAGGTGACGGTCGTCGATTTCGGCGCAGAACGCCGCGAAATCCGCGATCGGCGCGTGAACCTCGTCGGCCCGACCCTGCGCGAGTCGATGGAGAAGACGCTGCGCGAAGGCGGTCAGGTGCTGCTCCTTCTCAACCGCCGCGGCTACGCGAACTACATCGCCTGCAGCGACCAGCGCTGCGACTGGATGCTGACCTGCACCGAGTGCGACGCAGGCATGGTCTGCCATGTCGACGCAGCGGGCAACGCGCGCAAGAGCTTCGTGCGCTGCCACCACTGCCTCGCCGAAACGCTGCTGCCGAAGCAATGCCCCGACTGCGGCAAGCCCGTCACCGTGTTCGGCCTCGGCACGCAGCGCGTCGAGGAGGAGCTCACGCGCCTCTTCCCGAGCCTCGTCGAAGGCGAGACGATGCTGCGCGTCGACGGCGACACCATGCAGACCGCGAAGCACTTCCACGACGCGCTCGAGCGCTTCGGGAAGGGCGAGGTCAAGGTGCTGATGGGCACCCAGATGATCGCGAAGGGGCTCGACTTCCCGAATGTGCGGCTCGTCGGCGTGATCAGCGCCGACACAGCGCTTGCGCTCCCAGACTTCCGCGCAGCCGAGCGCACCTTCCAACTCGTGTCGCAGGTCTCGGGCCGCGCGGGCCGCGGCGCGAACCCTGGCCGCGCGGTCATCCAGAGCTTCGAGCCCGACACCCCCGCCATCCGCCTGGCCGCGAGCCACGATTTCGAGCGGTTCGCGTCGCAGGAACTGGCCGACCGCAAGGAGTTCGGGCTGCCCCCCTACCGCCGGCTCGCGCGCCTGATCCTCCGCCACCCGGGCGAGACCGAATGCGCCAGCCGCTCGGCCGCGCTCGCGCAGGCGATCCGCGGATTTGCGGGCGCGGTCGAGGTCCGCGGCCCCTCGGTCTGCCCGATCGCCCGCATCGCGGGAAAGTATCGGCGCCAGATCGAATTGCTCTCGGACAGCGCGGTCGAGATTTCCCGAGTCCTCGCCGAAGCCCGATCGCAGGGGCTCCTGAAGCTCGGCGAGGAACTGGCCGTCGATGTCGACCCGATCAGCGCGGTTTGAGCGCTGAAATGGGCGGCATTCTCCCCTACAATCGCTCCGCTTTGCCCCCCGCGCGCCCTTCGCGCGCGCTGTCGCATAGTTTGGAGTGCACGAGATGGCCCACGAGAAGGCGAGTATGGGTGCCAACAAGGACGGTTCTCACCCCCACGCCCCGCAGTCTGTGAACAGCTGGCAGCCCGACTATGTCGAGGCCCTGTTCGCGCAGTTCAAGGCGGATCCCGACTCGGTGGGCGCAGAGTGGAAGAACTTCTTCCTCGGCTTCGAGCTGGGATTGAAGCTGGAGGGGGCGGAAGGCGTCGAAGCGGCGGCTGCGCCATCCGCGCCGCGGTCGACTTCGAAAGCACCAGAGGTCACGCCCGTCGTTGGAGCGGCCGCTGCGTCGAACGCGCCAGAGGGAGCCGCCGCAGCGGCGACCGCCCAAACCGTCGCGGCCGCTGCTGCGGCAGCGGCCGGCCGTGCTGGTGCGACTTCCGACGCCCAGAGACGCGTCGACGACCTCATCCACCGCTACCGCACCTACGGCCACCTCGCGTCGCAACTCGACCCGCTCGGCACCACGCGGCCGTTCCCCGAGGACCTCACCCTCGAGGCGGTCGGCCTCGACGACGAGGCGCTCGGCCAGTCGTTCGACCCGGGCACGCTGCCGCTCGACAACCCTTCGCCGCTCGCCGACATCATCGCGTGCCTCGAGGAGACCTACTGCGGCACGATGGGCGTCGAGTACATGCACATCCAGTCGGCCGAGCGCCGCTCGTGGCTCGCGAAGCGCATCGAAGGAACGCGCAATCGCCCGCAGTTCGGCGCCGATACCAAGAAGCGCATCCTCTCGAAGTTGCTCGAGGCCGACAGCTTCGAGAGCTTCCTCGCGAACCGCTATGTCGGCAAGAAGCGCTTCGGTCTCGAAGGCGGCGAGTCGCTGATTCCGCTCCTCGACAGCGTGCTCGAGTCTGGCCCCGCGCTCGGCGTCCGTGAGTTCACGCTCGGCATGGCGCACCGCGGTCGCCTCAATGTGCTCGCGAACATCGTCGGCAAGAACCTGCAGCAGATCTTCACCGAGTTCGACGAGGCGTGGACCGCGGCGTTCGCGTCGGGCGGCGGCGACGTGAAGTACCACATGGGCTACTCGAACGAGCACACGACCTCGACGGGGCAGCCGCTCCGCGTGGTGCTCGCGGCGAATCCGTCGCACCTCGAGTTCGTGAACGGCGTGGTGATGGGCCGCTGCCGCGGCAAGCAGCGCCTGCTCGGCGACGCCGATCGCAAGATGGTCGTGCCC
>JBEAUK010000002.1:0-22426 GCA_041161465.1 Planctomycetota bacterium | reverse complement strand
GTCGGCTCGGGGTAGCCGGCCGGCAGCGGGCTCTCGATCTGCGACGGACCGAAGCGGAAGCGCCCGCCGCGAATCTCGACCTGGGCTTCCATGTCGCCGCCGACTCGCGTCACCATCTCGGGAGTGCGGACGGGCTGGCATTCCTCGGCGCCAGGCTCGGAGGCGCGGCCGGAGTGCAGCTTGACCTCAGTGGTCTTCGAGGCTTCCGCAGCGGGCTTCTCCTCTTCAGCCACCGCTCCCGGAGCGGCGGTCCCGCCGCCTTCGGTTGCCTTCACGGGCTCTGGGATCTTGTTCGGGTCGGATTCGGTCGACGCGCAGGCGCCGAGCGGAGCGAGGACGAGAAGGGCGAGCGGCCATCGGGTGAGAAGACGAATCATGCGGGGGACTTCGCAGACAACGCCGTCCGAGATTCGCCCCCCGTTACACTCACCCACCGTGACAATCGCGCCTTTTTCCTACGCTCCCGCGCCAGAAAGCGTCCGACCCACCCTGAGGTCCGAGTACGGCCTCTTTATCGGGGGCCGGTTCGTCGAGCCAAAGTCCGGCCAAGGGTTCAAGACCATCAACCCCGCCACCGAGGAGGCGATCGCCACGGTCGCCGACGCGGGTGAGGCCGATGTCGCCCGCGCGGTCGACGCCGCGCGCAAGGCGCAGCCGAAGTGGGCGAAGACGAAGCCCGCCGAGCGCGCCAAGATCCTCTTCCGCATCGCGCGGCGGATCCAGGAGCGCTCGCGCGAGCTCGCGGTGCTCGAGTCGATGAACGGCGGCAAGCCGATCAAGGAGTCCCGCGACGAGGACCTCCCGCTCGTCGCGCAGCACTTCTTCCACCACGCGGGCTGGTGCGACAAGCTCGACTACGCGTTTGCCGGCGCGAAGCCGCAGCCGGTCGGCGTGTGCGGACAGATCATCCCGTGGAACTTCCCGCTGCTGATGGCCGCGTGGAAGCTGGCGCCCGCGCTCGCGTGCGACAACACCTGCGTGCTCAAGCCCGCCGAGACGACGCCGCTCACGGCGCTCATGCTCGGCGAGATCCTGCAGGAGTGCGGGCTGCCCGACGGCGTCGTCAACATCGTGACGGGCGGGCCCGACGCGGGCCGCGCGATCACGGCGCTCGCCGCGAAGGGCAAGGTCGACAAGGTCGCGTTCACCGGCTCGACCGAGGTCGGCAAGGCGATCGCGAAGGCGCTCGCGGGTTCAGGCGTGAAGCTCACGCTCGAGCTCGGCGGCAAGAGCCCGAACATCGTGTTCGCCGACGCGGCGCTCGACCAGGCGGTCGAAGGCGTCGTGAGCGGCATCTGGTTCAACCAAGGCCATGTCTGCTGCGCGGGTTCGCGGCTCTTCGTCGAGGAGTCGATCCACGAGGACTTCATCGACCGCCTGCGGAACCGCATGCGCTCGCTGCGCGTGGGCGACCCGCTCGACAAGAACACCGATGTCGGCGCGATCAACTCGAAGGCGCAGCTCGCGACGATTCAACGCTACCTGAAGGCCGGTTCCGACGAAGGCGCTGAGAAGTTCGAGGTCGCCTGCGACCTGCCGAAGAAGGGCTTCTGGTGCCGTCCGTGCATCTTCACGGGCGTGCAGCCGTCGCACACGATCGCGCGCGAGGAGATCTTCGGGCCTGTCCTCAGCGTGATGACCTTCCGCACGCCCGAGGAAGCCGTGCAGCGCGCGAACAACACGACCTACGGCCTGAGCGCCGGCGTGTGGACCGAGAAGGCCGCGCGCGCGCTCGAGATGGCGAATCGCCTCAACGCAGGCGTCGTGTGGCTCAACACCTTCAACCGCTTCGACGCAAGCGCGCCGTTCGGCGGCTACAAGGAGTCGGGCTTCGGCCGCGAGGGCGGGCGACAGGGTCTCTCCGCGTATGTGAAGCTTGGAGGTGGCCGATGAGCGCGACGACGAGCAGCGGACGCATCGAGGTCGCGAAGACGCTCAAGCTCTATGTGAACGGCGCGTTCCCGCGCAGCGAGAGCGGACGCACGGTGCTGGTGCTCGATGCGAAGAAGCGCGCCTTCGCGCACGCGTCGCACGCGAGCCGCAAGGACCTGCGCGACGCGGTCGAGGCCGCGAGCGCCGCGCAGCCGAAGTGGGCGGCGGCCACCGCGTACAACCGCGGACAGGTGCTCTATCGCCTTGCGGAAATGCTCGAGGCGCGCCGCGCCGAGTTCGCGTCGCTGATGCTGTCGATCGAAGGCCGCTCGAAGGCCGACGCGACGAAGGAAGTCGACCGCGCGATCGACCGCTGCGTGTGCTTCGCGGGCTGGACCGACAAGATCGCCGCCGTGCTCGGCGGCAAGCAGCCGGTCGCCGGGCCGTACTTCGTCTTCACGATGCCCGAGGCGATGGGCACGGTCGCGGTCGTGATGCCGGACGAGCGGCCGCTGCTCTCGCTCGTGTCGCTCTTGCTCCCGGTCATCGCCGCGGGCAACGCCACGATTATCGTCGCGCCGATCACGGCCGCGTCAGGCAAGGGCAAGCCCACCGCGAACGCTCCGCTTGCGATCGCATTCGCCGAAGCCGTCGCGACGAGCGATGTGCCCGCGGGCATCATCAACATCCTCACCGGCGCACGCGCGGAACTCTGCCCGTGGATCGCGTCGCACCGCGAGATCGCGGGCGTCGCGGGCGCGCGGCTCCCCGCGGCCGACGCGAAGGCGCTCGAACTCGGCGCCGCCGAGAATCTCAAGCGCGTGCATCTCTTCCACGATGCGCCGGCGTTCGACGACGACGCGTTCTGGCATTCGCCGTTCGCGATCCAGCCGTTCGTCGATCTGAAGACGGTCTGGCATCCGAGCGCGTTGCATTAGCGACGGAAGCCGCCGCGGAAGCCACCGCCGCCGCCGCCACGGAATCCACCGAAGCTGCTCGAACGGCCCCAGCGGCCCGAGTCGCCGCTCGAGTCGCTGCGACCGAACGACGAGTGATCCCAGTTGCTGCTGCCGCTGTCGTCGCGCGCGCCCTCGCCGAAGCCATCGCCGCCCGACTGCCAGCGCGACGAGTTCGATGCCCGCCAATCGCCATCGGATCGCGTCGACTGCATCTGATCGAGATCCGACTTCGTCGCGCTGTCCTTCACATCCGACCAGCTGTTGTCGGAGTTGGCATGCTGCCAGGTGCTCGACGAATCGTTGTAGCGGTACGCGCTTCCGTCGTGGTAGCCGTAGACATTGTTACCCGCGGACACCGCCGTGCCGTCCGAGCCGTGCGCCACGCCCCACGCGCCGTTGTCGGTCTTGACGCCCGCGACGCTCGCGCTCTGACCGGTCTTGGTGTTGCCGACCGTGCCCGCGCCTGCCGCGACCTTCGCGCCATCGCTGTTGCCAGCGACGCCAGCGCGTCCCGATGCGTAGTTGCCGGTCGTCGGGTTGTAGCCCGCGCCACGCGCGCCCGACGCCCACTTGCCCGTGTACGCGTTGTCGACATAACCACGCTGGCCCGCTGCACGCGCGCCCGTCGTCGAGTTGTACGCAGCGCCCGTGTGCGTGGCCCACTGGTTGCCGGTCCACGCGTTGTAGCCGGCGCTCGTGCGCGACATCGTCGAGACATCGCCCCACTGGTGATAGACATTGCCGGTCGTCGCGGCCCAGCCGCCCGGACCCCACGCATACGCGCCGTGCGGACCGAAGCCGCCGTAGTACGGACCCCAGCACGGATACGGTCCGCAGTGCCAGGTGCTCGCGCCGACGGCCCAACCGACCGCCATGCCCATGCCGAAGCCGAACGCCCAGCCGCCCCACGGGTTGTAGCTCATCGCGGCGCAGCATCCGTAGGTCATCGGAACCGGCACCCACACCGACGAGCAGTACGGCGTGTACCAGTAGCCAGTGCCGTAGACGACGACGCCGTCCTGCATGTACGCGCCGAAGTAGCCCGGCGTGTAGCCGACGAGCACATAGTCAGGCGTCGCGCTGTAGATGCGCACATAGGTCGCGAAGTAGTACGGGCTCGACGGCGGGATCGAGTAGATCGCCGACGGCACGCTCTTCGCGACCTTCCACGAACCGTTGAGCGAATCGGCGCGGAACCAGATGCCGTTCACGACCGCGTAGTAGGTGCCGCGGATATCGAACACCGTCGTCGCGCAGTTGGAGAGGACCTTCACGCTCGTGGTCGGGATCTCGACCCACTGCGGCTTGCCGCCGATCACCGTCACGGCGGGCATCGCCTGGCTGAGCGGAACGCGCGCCATGTGCGGCACGGCGTTCGCGATCGCGGCCTCCTGAGCCTGCGCGGTGCCGGGGATCGAGGCGAGCACATTCTCCTTCGGGCTGTCCTGCGGGATCAGCATGAACGCGGTCGGCAGCTGCGCGGGCGGCGTGTAGGTCCACGGTCCGTTCAGCGAGGTGCCCGCGAACCAGCGACCCGAGACGAGCACATAGGTCGCGCCCGTCGCCTGCATCTGGAAGATGTTCGCGCTGGTGTTCGAGACATACTGAAGGCCCGAGGCGCCCAGTGCAGCCCAGACCGGCGCGCCTTCGATGACGAGCACTTCGGCGGGCGCGGTCGAGACGACGATCGCAGGCGCCGACTTCGCAAGCGACACGGTCTGCGACTTGTCGGCGTTGCCGGCGACATCCTGCGCAGACGGCGCGAGCAGGTTGATCGACGGCTGCGTCGAGGCCCACTTGGTCGCGGCGGCGAGGCTGGTCGCGGCGCTGCCCGACGCGGTGCCGACCGTCCACGGGCCGCCGAGCGCGGGCGCGGTCATCCAGCCGTCGGCGATCTTCAGCCAGTATGCGCCCGATGAATCCTGCACGAGGAGCATCGGCGTGTTCATGACGCGCTGCAGGCTCGTACCCTCGAGCGGCTGCATCACGGGGTTGCCTTGGATCGGAACAAGCACGGTCGGCTGCGTCACGATCGAGAGCGCGGGAGGATTGTTGAGGAGCGGCGCTGCCGGCGCGACAGGCGCGGTCTTCATGCCGGGCACGGCCGCCTCGAGGCGGTCGAGCGAGACCGACAGCGTGCGGCCCGCGCCCGCCGACTCAAGGCCGGACTGCAGCGCGGACTGCTTCGCCGGGTTCGACGGCAGCGACACGCCGGTCACCTGGATGTTCGTGAGCGACACGATGCGGTTGAGCTTGTTCACCTCGGTCGAGGCGCTGAACGACAGCGTGCCGAAGCTCTCCGCCTGCGCGCCTTGCGCAGCGAGCGAGAACGCGCAGGTGCCGGTCAGCTGCATCGCATCCCAGGTCTGGAAGCTCGGCGGATAGACGGTGACCGAGTCGGTGCCGACGGTGAAGATGCGCGGCCAGGTGTCTTCGGTCGGCGCCGCGGTCGACGCGGAACTCGTCGCCGCGCTTTGCGGCGCGGTGGGCGTAATCTGCAGCGAGGAGTCGGACGAGGACGGCGCGGCGGGTCCGCTCATCCCCTGCTGCTTCGGCACGCATGCGCCGAGACCTACGAGGATGCTCAGGGAAAGCCCAGCGAGCGTGGAGGTCCGAACGAGTACGAGCGTGCGAGCCATAGGTGATTCCTTCAGTAATGCGAGCGCAGAGCATACTCGCTGCGCCGTGCATCGCAGCGAACGCTGTACGCTCCCGCGCATGAACTTGCAGAAGATCCGCTTCGCCCTCGCGCTGCCCGCCGGCATCCTCGTGATGGCTGCGTTCACGGGTCTGTTCGAGAGCCTCGGCACACGGCTCTTCGAGCTTCCGCAGTCGATGCTCGATGCGAAGGCGCTCATGCAGCAGGGCGATCCGGGTTGGCGCGAGGCGATCGGCTCCGCGATGCATGACATGCCGATCGGCGCGCTCGTCAGCGTGGTGCTGGCATGGGTGCTCGGCGCCGCGCTCGGAGCCTTCGCCGCATGCCGCGTGGGCGGCGCGAACTTCCTGCCGCTCTCGATCGCGGTCGGCGCGGTCAGCGTGGCGTTCGTCGCGATGAACCTCATCTTGATTCCCCATCCGTTGTGGATGAGCGTCGCAGGCGTGCTGCTGCCGCCCGCGGCTGCGCTCGGCGTCGGAAGACTGGCCGTCGACTGGATGCCGCGCGCACGGTCTGCGAGCTGACATCGTGCACGCCCTCGCGTACTCGCGTGCGGGGGCGGCGCGAACGCCGCGATTGGCGCGGCGGCGCCGTTGAATCGCGCGCCTCACAGCACCGTGAGTTCAGGCATCCGGCCATCGGGCGAGAAGACGAGGATCTCGTTCACGCCCGTGCGTGTCGTGCTTGCGGGGACATCCGCCGTGCGCACCAGCTTGCGCGCAGCGCCCTTGCCGCTCGCGACGCCGCTTGCGCCCTCATGCACCAGCGCGCTTGCGCCGTTCACCATCACCGTCGCGCGCGCGTCGCCCGCGAAGGTCGCGCGCAACGACAGCGCGCATGGCGCCTCGAGGTGGAAGTCGGTGCGGAACCAGGTCGGCACGCCCGTCTTTCTGCCAAGCGCCGTCTTCGCGACCGATGTCGCCGCGGCCCAGCTTGCCGGCGGATCGACGCGCGCAAACGCCCAGTCGGCCGCGATTGCGCCCTTCACCGCGAAGATCCTGATGTCCTTCGCGTCGGCGTGTGGAACACCGTCGTAGACAAGCTCGTTGTCGCCGGGCTCGAGCACCGCGTTGCGCGCCTTCGGCGGCTTCTCGCCCTTCTTGAGTTGCTTCGGCCTCATCGGCGCAAGCTTCGCCGCCGGTAGCACGACGAACGACGCGCTTCCCGCAGGCCCGATGCACGGCAGGAGTTCGCCGTTCAGCCGGAACCCATGATCGCCAGCGACCATGGCATCCGCAGCGCGTGGTGGAATACAGACGACGACATCCTGCTTCTGCGGTGCAAAGGTCCACCGCATCGTCTTGGCGCCGACTTCATCGACGAGATCAAGGCCCCAGATGAATCGACCAACCACCGTCGCGTCGCGCGGAGGTTGAGGCACTGCGTCGCGCTTGACGCCCTTGATGGGAGCGAGCTCGACGAGTGGTCCGAAGACGCCGGTCGGCGCACCGACGGCGCGTCCGATCGCGGGGAGTCCATCGCTCGCAACCTCCATCACGATCGTGTGCGCGCCGCTCGATGCGATCTCAACGACGCCGGCGCCGCCGTTGGCGTGGCGAGCGCCGTCGATGACCAGCGTCGCGTCGAGCGCGCGTGCGGACGGCAGCGCATACAGACGCTTCGCCTTGCCGGTCTGCTTGAATCGCGCGCGGTAGTACGCGGTCTGCGCGACGACGCCGAACGCACCGAGCGACGCAGGCGCGGCGATCCACGCAAATCGCGCGTGCGTTCCATCAAGCGAGGCGCGCTCGACGAGCGCGGTCGTCTCGCCGAGCCTCCGCGCCCGGCGCGGCGGGGCCTTCGCCGCCGCGTCTGGCTTCAGCCGACGCACGCCGCCGGCCGCGTCGATCGCGACCACCAGATTGCCCTCGCGATCGACGAATTCAAAGCCGTCGCCCGCGATGCCCACGCCATCCGCCAGCGAGAACGGCACGGCGACCACGCGCAGCCGGCGCACGGAGACGCACTTGGGCGTTCCGCCTTCGACCGGAACCGTCAGCGTTGCGGTACTTCCGTCGACGGTGATCTCGATCTTGCCACGCGGCTTGCCTGCAACGACGAGGAGATCGCCCGAAAGCGCAACCAGCGAGCCCGTGCAGCGCTCGAAGCGCGCGCCGTTGAGCGCGAGGTTTCGTCCGAAGAAGTCGACGCCACCATCTCCGCGCGCGCGCATCTCGACGCGCGCCGCCACCTCGTCCGCCGAGAGCTTCGCGAGCACCTCGCCGAACGAACTCGCGAACACGAGCGCGCGCCGGAGGTCGAAGAGATCGCGCGGCGGGCGCTCGGCGAAACCACGCGCGCTTGTCGCGCCGCGGTGACGCCCACCCGACGCCTCGAGCACGAAGTCCGATCGCACGATCGCGCGCGAGGCGAGACGCTGCGCGTCTTCATCCCACGAGAGGATGCCCATCGGCGGCGCGTCCGGCTGCACCTGGCGCAGCTCGGCCATGCGCTCGGCGGGGCGATCGCTCTCGCGGCACCAGGTGTCGACGACGCCCTCGTGCATGTACCAGCAGTTGTTGGCGCTGATGAGCGGTACCTCGACGCCGAACTCGCGTACGAACCGCACAAGCTCGCCGAAGTACGCAGCGCCAACCTCTGCATCGAGCGAGTGCCAGTGGTCCTCGAGCCCGATCGCCACGATCGGCCGTTCCGCGGAACCGCCGTTGCGCGTCGCCTGCAGGTCGACGAACTCACGCGTGAGCCGCCGCCAGAAACTCGTGACACGCTGCATGAAGGCGGGACTCGACTCGCGCAGGCGGTCGCCCGCGAACCCACCGATCCAACCCGGCATGCCGCCGCCCGCGAAGGTGCCTCCGACGCACGGGCCGATCCGCAGGATCACCTTGAGCCCAGCAGAGCCCGCTTCGTGGACAAAGCGGCGCAGGTCGCGGTCGCCCGCGAAGTCGAAGCGGTCCGGGGTCGGCTCATGCAGGGCCCACGGAACCCGAGCGACGACCGTGTTGAACCCAGCGTGGCGAAGCCGAGCAAGCTCGCCAGCCCACCCGTCCGCGGTCATCAGCGCCGGGTCGAACGCGGCCCCGACGATGGCGAACCGGCGCACCCCTGAGCGGGCGCCGTCGTGGAAGAAACTGAGCGAGTCGTAGGAGACGGATGGCATGAGGTGCTTGGGGCGTCCAGAGGCGTTCTAGGTGGTCCGAAGGTGTTGGTTCGCCGAAATCGCCCCGTGAGACTCGCGGCGAGGACTCTCCCACAATCTTTCCGCGCGGGCAAAAAGCGGGGCATCCTGATCCTTCCTGACGACGAAGCAAGCAGCCTTCCGCGTTCTTGCGGTACAACTGATCCCCCGATGAAGCGTCGCCTCAGCCCAACCCGCATCCCGATGACCCAGGCTTGGCCGCGTCCGAGCCTGGCGCTGTCGGCTGCGATCTTGGCCTCGGCGACGATCCTGAGCGCTTGCGACAGTGGCCTCCAGCGCATCGATCGCGCCACCAACGAGAAGCTCCGTGCCAGCGCGGAACAACTCGGCGGAGGCGCGATCTACCCCGAAATTGATGCGAACCGCTACGAACCTGGTTCGTACTTTCCTGATTTCCCTGAGGGCGTTGACCAGCCCATGACGGTCAATCCGCCCGTGAATGAGCTGTCATTCGAGGCGATTCCTCAGGCCAAGGAGGACGCAGACAGCATCGCACAGCGGTTCGAGAAGATGGCGGAGGGCGATCCGAACGCGAAGTTGTTCACCTTCGAGGACGCGATTGCGTACTCGATGATGCACTCGGACGAGTACCTGACGGCCGAGGAAGGCTACCTCATCACCGCGATCCGGCTTCTCATCGAGGAGCATAAGTGGACGCCGCTGCCGACCAATGTCACGGCGGCGACCTTTGCGAACGGCGGCGACGGGAGCGGTCGCTTCAACAACGCCCTGAGCATCGTGAACGACCTCGGGGTGGCGCAGCGCCTGCCGTTCGGCGGCGAGGTGAGCGCCTCGTTCGTCGTGGCGGCCACCCAGCAGCTCGACGACTACCTGCTCTCGACCGATACGCAGTCGGCCGACATCGTGCTGGAGGCCGCCATCCCCCTGCTTCGCGGCTTCGGCGATGTGGCGCAGGAAGACCTGATCCAGGCGCGGCGCAACCTCGTCTACGCCGCGCGCGGGTTCGAGCAGTTCCGCCGCGACTACTACTACGACCTCGCCGACGACTACCTCACGCTGGTGCTCCAGCTCCAGGGCATCGCCAACGGCGAGCGTCAGGTCGAGCGCAGCGCGGCCGTCGAGGCGCGTACCAAGGCGCTCGTCGACAGCGGCCGCACCGAGCCGTTCCAAGCGGATCTCGCGACGCAGAACACGCTGTTCGCGCTCGATCGCCTCAGTTCGCAGCGCGAGCTCTATCGCCTCACGCTCGACCGCTTCAAGGCGCGCATCGGCATGCCGGTGGACGAGCCGATCAAGATCGATCCGATCGAGTTCAAGCTGCCGGTTCCGCGGGTCAACACCGAGGAAGCGCTTGGCCTCGCCTTCCGCTATCGCCTCGACCTCCAGACCGAGCGCGACATCGTCGACGACTTCGCGCGCAAGGTCGATGTCGCACGCAACGACCTGCTCGGCGACCTCGATCTCCGGCTCACGAACAACATTCCGACCAATCCGCTGAAGCCGCAGCCCGGTCTCCAGTTCGAGCCCGACTACAACGACTTCGCGGCGAGCCTCGTGTTCTCGATGCCGCTCGACCGCGTGCCGGAGGACCTGCGCCTCCGCCAGGCGCAGATCTTCCTCGAGCAGTCGAAGCGCCAGTACTTCCAGGCGCGCGACAACGCGGCCGTCGCCGTGCGTCAGGCCGCGCGCGGAATCGAGCGCTCGCAGTTCAGCCTTGTCGTCCAGCAGAAGAACGTCGCGGCGGCAATGAACCGCCAGGCGGCGATCGACGCCGCGCCCGACCGCGCGACGGCGCGTGACCGCACCGAAGCGGTCGACCAGCTCCGCCGCGCGCAGGACTCGCTTGATGCCGCGAAGCGCGACCTGCAGCTCGCGATCCTGCGCTACCTGAACAACACCGGTCAGCTCCGCATTGCGCCGGACGGCAAGCTCATTCCGTTGCCCGGAATGGAGATTCTCGAGGAGGCCGGGCCTGGCCTCATTGACCAGCGCCCGTGACACGCGAACGATCGGAACGACCATGACGACCATGCCACGCATCACCACCAGGATTCTCGCGACCAGCTGTGTTCTCGCGCTCGCGGCGCTCCCGCTCGGCTGTGGCAACAACGGCTCCAGCACCGACGCCTCGGCCGTGTCGGCGCGCGA
Organism: Planctomycetota bacterium; assembly: GCA_041161465.1. Lineage (GTDB taxonomy): Bacteria > Planctomycetota > Phycisphaerae > Phycisphaerales > SM1A02 > QWPT01. The sequence continues at coordinate 11,667 of JBEAUK010000002.1, read as the reverse complement.
CCTCCACACCGTCGAGAAGGGCTCGTTCGACATGGTGCTGCCCGTGAGCGGAGAGCTCGCGGCGATGCAGCAGGTCGAGATCCGCAACAAGCTCGAGACCCGCGCCGTGATCACGGAAATCGTGCCCGAGGGCACCCGCGTCTCGAAGGGCGACATCCTCGTGCGCCTCGCGCAGGAAGAGATCCTCGACAAGATCAAGGACGCCACCGACAAGGTGAACACGACGAACAGCTCCGCGATCGCGGCCCAGCAGTCGCTCGCGATCAAGCAGGGCGAGAAGCAGAGCGAGCTCGACAAGGCCGATGTCGCCGTGCGCATCGCCGAGCTTGCGCTCGAAGGCTGGCAGCAGGGCGAGGTCGTCAACAAGCGACAGTCGCTCGCGCTCGCCAAGGAGACCGCCGCGATCAACTACGACCGGCTCAAGGGTCGCTTCGAGGAGAGCGCGAAGCTCGTCGAGCAGCGCTTCATCGCGAAGGACGAATACGAGAAGGACCGCATCGCGATGATCGAGGCGGAGGCGAAGGTCAAGCAGGCCGCGCTCGACCTCGAGGTCTACGAGAAGTACACCTTCTTCCAGGATGAGGCGAAGAAGAAGTCCGATCTCGAGCAGGCGCGCGCCGAGCGCAGCCGCGTCGAGGAGAAGTTCAACGCTGAGCTCGTGAAGGCGCAGGCGGATGTCGAGAGCGCGAACTTCCAGCTCCAGAGCGCGAAGGAGCGCCTGCAGAGCCTCGAGACGCAGCTCACGAACACCACGCTCGCTGCGCCGATCGATGGCCTCATCGTCTATGCGACGAGCATCGACAGCTCGAACGGCGGCCGCGGTGGCGGCGACACGCAGCCTCCGCAGGTCGGCACCGAGCTTCGCCCGAACGAACTCGTGATCCTCCTGCCGGACACCACGCGCATGGTCGCCAACCTCAAGGTGAGCGAGGCGCTCTCGGGCCGCATCAAGCCTGGGCAGCGCGTGACCGTGTTCAGCGACGCGATGCCGAACCAGCCGATCGGCGGCGAAGTGACCGGTGTCAGCGTGCTCGCCGCCGCCGGTGGTTGGCGAGATCCGAATCGCCGCGAGTACACCGTGAAGGCTGCGCTCGACACCGATCCTGCGCTCGGGCTCAAGCCCGCGATGCGCTGCAAGGCGGAGGTCTTGCTCGGTCGCGTCGACGACGCCGTGAACATTCCCGTGCAGGCGATCTTCCGCCAGGGCCCGGTTGCGTTCGTGTATGTCGAGGGCAGCGGCGGCTTCGAGCAGCGTCAGGTCGAACTCGGCCGCGCGAGCGAGCTGCAGATCGAGATCACCAAGGGCATTCAGCCGGGCGACGAAGTGCTGCTCCGCGAGCCCAAGTCGTTCGAGATCGCCAAGAAGCTCGATCCGAGCGTGTTCGAGCTCGCCAACGCGAGCGCGCCCAGCTTCAGCGGCGGTCGCCCGCCTGCGATGAACGCAACGCCTCCGGCTTCGGCCGACGGTGCTGGCGCAGGCGAGGGTCGTCCGCGTGGCGGTCGCCCCGATGGCGCGGGCCGCGGTCGTCCGACCAACGGGGCACCGGCTGCTCCCGCGTCAGGTGCGCCTGCGTCGCCGTCCGCGCCCGCGGCGTCGAAGGCCGCTGGCTAAGTCGGCGACACACGGCTTCTCAAGCCAACGCTCTGGCTGCGCGCGCAGGCAAGCGCCTCCATGGCTGAGTCCTTCGATGCTCAGTCAACGAGCATCGCGACCAGCGTTGGGATCGGTGCCAGCGAATCGAGAATCACATCGGGCGCGGGATCCATGGTCTCGACGGGTCGTCCGTGGTTGTAGCCGCCTCGAACGACAAGGCTCGGCATCTTCGCGGCGCGCGCTGCGCCGACATCGTTGGCGCTGTCGCCGACCATCCAGCCATGGCGCGCCTCGAGTTGACGCAGTGCCTCGAACAGCGGCGCAGGATCGGGCTTGCGCACCGGAAGCGAGTCGCCGCCGATCACGCACGCGACGAACGGGCGCCAGCCGAGCGCGTCGACGATGCGCTCGGTCGGTGCGAGCGGCTTGTTGGTGACGATCGCGACGCCAAGCCCGCGCGCGTGCGCGGCGGCGAGCGCCTCGCGCGCGCCTTCGAGCGGCTTCGTGTGGTCGACGCAGATCTCCTGGTAGATCGCGCGGAACCGCGGCATCGCTGCATCGGCCGCGGCGTGGCGTGCGAGCGCGTCGGGAAGACCGGCGAAACCCTCGAACCGCCCCGACATCGCGCGCTCGACGAGCATGCGCGCCCCGTTTCCGACCCACATCGTGACTTCCTCGCGCGAACGCTCGGTGAGGCCGAGCTCGCGCAGCAGCGCGTTCACCGCGACGAAGATGTCCTCGACCGAATCGACGAGCGTGCCGTCGAGGTCAAAGAGCACCGCGTCCGGCGCGGGATACGCGCGAAGCGTCTCGAGCATGGTCGAGAGTGAAGTGTCGAGATGGGCCGGCACGCCGAGACGATAGCCGAGCGACCAGTCGCGGGGTCAGTTCGCGAGTTCGAACGCAAGTTGCGAACGCGGGAAGAAGCGGCCGGGACTCGCGACCTCGACGAGATCCGAGTGCAGGAACACGGCGCTGTCGGGGATGCCGCAGGTCTGCTGCAGGTCCTTCACGAGCGCGACGAGCGCCTTCATCTGCGCATCGGAGAATCCGCGGCGCTCGCCGTTGCCGACGAGGCAGATGCCGATCGCGTTCTGGTTGAACCACGCCGCATCGGGCGTGGCGCCGGTGGCGCGAGCGGCCACATGGGCCCCGGCCTCCTGCGTGTACCACCGCGGTCCGATGGCGAGCGAGCCATCGGGCTCGCCGTTGCCGTTGCCGATGACGAAGTGATAGCCAAGCGACGGCAGTCCCCACGCCGCATGCTGGCGCGTGATCTCGTCGACCGTGCCGGCGGCGGTGGCGCTGTGGTGGATGACAATGGCCTGCCAACGGCCGGCCTGGATCTCGACGGGCGACTGCGCGGTGCTTCGTTCGGTCACACGAACCGCAGGGATGCCCTGCCATCCGTCGCCAAGCATCAGTACGCCGCCTGCGAAGGTCATTGCGCCGACAAAGACGCCCCACACGATTCCCGTGCGCTTCGGATGCACCTTGCGCGCGCCGGACTTTCCACTGGAGGCGGAACGCGAGTTCGACTTCGTCTGAGACTTCCGTGCCAAGGCGCGATTCCTTCGGATGCAGTCTGAGGGGTGGGGAACGATAGCGGAAATCGGCCGAAGCACCGAAACCTCTGCAGGAATTCAAATGCGCGTCACGCGATGGCCTTGAAGAGCATCGCGTCGCTCCGCTGCAAGTCGCAGCGAATCAGCGTCATTCCTGCTGCTGGCTGAGACGCGCGCGCAGCGCCGGCTGCGGAGTTCCGAACACATCGGGCTCCTCGAGCGGCACATAGCGCTGGCGCATCTTGTCGTAGGTCTCGAACTGCGTGCGCGGCAGGTCCTGCGGGAAGAGCGCGCGCTGGCAGCCGAACGCGCCGAACGCAAGGCCGACGAAACCGACCGCGGCCACGAGGCGGCCGAGCGGAAGCGTGTTGGTCTGCGGAAGAAGCGCGGAAACCCTGTCAACGACCATGGTGTGATCCTACCGCGAAGCGCCCGCTGCGGAGGGCGAGACGGTCGTTCCCGGCTTGGCCGGCACGACCGGCACGGTGCCGAGGAACGGGTAGCGCTTGCCTGTCGTCCCGTCGACGAACTCACCCGCAACCGAAAGACCGCGCGCCGTCTCGGAGCCATCCCACTCGATCGGGAGCTCGATGGTGTAGTGCGTCCCCATGAACCCGCTGCGGTAGCTGTCGCGCAAGGCCTTGGGTGCCAGCGTCACCGAGCCCGCCGGAACAGGGTCGCGACCCGGGATGAGCGCGGCCACGCTGGCGCGGACGGTACCGGTCAGCTGGATGAAGCGACCGAGCCCGTCGGTCGGTGCGAGCACGATCGCGAGGTCGGCCTTGGTGGGCGCGTTCAGGCGCGCGGCCGAAAGCGAGGAGAGGCCGACGGCGGCCAAGGCAGGCATTGCCTCTGCGACCTCGGGGTCCACCCGCGCGTTGCGTTCCGCGGTCAGTGCGAACAGCTTGGCGTCGAGCTCGGCCGCCCGCGCAACCGCCTCGTCGCGTTCCTTGGTGCGGACGGCCAGCTCGGCCCGCAGCGCATCCGAAGCATTCGGCGCCAGCGCCTTGCCGCCGCAACCGACAAGCATCGCCGACGCGGCTGCAGCGAGGGCTGCGCGCGTGAAGCGGTTCGTCGTCGGGGTGGGGTCGGCCATGGGAAGCATGGTCGTGAAGCGGGAGATCATGAAGCGCGAGTGCATCGAACGCGAGTGTACGAGACGGAAACTAGCCACGGGTCGGCGCTTCCGCATCGTCGGGTCCTTCATCGGCTTCTTCCTGGTCATCGCCTTCAGCATCGGTGCCAAAGGCGATCTGGAAGGCGATCTGCTCGAGCGCGACGGTGAAGTCGACGCTCATGATGGCGATTCCCTCGCGCACCTCGATCCGCCTCGGCGCGAAGTTGAGAATGCCCTTGATCCCCGCCGCGACCAGCGCATCCGCCACCTGCTGCGCGGCCTCGCGTGGAACGGCGATGACCCCGATCGTGATGCCCTCCTCGGCGACGACCGTCGGAAGGTCGGACATCTTGCGGATCTTGAGCCCACCCCCCGCCTCCTTCCCGGCGGCGGCCGGATCGGCGTCGAAGACGGCCGCGATGCGGAAGCCCTCGCGCCGGAAGCGGTCGTAACTGATGAGCGCCCGACCGATGTTGCCTGCGCCCACAAGGCACGCACGCCACTCGCGGTCACGGCCCATGATGCGCCGCAGCGAGGTCACGAGCTCGTTCACGGCGTAGCCACGGCCCGGGTGCCCGAACTGCCCGAAGAGCGCAAGGTCCTTGCGCACCTGCGCATCGGTAAGCCCGAGCGACCGCCCGATCGCCTTCGAGCTCACGGTCTCCTCGCCCGCCTCGAGTCGGCTCGAGAGCTCGCGCAGGTACAGGCTCAGGCGGCGTGCGGCCGGCTTGGGGATGTTGCGGCGATTGGGCACGGAAATGGCATGGTACGGCGTTCGGTCGCTGCGCTACCCTCTCGTCCATGCACATTGTGGATGTCCTCGCCCGAGACGCAACCTCGCTCAGCTTCGAGTTCTTCCCACCGAAGACCGACGCGGGCTGGGAATCGCTCTACCGGTCGATCGCCGAGTTCGACGCACTGGCGCCGAGCTTCGTGTCGGTGACCTACGGCGCCGGCGGTTCGACGCGGGACAACACGCATGCGCTCGTGGTGCGGCTGCGACGCGAGACCAGGCTCGAGCCCGTCCCCCACCTCACCTGCTTCGGCCACACCAAGGACGAGATTCGCGCGATCCTCGAGCTCTACGCAGCAAACGGCGTGGGCACGGTGCTCGCGCTTCGCGGCGACCCGCCTGCGGGCGGACGGATCCTCTCGCTCGGCGACTTCCGCCATGCGGCCGACCTCGTGCGCTTCATCAAGAAGGAAGGCGAACGCCTCGGCGTGAACGGCGGACGCGGCTTCGGGATCGGCGTCGCCGGCTTCCCCGAGGGTCACCCCGAGACGCCGAACACGCTCGTCCAGCTCGAGCACCTGAAGGCCAAGTGCGATGAAGGCGCCGACTACATCGTCACGCAGCTCTTCTTCGACAACAACGCGTTCCACGACTGGCGCGCACGCTGCGAGCTCGCGGGCATCAGGATCCCGATCGTCGCCGGCATCATGCCCGTCACAAGCGGAAGCGGTCTCAAGCGCATGGCCGACCTCGCGGCGGGCACGCGCTTCCCCGCGCCGCTTCTCAAGGCGATCGCGCGCTGCAAGGGCAACGCCGAGGCGATCGAGAACGCCGGCATCCACTGGGCAACCGAGCAGTGCCGCGATCTTCTCGACAACGATGTCGCGGGCATCCACTTCTACACGCTCAACAAGAGCGACGCCACCAAGCGGATCTACAAGACGCTCGGCGTGCAAGCGTCGAGAACCTGAGCGACGACCAAGATCCCGGGCGCTCGCCGCTGCCGCGGCTCGCTCCGGTGCGGCCAACATCGTCGCCCGGCATCACGCGCGGATATCGAGATGCGATTCCCCTTCGCCTTCGGCACGCGGCTTCGGCGTCTCGAACGCCTGGTCGCGGCGCGGATCGCGTGGACGACGATGCTTCCACTCTTCGACCGCATCGGGCTTCGGATCGACCTCCTCGCTCTTCACGGGATCGGTGATCTGCACCTGATCCTTGATGATCGAGCGCGGCGCGTCCGCCTCCTGGGGCTTGTTCTTCTCCCGCGCCCGCGGCCCGCTCGCCTGCTGGGCGATGAACGACGACTGGATCGCCCCGGGCGTCGGCGGAATCGGAGTTGGACCGAAACTGGTCACATTCCCATTATCGGGTGACGAATGCCGACTTCCACCAAAAACCGTCCAATTGGGCTGTCAACACAGGTATCGGGCGGCTCGCCGCCGCCACCAACCGCATAGCCCGCGTGGTCAGCCCTGCGGAATCTCGCTCGGCGCGAGCGCCTCGATGCGGAGCACGCCGGCACCCTTTGCGACCGCGGCGAGGCCGGCGACCGGCACCTGCGCCACCAGCAGCCCACGCGCGCCGTCCTCGGCCGACACGACGCCGCCCGCCGCGCGCAGCGCGTCAAGCACGCTCGCCGTCGGCTTTCCACCTGTCGTTTCGACCTTCATCGCGACGAGGATCATGCCGTTCTCGAGTTCGAGATCGAGTTCGGACGCGAGATCCGGGATGCGCGCATCCTCGCCAAGCACGGAAGCAAGCGCGAGAATGAGCAGGCGTCGATCCAACACGCGCACAAGCGTGTCACGGGTCGCCGCATCGAGACGCGATGCCCTGGCCCCGAGTGTTCCGCCTGCGTCGGTGGCGGCCGGTTCGGCACTGGACGCATCGACCTTCGCGTCGATCTTGGCATCGACAGCGGCATCGGCCGCGGCTTGCGGCGCGCCTGCTCTCGACGCCGACGATGCACCGCCACCGCCGCCGCCACCGCCCGCGTATCCGAAGCCTCCGCCCGTGCTGTTCCGCGGCGGTGCGAGCTGCACCCCGCCTGGCGCACGCCTTCCGGCCATGCCACCCACCTGACCCTGACCGGTTTGCGCCGTCTCGCCTGCTTCGGCGGAGCGACGACCTTCGATCGAGCCTGTGCCGACGCCGCGGCTCAGCACCTCGCGGTTCTCTGCGCCGCGCGGCTTGATGCTCGCGCCGGGTGGAGGCGGCGCGGCGGTCTTCGGCGCCGCGGACACGGCGGGCAGAGGCACGGGCGCGGAGTTCATCGTTTCGCCCCGCGACTTCTCGGTGCGCATGGAGAATTCGTCCCGCGACCAAACGCCCTCGCTCGTCAACCCTTGATCGGTCGCCATCCGCGCGAAGTCCCGACCAAAGGTCTCGACCGCGCCTTCGCCGCGACGCATGCCGCGCGTCTCCGCCGCGATGACATCGGCCGCGCCGACGCCTTCACCGAAGAAACCATTCCAGTTGGTGCCGGACGGGAGCTCGACCGGAACCGACACGAGCATCGGCTTGCCGCCGACGACGACGCGGCTCTTCTCGACGGCGACGAAGCTCGTGTACGGCGTCGTGATGTGGAATGCCTCGCCGAGGCGGATGACGGCTCGTTGCGTCGCCGCATCGAGCGAATCGCTCTCGACCGCAGCGAGCTTCGGAAGCAGCAGTTCATCGACCTTCGCGCGCGCCCACAGCGTCGGCACCACATCGTGCTGCGGCTCGCGCTCGGGAAGGCCGACCGAGACCGTCCGCTCCCACGCGCCCGCACCCGTGCGGCCGCGAAGCGTGATCGTGCCGCGCGCGGCGCGGTCGAAGCGACCGATCAGCACGAGCGGCTCGACATCGTAGAGATCGGGAAGGCGCCCGCCCGCCGGAAGCAGCTCGCGCACGCCGAGCGCCGGATCGACCGCGATCTCGAGATCGGTGAGGACAGGCGCATCGATCCGCCGCACGAGGCGGTCGACGACGGCGTCGGCGTCCTCGGCGAGCGTCACGACCTCAGAGACACCGCGGCCTGCGCGCGCCATCTCGTCGAGCAGGAAGCGATTGACGGAGGAGCCGATCCCGAAGCTGAACACACGGGAGGCGCGCGCGTTGTCGTACACGGCCTCGACCACCGCCTGGTCGTTCCCGATGTAGCCATCGGTCAGGAAGAAGACGAGGCGCGTGCGCGCATCGGCGTCCTCGAAGCGCGCGGTGCGCGCGACGAACACGCGCTCGCTGTCCTTCGTGGTCCACGCGCCCTCGAGCAGCACCGCGAGGCGCTTCGGATTCTCGGGCAGTATCACCGGAATCTCGGCGAACACGCTCCTCGCTGTTCCATCCGCCGCGGTCCCTGCGTCGATCTTCCAACGCGCGCCATCGACCGCCATCGTGCCGGCCGGCACGGCGATCGTGAGCCCGCGGCCATCGGCCGGAAGCGAGAGCAGCTTCGCCGGCTCGACCCCGCTGCGCCCTGGCTGCACGAGCGCCGCGTTGATCGCGGCCATCATCTCGGTGCCGCCGCCGCCGGAGGTTCCGGCGATGAACTGGTCGGCCGCCGCGATGTTCTCCGCGGTCGCCGGCTTCGGCTCAGGCCACAGCACGGCGGTGTTGCCAGCGAAGGTGATGATGTTGAAGGTGTCGTTCGGGCGCATGCGCGCGATCGCCTTGCGCGCGAGCTCCTTCGACTTCTCGATCGGGAAGCCGTTCATCGAGCCCGACACATCGAGCACGAACACGAGCTCGCGCGGGCGGATCTCGGCGGGCGTGACGCGCGCGGGCGGCTCGAGCATGAGCGCGAAGTACCCGCCCTTCGCGTCGGCGTCGCGCGAGTCCGAGGTATGCGCGAAGAACGCGGGCTCGACCGCTCCACCGCCGGTGCTCCAGCGCAGCACGAAGTCGCGGTTCGGAATCGTCTTCTGGTCGACAAGCGAGACCACGCGCTGCGTCGTCGAGTTGCCGTCGACGCGCACCTCGTGCTGCACGCTCTCGATCGTGCCGATCGGCGCGCCACCCGCGTCGATCGTGACCTGCACCGAGATGTCGTGGCCCGCGCGCGTCTCGGGGCGCGTCGGCATCGGCGTGACCTTGTCGGCGTCGGGCACCTGGTCGGTCGGATTCGCAAATCCCGTCCCGCCCGTCGAGCCCTGTGCGGCGGCGGTCACGAAGAAGAAGCGTCCGTTGATCTCGCCGATCGACGCGGTCGGCGAGAAGACTCCGCGCTCGGCGCTGCCGTTGGCGTACTTGGCGAAGAACGGGAGGCCGTCGGCGTACGCGAGCATCGCGTCGATCGCGGCGTTGTCGGCGGCGCGCACGGGAATCGCATCGTTCAGCATGCGTTCGAGCCGCGGACCGGCGATCGTGGCGCCGGGCTCCGTCTCGACGCGCGCAGGTCCGCGCAGCACGAGGCCTTCGCGCACGGTCCAGCCATCGGGCAGCTTCGGCAGCGCCGTGCCCGCGAGCGTGCTCTTGCCGGGGATGTAGCGCGGTCCGACGACCATCGGGAACGCGTACTGCGCGACGCCGTCCTTGCGCTCGACCATCTCGATGGTCGCGATGCGCATCTTCACCGTTGCTCCAGGCTCGATGTTCGCGACCGACTGCGTGAAGATGTTCGGACGCTCCTGCTCGAGAAGGCTCGCGATGTATCCGGACTCGCGCGCCTCCTCGTAGATCGCCTTCGCGAGCGAGCGTTCCTTCACCTCGCCCTCGATGATCTTCTCGCCGGACGGGCCCTGCACGATCATCGTCATGCGATCGACCGCGGCGCGATTCGAGAGCGGGAAGGTGTAGATGGCCTCGATCGTGCGCGGGAAAGGGTTGGTGTAGGTCTGCTCGACGATGGTGCGCGCGAACGGCCCGGTGATCTCGACCTTCACATCGGTGTGGCGAAGCGGGCATGTTCCGAGCGGATTTCCGTCGGCATCGACGGCCTCGAGCGCGCCGCCCTCGGCGACCTGCATGATGCCTGGATCGGCGATCGCCTCGCGCTGGCCGGGACCGACGAAGATCGACACGATGAGCGCGGAGGCGACCATGAACAGCGCCGCAGCGGCGATGCGCGTGAAGCCGATGCGCGCGATGACCTCGACGAACACGGGGCGCGTGCGGCGACGCGTGGCTTCCTGCGCGGCGACGCGCCTGAGGATCGCGTCGCGCGAGGCGCGCGCCGCGGCCGCGTTCTCGTCATGCCATGCACGCAGCAGCGAGTCAAGCCGGTCACCCTTCGGGATCTCTGGCATGTCGTCGCGCTCGCGATCGTTGTTGCTGGAATTCGTCATGGCTGAGAGTCCTCGCGCGTCAGTCGCGCAGCGATCAGGTTTCGCGCCTCGGCGACGAGGCGGTAGAACTGCGCGCGGGAGATGCCGAGCGCGTCCTTCGCGACCGAGACGGGGTCGCGTTCGATGTAGAAGATGTGAATCGCGACGCGCAGGTCTTCTGGAAGCGCGTCGATCGCGCGGCCGAGGTTCGCGAGCGCCTCGCGCTCCTCGAGCGGCGCAGACGGCGCGTCGGCGCCTTGGCGTGCAAGCAGTTCGTTGGCGGTGTGATCGGCCATGCGTTCAGCTCCTCCGCGCGCGACGCCCATGGAGCTGCCGCGCGACGCCCCGAGTCCGTAGCCGATGTCGCGACGCTCACGAGCGCGCGCGGTGCGGCGTTCCTTGCAGACGAGCCGCGCGATGGCGCACAACCAAGAGCGAAAACCCGTGCAGTCGGTCAGACGCTCACGCATGCGGAAGGCGCGCAGGAAGGTCTCCTGCACGGCGTCCTCTGCGTCTTCTCGCGCCCGGCTCCCGACCTCCTCGCGGCAGAGCGCGAAGAGGAGCGGAGCGTGGCGGTCGTAGAGCCGTCTGCCCGCATCGGGGTCGCCCGCATCGAGCGCCGCGAGATCGGAGCAGTCGTCGTTCAAGCCGCCGCCGATGGCTTCCATGTGGGCGTTGTCTCAGATTTCGGTTGGAATCGCGGGTGAATCGTCCGCAATCGAATGTGTTTCTCGGCGCTGCCATCACGGACTACACTCGGCGCCATGGCTGCGTACCACACCGATGGATCCCTGCTGGAGCGCTGTCGCGCCGGTGATCCGGCAGCGTGGGACCTGCTTGTCGCCCGCTATCGGCGGCTGGTGTGGTCGGTCATCCTCAAGCACCGCCTGCGAGAGGAAGCCCGCGAGGACATCTTCCAGCAGGCATTTTCCGCGCTGGTGGAACACCTCGATTCCGTCAGGGAAGAAGGCGCGTTGGCCGCCTGGCTGACCACGACAACCAAGCGGCTCTGCTGGCAGGCGAGCGAGCGCGGGCGCCGCATCGATGCGCGCGAGACGCAGCTTCAGCGCGACGACGGCACGCACGCCGACCCCGCCGACACGCGGGGGGACGAGGCGGACTTCGCGCGGCTCACCGAGCGACAGCTGGTGCGCGACGGGCTCGAGAGGCTTGGGGGCAAGTGCCGAGAACTGCTCGAGGCGCTCTTCGGCTCGGCGGGTGAACCGAACTATGCGCTGCTGGCCGAACGGCTCGGCATCCGGGTGGGCTCGATCGGCCCGACCCGCGCCCGATGCCTCGAAAAACTGGCTGGGGTCCTCGAAAACCTCGGGTTTGGGGCCGCTGCGCCGTCGGTGGCTGGCGGAAGCCGCGAAAAGTCGCCGGATTCCGACTGACACTCGTATCTGAGG
>JBEAUK010000071.1:0-49457 GCA_041161465.1 Planctomycetota bacterium | reverse complement strand
CTGCTCGCGAACCTGCAGCTCCTGCAGATCCTCGTCTCGCATGCGTGGCGGCAGCGCGCGGAACAGGCGCACGCCGCATGATCCGCCGTCGGATCGCCGCCATCGCCTCCGTCGCGCTGGCCTCGCTCGCCGGGGGCTGCGCGTCGGTCGCTCCCGAGCCGAGTCCCCTGCCCGGGTTCGCGCATCTCGCCTCCGGCGAATGGACGACCACGCTCGCGTCGGGCGAGGTGCTCCGGGAGACCTGGCGCTGGGGGCCCGATGGCCGCTCGCTGCGCGTGACGGGCCGCGGCGAGCCGGACGCGACGACGCCGTGGCGGGAGGAGCAGGTGTTCTTCGTCGATCCGTCGACGGGAACGGTGCGCGTCCGCGGGACGAACTCGTTCCGCGACGGCTCGTTCGAGGGCACGGTGACCTTCGGCGAACGCTCGGCGGAGGCGCACTTCGTCCTGACGCAGGAAGGACAAAGGCGGCACCTCGTGCGCCGCTGGAGCTTTCTCGGAGAGGACCTCTTCGAGACGGAGCTCCTCGAGTTCGTCGATCCCGGCGATGTCACGCCCGCGGGGCTCGTCCCGCTCGTCTCGTGGACCTACGCGCGGTCGCGCTGAGGCGCGCCCTGTCAGGCCTTCTGCTTCGCGGGGAACGCGATGCTCAGCACCGTCGCGAGGACGAGCGTCGCAAGCACGATCACGAGCGAGAGCGTGGTGTCGATCTTGATCGACTTCGCGGGCTCGAGGCCGACGACATCGAGGTACGGCGGCACGCTCAGGAGCAGCAGCTTCACGCCGACGAACGCCAGGATGAGGATCAGCGCCGGCTTGAGGAAGCGGAACTTCGCGATGAGCGCGGCGAGGCAGAAGTAGAGCGCGCGGAGGCCGAGGATCGCGAAGATGTTGCTCGTGAAGACGATGAACGGATCGGGCGTGATCGCGAAGATCGCGGGGATCGAGTCGACCGCGAAGACGAGGTCGGTGATCTCGACGAGGATGAGCGCGAGGAAGAGCGGCGTGATCGACCACTTCGCAGACAGCGTGCCCGCGGGCGCCGGATCCTGCGTCTCCTTGCCGGTGGCGGGATCCCTGCTGTAGGTCGGCTTGACGGTCCGGCGGGTGAAGAAGCGCTGGCCGTCGTAGAAGTCGACCGTCGGCAGGAACTTCTTGCAGAGCCGGACGGCGATGTTCTGCGACGGGTCGTCGTTGCCCTTGATGAGCGCCATCTTGAGCGCGGTGAGGACGAGGAACCCGCCGAACACGATGAGGATCCACTGGTACCTGAGGATCAGGCCCGCGCCGAGGCCGATCATGCCGCCGCGCATGATGAGCGCGCCGATGATGCCCCAGAAGAGGACGCGGTGCTGGTACTTCGCCGGAACAGCGAAGAACGCAAAGATCAGCGCGATGACGAAGATGTTGTCCATCGCCAGCGACTTCTCGACGACATAGCCGACGAGGTACTGCTTCGCCGCCTCTGCGCCCGTGACCTCGCCCGAGATGATGATGGGCTGCTCAGGCACCTGCCCTGCGAGTTCGTGCGTGTTGTAGCGCGGCGTGTCGAGGCCAAGCCCCAGCCAGTGCGCGTCGTAGGCCTTGTAGACGAATCCTGCGAACGCGATGCCGCAGGTCAGCCAGATGACCGACCAGGTCGCGGCTTCCTTCATCGAGACTTCGTGCGCCTCGCGGTGGAAGACGCCGAGGTCGAGGGCGAGGAAGACAACGACAAGGCCAACGAAGGCCACGTACGCCCACATCTTGAGAGAGGCGGGATTGGCGGCGGCCGTCGTGGCCGTATCGGTGGCGAGAAGGAGGAGTTCCGTCATGGGTGTCCTTGGGTGGGCGCGGATGGTAGCAGCGCCTTGGGGCGCGGCCGACTCTTGTGCGTCCGCATGGAAAGCCTATCGAGGGCTGCTGCGCACGAGCTCGATGCCGGGGTTCAGCATCACGATCCGTCGCTCTCGATAGAGCGCCCCGATCGCCTGCTTGAAGGCCTTCTTGCTTGCCCCGAAGCGGCGGCGGATCTCGGCCGGGTCGCTCGAGTCGTCGAGGTTGAGCCGTCCCCCCACCTTCTCGAGCTCCTCGAGGATCTGCCTCGCGAGCGGCGCCACGCGCTCGTAGCCCGCGCGGTCGAGCGAGAGGTCGATCTTTCCATCTTCGCGCACTTCCTTGATGAAGCCGCGCATGCGCGCGCCGATCTCGAGCGGCGCGCCGACGGTCGAACGGTAGATGAGGCCGCGGTGGGTTCCCTCGACGATCGCGTTGTAGCCGAGCGTCGTCTCCTCGTAGACGAGGAGGTCGACCTCGAGCCCCGCGCGGTACTGCGGCCGCTCGCGGCTCAGGTGACGCGAGACGAGCGCGCTGGCGATGATGCGGTCGGTGTGCTGGTCGAGCATCACGCGCACCACGACCTTCTGCCCGACGCGCACCGGCGGGTCCTGCTCGCGGAACGGCAGCAGCAGGTCCTTCGGCAGCCCCCAGTCGAGGAACGCGCCCGCGCGGTCGTGGATGTCCTTCACGCGCATGCACGCGAACTCGCCCACGCACGCGAGCGGCGTGTCGGTGGTCGCGACGAGCCGGTCCTCGGAATCGCGGTAGAGGAAGACATCGATCGTGTCGCCCTCGCGCATTCCCTTCGGGATCATGCGCCCGGGCAAGAGGATCTCGCCGAGTTCGCCGCCGTCGAGGTAGAAGCCCGACTGCGTCTCGCGCACGGCTGCGAGCGTATTGATGTGACCAAGCTTGGCCATGGATCGGCAGCGTACGACATCGCGGTGCAACGAAGGCGCGTCTTCGGCCGTACCATGCGCGAACCATGTCGATTGCGCCGCTTCTCGCCCTTCTCGCCGCGACCGCCGCGCAGCAGGCGACGCCCCCCGCTTCGGTGCCGCCCGCCGATGCAAAGCCCGCGGGCATGGTCTGGATCCCAGGCGGCGAGTTCACGATGGGCACCGACGACGCGCGCTCGTTTCCGAACGAGCGGCCCGCGCACCGCGTGCGGGTCGACGGATTCTGGATGGACGAGACCGCCGTCACCAACGCGCAGTTCCGAGCGTTCGTCGAGGCGACCAAGTATGTCACGGTCGCCGAGCGCGCCGTCGACTGGGAGGAACTCAAGAAGCAGGTCCCCGAAGGTACACCCAAGCCACCCGACGAGATGCTGAAGCCCGGGTCGCTGGTGTTCACGCCGCCCGATCGCGCGGTTGACCTCGGCCAGATGGCGAACTGGTGGACCTGGACGACGGGTGCAAACTGGCGGCATCCGCAAGGACCGAGTTCGTCGATCGATGGCAAGGACAATCTTCCCGCCGTGCACATCGCGTGGGAAGACGCGATGGCGTACGCGAAGTGGGCGGGCAAGCGTCTGCCGACCGAAGCCGAGTGGGAGTTCGCGGCGCGTGGCGGCAAGGACACCCGCTACCCGTGGGGCGAGGACTTCATCCCGAAGTCCGGACCGCACGCGGGCGTGTTCATGGCGAACACCTTCACGGGCGACTTCCCCTATCGGAACACGAAGGAAGATGGTTTCGCACTCGTCGCGCCCGTGAGGAGCTTTCCGCCCAACGGCTACGGGCTCTACGAGATGGTCGGCAATGTGTGGAACTGGACGGCCGATCTCTACAGCGCCAATGCTCACGCCGAGCGACGGAAGGCCGCGAAGGAGTCGCCCGAGGGCTGCTGCATCAACCCGCGTGGTCCCGTGTCGACGCATGACCCCGTGCGTCCGGTGGCGACCTCGGAGGAACGCGTGACCAAGGGCGGGTCGTACCTCTGCAACCCGAGCTACTGCGAGAGCTACCGTCCCACCGCGCGGCGCGGCATGCCGCCCGACACGGGCACCGAGCACATCGGCTTCCGCTGCGTGAAGGATCCGCCTGCGCCTGCGTCTCCCACCGGGTCGACGCAGCCGTGATCGCGTTGATGCAAACGGCCGGCTGAATGTGGCAGTCGCCGAACGGCGCCTCGGGTCTGCGCCCCAATCAGTGCCCTTTCGCGGGTTCTTCCCTGGTCGCGTGATAACTGTTCCCAGTTCGCGCGCATACTGGCGACCCCGGAGACCCCCACCATGAAGAACCGATCGATTTCGAGTTTGCTCATCGCCTTGGCAGGAGCCATCGTCGCGCCCCTCCCCTCTGCCGCGATTCCCGTCTTCATTGCCATTGGACCGACGGCCTCTTCCGCCGAAGCACAGGTCGTTCCGCAACTCTTCGAGGCCATCCCCGGCGAGCGCGAGTTCAGCGGTGTCCTCATCGCGCGCCCGATGCAGCGCGCAAAGGCCGCGGAACTCGGGCTCAGCGAGGCCGCGTACACGCGCGCCGTCGCGCAGGCCGAGCGCGACCTCCGCGCCATCGGCATCTCGCGCCACTTCCCCGAGGTCGGCGAGTACCTCGTGAAGGTGCCAGCTGGCGAGACGGAGAACCAGGTCATCGCTCGTCTCATGGCGACGGGCAACTTCGAGTATGTCGAGCCAGACTGGATCGTCTTCCCCGTCGCCTGCCCGAACGACGCGCAGTTCAGCCAGCAGTGGCATCACGCGGCCAACCGGCTCGGCTCGTGCGCGGCATGGGACCTCGAGACGGGTTCGCCCGACATCGTGGTCGCGATCTGCGACACCGGCATTCTCGCGACGCATGAGGACCTGTTGCTCCACAAGCGCGAGGGTTTCCATGTCCCGACGCAGCGCTGGGAGAGCCAGGGCGGTCCGATCAGCGACATCAACGGCCACGGCACCAACTGCTCGGGCAGCGCCGCCGCGAACGGCAACAACTCGGTCGGCGTCGCCGGCATGGGCTGGAACCTCGGCCACCGCACGATGCGCGTGACCGACAGCGCCGATGGCAGCGCATCGATCTCGAACCTCACCCTCGCCGCCCGCACTGCGGCCGACGCAGGCGACAAGGTCGCGAGCGTGAGCTACAGCGGCGTCAACAGCTCGACCGTGTTCACGACCGGCGACTATGTGCGCTCGAAGGGCGCGCTCCTCGTCTGGGCCGCCGGCAACAGCAATGTGAACCTCAGCGGCAACCGCGAGGACAGCGTGATCGTCGTCGGCGCGACCGACCAGAACGACGCGCGAGCCTCGTTCTCGAACTACGGAACGCTCGTCGATCTCTTCGCGCCGGGCGTCAGCATCCGCACGACCGCGCGCACGGCGACGAACGCGTACGCGAGTGTCAGCGGCACCAGCTTCGCGTGCCCGATCACGGCTGGTCTCTGCGGCCTCATCTGGTCGCGCAATCCATCGCTCACCCCTGCACAGGTCGAGTCGATCCTGCGCTCGGCGTGCGTCGACCTCGGCACCGCGGGCGTCGACGGCACCTTCGGCTACGGACGCATCAACGCGGCCGCCGCGATCGCCGCGACTCCACCCGATGCGCCCGACACCACGCCGCCGGCCGCGCCGACGGGACTCATCGGCACCGCCGGCAACGCGCGGGTGGACCTCGCGTGGAACGCGTCGCCCGAAGCAGACCTCGCGGGCTACGCGGTGTTCCGCTCGACCGACGGCGTCAACTTCTCCGAGATCACGACCGCGCTCCTGACGACGCCATCGTTCGCGAACACCGGGCTCGTGAACGGCGTCACCTACTCCTACTTCGTGATCGCCGAGGACACCTCGGGAAATGCGTCTGCTGCATCGGCGGTCGTGTCGCGCACCCCGACCGCCCCGCCGCCGCCGCAGACGCTCTTCACGGACGGCTTCGAGTCCGGCAACCTGACTGCGGGCGGCTGGGTGATCCAGAGCACCAACTCGTTTGCATCGACCGCCTCGAGCTTCGCCGGCGCGTGGGGCGCCCGCGTGCGCCGCACCTCCTGGATGGAGCGCAGCATCAGCACCGTCGGATACAGCAGCATCGAGCTGCGCGTGGCGCGCCGCACGGCGGGACTTGAAAGCAGCGAATGGCTCTACATCGAGTGGTGGAACGGTTCGGCATGGTCGGTCGCGGCGCAAGTGCGGCCGACGGCGTTCGAGCAGGTCGCGCTCTCGCTGCCTCCGGCTGCGGCCAATCTCGCGAACTTCAAGATCCGATTCCGCACCAACGCCAACCGCAACGACGAGTGGGCGGATCTCGACGCCGTCGAGGTCCGCGGCACGCCCAACAACTGAGCGCGCACCACAAGGCTCTCTTTCTCTCTCTTTCGGGCCCGTCCTGTCACAGGGGCGGGCCCTTTCCATTGGCGTTGAAATCGCGTGCTCGCCCGAGCGCCGTCAATCCAGGCGCTTCGGCGGCAGCATCGTCAGCTTCGCCGACTCGACCCTGAAGGCGGCCTCGCCCTTCGTGGCGCGCAGCTCGAGCACAAGCTCGACATCCGCTGTCTCCTCCGCGACCTCGAACTCGTAGACGATCTCCGCGTCCTGGCTTCCCACGAGCGGCTTCTCGCATGCAAGGCTCGAAATCCGCACGCCTGCACCCGCCGTCGGATGTCCTTCCTCGGCGATCGGCTCGACGCCGCCGGTGCGCGCCGCGACCTCGAATCGGTAGCGCCCGCGCGGAAGCAGCAGGTTCTTGCGGAACCCCGCCACGCAGCGGCCGCTCGGCCCCGTCGCGATGCGGTACCACGCGCCGTCGCGCCCCTTCGCCGTCTCGACCGTCGCGTCCTCGACCTCGGAGAAGCTCAGCCATCCCTTGATCGCGCGCTCGCGGCCGGGACGGAACTCGAGCGGCTTCGGCTCGGGTGCGGTCGCCTGCGCGCGGAGGCTCTGCTCGCGCGCGACAAGCCGGTCGACGAACTCGCGCGCGGACACCGCCTGCTGCTCGGCGACCGCCGGGTCATGCGCCCGCAGCGCGACCTGCAGGCGCTTCTGCACGACCTCGAGCTTCGGCACGAGGCGCTTGGCGCTGAACGAGCCGAGGAGGCGGGACACCTGCCTGCGGTAGTCCTTGCGCCAGTCGGGGTTCTTCATCACGGTGCTGGCCACCACGCCGCGCGGTGTGTCGAGGACCGACGCTCCCGGATCCTGGAAGGTCTGGTCCATGCCGTGCAGCAGGAACACCGCCTTGCCGCGCGCATCGAAGAACAGCCTGTAGTTGTTGGTATTCAGCGAATAGCCGTCCCAGTGCCCGAGCATCATCTCGAGCGCCATGAACCTGTGGAACTGCGGCAGATCGACGAGCGAGCCGACCGCGCTCCACCGCGCCTTGAAGTCGCTGCCCGAGACGGCGGCGGCGAGCGCGCGGAGGTCGGCACGGGCCGCGTCGCCCTCGGGCTTCTTCCCGTCGACCCGCTTCGACTCGTCGAGCTCGAGTTCCGCGTCGATGTCCTGGCAGAACCCGCCGTCGTAGAGATTGCCGTTCGGATCCTTGAAGTTTCGCGCGAGGAAGTGCTCGTCGAACGACTCCTTGAGCACATAGACACCCATGTCGCGCTCGCCGACGAACACGCGCGCATGCGTGACGCGCGTGTGCGGGTAGTCCGCGTCGCGGAGGATCTCGGCGGCCGTCCACTCGGAGAGAAGCGACGGATCCTGCACCGAGTTGTTCAGGTGGAACTTCTCGAGGCCGTTCCAGCGCGGCGACTCGCCGAAGCGGTCGACATCGACCGTGAACGCGGGGCGCTCGTCGAACGCCTGTGAACTTCCCGCCGAGCCCTTGATCTTGATGCCTGCGTTCTCGGAGACGGTCTCGCCGTCGACCACAAGCCGGAATCGCGCGTAGGTCCGCGGCTCATTGCGGAGGCCGTCCGCCGATTCCGGCGGCAGCTCGAGGCGGATCGTCGGGATGACGCCCTTCTTGAAGAATGCCTCTGACTCGTCGCGCTTCGACTGTGGTGCGGACGCGGCGGGAGCCGCCACGACGAGGCAGAGCGCGGCGGCGAATCCACCCGCGAGGCGGCGGAACGGAGCGACGGCGGCTGCAGGCGGAAGCACCGAGGCACTATACGGACGGGGCCGGATCGGATGATGAAACCGCGGGTCCACGCCGCGGAACGAGCGCGGACCCGCCCGAGGCGGCTACCCTCCGCCTCCCATTTCGGAGACCAAGAGACATGGACAACCGTCAGATCGAAGCCATCGGAGCCATCTGCGTCATGGCCGCCCTCGCGGACGGATCAACGAGCGCCGCCGAGCGCGAGCGCATCGAGGGCATTTTCAATGGACTTTCCGATGACGGCGACGAGGGCCGTGCGCTGGCGGCCGCGTACCGGCGCGTGATGCTGAAGCAGACCACGCTCGAGGCGGAGTCGCAGGCGCTCGGATCGCCCGAGGCGCGCGCCTACGCCTACGAGATGGCCGTCGCCGTGTGCGATGCCGATGGTCGCCACAGCGATGCGGAAGGCAAGTTCCTTGACGGCCTGCGCGGATCGCTCGGGCTCTCGAGTTCGGAGACCGCAGTCGTGCTGCGCGAGGGGGATGAACTGGCCGACCTCGAGCTCGCGACGCCCGTCGCAGCGACGGCGGCCGGCGGCTCGCGCGTTCCGCCCCCGCTTCCGCCGGACACACGCAATGTCTCCGCGGAAGTCGACTCGACCATCCTCAAGTACTCGATCCTGAACGGCGCGCTCGAGCTTCTGCCGCAAGGACTCGCCACGATGGCGATCGTGCCGCTTCAGATGAAGATGGTCTACGGCGTCGGAAAGGCGTACGGCGTCTCGCTCGACAAGGGGCACATCAAGGAACTCATCGCCACGGTCGGCGTCGGCATGACCTCACAGGTCGTCGAGGGCTTCGCGCGCGACCTCCTTGGCGGGCTCGCGAAGAAGTTCCTCGGCAAGACCGCCGGAAAGGTGGTGGGCGTCGCGACCGGCGCCGCGATGAGCTTCGCGACCACCTACGCGCTCGGGCAGGTTGCCAAGCAGTACTACGCGGGCGGCCGCAAGCTCTCGTCGGTCGACCTGCGCGCGCTCTTCAGCCGCGAGGTCGAGCGCGCGAAGGGCCTCTACGCGCAGCACCGCCCGCAGATCGAGCAGTCGGCGCGCACGCTCGACCCGCGCCAGATCCTGTCGATGGTGCGCGGGGCGTGACGTCGCTTGAGCGGCGGCGGCTTGCGGCAGCCGCCTCCGGCGATATGAACACGGAAGTCTGAGCGGCGGCTGCTTGCGGCAGCCGCCTCCGGCGATAGGACAGGGTTGAGCGGTCGCCGCTGCGGCGGCTCCCTCTGGTGCTAGGAACGCGGGGCGTCTTCGCGCGGACTCAATCCGTCTTTCCGTAGATCGCGGCCCAGTCGCGGGCCATGTCGACCACGACCCATCCACGCGCAGGCGCCTCGTCGAGTGCGCGCGAAAGCTTGCCGATGTGCGACGCGCGGTCGTACGCCCATTCGCGCGCGGCGTCGGTGTGATGGATCAGGACGCCAAGGCGGGCGCCCTGCCCCGCCGTCGTCCACGCGAGCATCTCGAAGTCGCCGTCCGAGTTGCCGAACGCGATGCGCGGGCGGGTGCCGATCCGGGAGGCGATCCCAACGGGCTTCCCCTTGCCATCGTCGACGAAGTCGATCTCGCCGGTCTTCACGATCGTCGGCACGCCGTCGCGCAGTTCGTGGCGGTACTTGGCCGTGCTTCCGATGATCTGGTCGGTCGGAATGCCGTAGACCTCGCCCGCGAACGCGCGCATGAAGTCAACGCCGCCGCCCGAGACGATGAAGGTTCGGTAGCCGTTCGCGCGCAGGTACGCGAGCATCTCGACCATCGGCCGATACACCATCTCGTCGTAGCGGAGCCCGGTCTTGGGATGGCGCGCGGTGTCGAGCCACGCGCGCACGGTGGCGCGGAACTCCTCGTCGGTCATTCCCCCGTGCGTCGCTGCGACGAGCGCGCCGAGCGCGTGCTCGCCCTGCGCGGCGACCGCCTTCGCGTCGCCCTTCAGGAGCGACGCAAACGGCTCGGTCGTCTCCCACTCCGGATGCGCGGCGCGCAGCGCCTTCACGCGGTCGATGATGAACGCGAGCTGCACATACATCGGCTGCTCGGACCAGAGCGTGCCGTCGTTGTCGAAGACGGCGATGCGCTCGGCCTCGGGCACGAAGTCGACGCCCGCCGGATCGGTCGTGCGCGCGACGAACGACACGATCGCGGCGCGCGCGGGGCCTTCGCGCCACGATTCGAGCGTCGCGGAAGACGACCGTGCCACGGCGCGCGAATCACGCGCCGTGGCACAGCCGGTCAACAGGACTGGAATCGTCGCGGCGCAGAGAAGGCACGCCGCCGCGACGAGACGCACAGGCTTCGTCACTGGCCCTGCGGCTTCGTGACCGCCTCCATGACGCGCTCGAGGTTGAAGCTGCCGGGCTTCTGGCGCGGCGGGAAGTCGCGGAAGCTCTGCAGCCAGCGCGCGACATACGCGCCCGCCGGCGCGATCGCGAACATGCGCTCGAGGTACCAGCGCTGGTAGCCCATCGCGTCTTCCTCGCGGGCGCGCTCGAACGGATCCATGCGGAGGTTCGTGAGGAGCGGCGCGCGCAGCTCGACGAACGGCTGCTGCCAGACATTGAGGCCTTCCGCCTCCTGCACGAGGAAGGTGACCTTCCAGTTGCCGTAGCGGAGCGCGGCGACGCTGCCGTCGTCGGTCCAGTAGATGAACTCCTGGCGTGGCCACGCGCCCTCTCCCTTGAACGCGGGGATCAGGTTGTAGCCGTCGAGATGCACCTTGTAGTTGCGGCCGTTGACGGTCTGGCCCTTCTTGAGGTCCTCGACGACGGTCGTGTTGCCGGCGGCGGCGAGCAGCGTGGGAACCATGTCCTCGTGCGCGCCGATGTCGTTGATGACGGTGCCCGGCTTGATGGTGCCCGGCCAGCGGATCACGCACGGGACGCGGTAGCCGCCCTCCCACTGCGTGTTCTTCTCGCCCTTGAACATCGTGGTGCCGCCATCGGGCCATGTGAAGGTCTCGGCGCCGTTGTCGGTCGAGTACATGATGATCGTGTTGTCGAGCTCGCCGAGCGCCTCGAGCTTCGCGAGCAGCAGGCCGATCTGGCGGTCATGCTCGACCATGCCGTCGGCGTAGATGCCGAGGCCGGTCTTGCCGTCGACGCCGGGCGCGAGGTGCGTGAAGATGTGCATCTTCGTCGAGTTCCACCAGAGGAAGAAGGGCTTGCCTTCCTTCACGGTGCGCTCCATGAAGTCCATCGCCTTCGTGTTGACCTCGTCGTCGAAGGTCTCCATGCGCTTCTTGGTGAGCGGGCCCGTGTCGGTCATGCGGCCGTCGGCGAAGCTGTGGATCACGCCGCGCGGACCGAAATTCTTCTTGAACGCGGGGTCCTTCGGGTAGTCGGGGTTCTCAGGCTCCTCCTCGGCGTTGAGGTGGTAGAGGTTGCCGAAGAACTCGTCGAAGCCGTGCGCGGTCGGCAGCATCTCGTCGCGGTCGCCGAGGTGGTTCTTGCCAAACTGCCCGGTCGCGTAGCCCTGCGCCTTGAGCAGCGTGGCGAGCGTCGGGTCTTCCTTGCGCATGCCTTCGGGCGCGCCGGGCAGGCCGACCTTGGTGAGGCCGGTGCGGATCGGCGACTGGCCCGTGATGAACGCCGCGCGGCCGGCGGTGCAGCTCTGCTGGCCGTACCAGTCGGTGAAGACCGCTCCCTCGCGACCGATGCGGTCGATGTTGGGCGTCTTGTAGCCCATCATGCCCATGTTGTAGGCGCTGACATTGAACTGCCCGATGTCGTCGCCCCAGATGACGAGGATGTTGGGCTTCTTCTTCGAGGCGGCCTTCTGGGCGGACGCCTTCTGTGCTGGCCCGGCGTCGGCGGCCTGCGCAGCCGATGCGCCGAGCGTGGCGACGGCCAAGGCTGCGATCGCGGGGATCGCGCGGCGAGTGACGGAGAGAACTTGGTCGAACAGTCGAGGCATGGCGTGGCGCATGGGATCTCTTGGTTCTGGTGCGGAGCGGAACGCCCCAGACAATGGGGCGAGGGAAAACTACGCCCGCTGCCCTGATGCGTCCAATGCATCAAAGTTGTTGATTCGATACGCTGAGTGCATGGACCTTGAACTGCGGCACCATCGGCATGCGATTGCCCTCGCGGAGCACCGGAACTTCCAGCGCGCGGCGCAGGCCCTCGAGATCTCGCAGCCCGCGCTTTCAAGAAGCATTCAAGAACTTGAGCGCCGCATGGGCGCCACGCTCTTCAGCCGCGCGCGCGGCGGCGTCGAGGCGACCGATGTCGGACGGGTCTATCTCGCGAAGGCGCGCGCGGTGCTCGTGCAATCGGGAGACCTCGAGCGCGAGATGCACCTGATCCGCGGGCTGGAGATCGGCGAGCTGCGCTTCGGCGCCGGGGTCTATCCATCCGAGATGTTTGTCGCGAAGGCGATGGCGCGCATGGCGAAGGCACACCCGTCCGTGAAGCTGACCGCCGTCTCGAACAGCATCGACACGCTGTTGCAGATGCTGCGTCGTCGCGAGATCGACTTCGCGATCGGCGACCAGAAGACGGCCGAGGCCGAGCGCGGACTTCGCGTGACGCCGCTTGCATGGCACAAGGGATACCTCGTGGTGCGCGCGGGGCACCCGCTGCTCGCCGGATCGGTCTTCAAGCTGAAGGATGCGCTCCGCTATCCGCTCACGCTCACCACCCGCGTGCCGCACGACATGCTGTCGAATCTCCTGCAGGGGAAAGGCGGGAAGGGCGAGGGTGGCAAGCGCGGATCGCGACGCGCCCCCGCGACGCTTCCGGCGATCACTTGCGACTCGCCGACCATGATGAAGGCGATCGTGGCCGAGAGCGATGCGATCGGCCTGATGCCGATGTCGCTGATCGCGCGCGAGATCGCCGAAGGCTCGCTCGTCGCGCTTCCCATCGAGGCGCCTTGGCTCGGCCGGACCTTCGCGATCGTCGAGCTCGAGGACCGCTCGCTCTCGCCGTCGGCCGAGCAGTTCCTGCGATTCGTGCGGGAGGCCGACGAGGCGGCGGCGCGTTGCGAGCACCCGACCGCATCGGCGGCGGGCAAGCCGCGGAGACGACGCGGCGGGCAGTAGACTCCCCCCCATGTCCCGACTCGCTTCATGCCTTTCGCATGCGCTGCTGGCCGTGCTTTTCCTCACGATGCCGGGGTGCCTGCAGAATTTCGGTCCGATCGTCACGCGGCCGCCGACCCTCGGGGAGGAACTCCTCTCGCTCGACGCAGCGCACGAAGAAGGCCTCCTCACCGACGAGGAGTTCGCGACGCGACGCGCGCAGACGATTGCGGTGTGGAAGGCGATCGGAACTGCGCCTGTCGAGGTCCCTGAAGAGGACGACGCGCCATGAAGCGGCTTGCACCGCTTGCCGCGTGCATCCTTGCAGTGCTTCCCGTCGGTTGCATTTCCATCCGCCAACCTCGGGCGCAGGAAAGCCTCACGACAGGAGAGAAACTCCGCGCCATCGATGCGGCGGTGCGCGGTTACCCGTGGTGGGAGCTTACGCTCTCCGACCCTGCCAAGTTGAACCCAATGCGCGAGCGCCTTCCCGTCTGGTGCGGCGAGCTCCGTGCGCAGCTGCTGGGCAACCCGCCATCGATGTATGCCGAGCTCTGGGAGCGCCTGGTCGATGAAGAGCGCCCGACGACGATCCAGAAGTACGCGGGACGCAGCCCTGGCCTCTACCCGCCGGTCGACCGCGAGCGCACCGACCTCCGGCGCGCCCACGCGGCCGGACTCCTAAGCGATGCAGAGCTGGCCGAACTCGAGTCGCTCCTCACCGAGCAGGCGAAGCGCCCTGGTTTCCGCCTTCGCTCGGAGTCGCGCGAGGTGTTCGTGGAAGACGGCATCACTTTCGGAGGACTGAGCGACGATCGCGGCATCGTCTCGACGCCCGACAGCCGACGAGCCCAAGCGAACGGCCTGTGGCTGCGCCTGTGGGTGTTCGACTACGCGAACGCCGAGCGCGTCGCGGGCGCCGAGCTCCAGAGCACCGATCCGAATCCGCCGCGAGAGAAGCCGACCCGCCCATGGCGCAACCCGAGTTTCTGGGTGGATCCGAAGGCGACCGTCCCCTGACCCGAACGGTGCACGGCACGTGCCAG
Source organism: Planctomycetota bacterium (assembly GCA_041161465.1). Taxonomy (GTDB): domain Bacteria; phylum Planctomycetota; class Phycisphaerae; order Phycisphaerales; family SM1A02; genus QWPT01. The sequence goes on along the minus strand of JBEAUK010000071.1, from coordinate 35,535 downwards.
TCAGTGCCAGGCACTGCATGGCACGTGCCGTGCACGATTTTGAGCGCTGGCCGCTGCGGCGGCTCGCTCTGGCGTGCACTGCGCAGTGTTCGACTCCACGGCTGCGCCACACCGGTGCCTGGCACGTGCCAGTCAGTGCCAGGCACTGCACGGCACGTGCCGTGCACCAGTCTGGGACGACAACGGACGGGCGCGGGGCCCGTCCGTTGGTCGAAACTTGGTCGTCCAGCGCGCTCAGCGGCGGCGGCGCGGCGCGAGGCCCGCGAGGCCGAGCAGCGCGATCGCGCCCGGCGCCGGCACGAACGTCACGGCAAAGTCATCGATCGCGACGACCATGCCCGCGTCGTTGATGATGCCGACCTCGTAGACGCTCCAGCCAGCAAGCGCAGTCTGGATTTCCGCCCAGGTCTTGTACCCGCTGTACGCCGAAGCGCCGTAGTCGGCCGAGTACCACGCCGAGCCCGTCGGACCGAGCAGGTAGTTGCCCGTCGAGTTCCACGAGTCATTGGTCTGGTTCGGAAGCAGCGCCGAGAGATCGAACTGGAGGAAGCCCGAGGTGTCGTCGGGACCGGGGCTGTAGACATACATCGCAAGGCGGAAGCCGCCGCCGAGTCCGGTACCCGAGCCGAGGCCATCGAAGCGGTACCAATCGAAGCTCACGCCCGTGATGTCCGCAAGGCTCGCGCCGAGCCCCCCCGCCCAGCCACCGACGCCTTGGAAACCGCTCGCCTGCATGCCAAAGCCCTCTGCACCGCCCGCGGCCGCACCCCACAAGGTGCCGTAGTTCGGCGCACCGATCGCGGAGAGCACAGCGACATTGTCACGACCGGCGACATCGACCGGGGTGAAGTAGTTGCCTGTCATCCGGGCGTAGGTGAAGTCGAGGATGTTCGTGGTATCCGCTGCGGCCGAAGATGCCGCAAGGCCCACAGAGAGAACGGCCACCGATGAAACGAGCGAAATCCCAGTCGTCACGCGCATCCAACACACTCCTTGATGTTGAGAGAACCACACCGCCGTGAACCTCGCCACGGCACCCCCCTCGGAATGAGGGCTCGTGCGGAAGGAGGCGCAATCGTGTTTCGAACCCTGTCCCGCCTGAACAGAAACACCGGAGTTTCGCGCGCACGACGCAAAATCACCGCAACCGGGGCGGGGCGAAGCGAAGCCTCGCACCCGCCGCGGCGGTCGATCTTTCCCCCATATGGGTGACTTCACTCACTGTTCGTAGAGATTGCTCGACTCCGTCTCGATGATCGGCGTCTTGAACTGGTCGCTCGTCATCTCCCATCGGCTGCGCGCATCGGCGACGGACTTCGCCTTGGCGACGACACGCCACTCCGCCTTCGCTCCCGGAGCGAGCTTCGCGATGGGCGACATCGTGACGGTCTGCCCCTTCACGGTGACGGGGGTCGCGCCGGAGCCCGAGACGAACTCCATGGCGGCGGGAAGCGTCGCGACCACCTTGACATTGGTGTCGTCGGACGAGCCCTGGTTCGTGGCGACGACGATGAAGGTCGTCTCGCTGCCGACCGAAATCGGGTCAACCGCGTCGACCACCTCGAGCAGGATCGCCGGGATACCGACGACCTCGGTGGCGCAGTTGGTGGTGACAGGCGCCGCGCACGCCGACGACGCAGTCGCGTCGACCCGCGCGAAGCCGACCGACGACGGGCGGATGCGCATCGTCACCGTCGTGGCCTGCCCCGCGGGAAGGCTTGTCATGTTCCACACGGCGTAGCCGCCCTCGAGACGACCGGAGTTGTCGGCCGAGAGATAGCTCGCGCCAGCGGGCACGAGCGCCTTGATGGTGGTGCCGTTCGCCGCGCAATCGCCGATGTTTCGGACGGTGATGCGGTAGTCGAGATCGCGACCGAGGAACACGCGGTTGTTGGCGTCGCAGCTGAACGCGAAGACCGGCTGCTTGACGATGGTCGCGGGATCCGACGAGCGCGTCGAGAGACCAGCGGTGCTCGTCGCGGTCGCGCTCGACGAGTAACGGCCACGCTTCGCGGCCTGCACCGCGATGTTGAACGACTTCTCCGCGCCCTCCGCGAGGTCGCCCGCAGCGATCTCAACCGTCGACTTCCCGTCGGTGGTCGTGAGCCCGCTCGGAAGCGCGTCCTTGATCACGACGCCCTCCGCGGTGCCCGTGCCGGCGTTCTTCACGAGATAGGTGAGCTTGATCTCCTCGCAGGTGCCGCAGGCCTCGGGCGTCGCGCGCTTCTCGAGGACAAGCGACGGCTGCACGACGGTCGATGACGCGCACAGCATGTTCGCGAAGCCGACGGTCAGGCAGTTCGACGCGACGCCCGGCGCGACGGCCTTGGCGCGAAGCTTGATCTCGCGCATGCCCGACGCCGGAATCTCGGCGACGAGCCAGGTCAGATCGCCGGCCTCCGAGCGCGTCGCGGCAGGCATCGCGCTGATGTACTGCGTGTTCGCGAGGTTCTCGAGATTCACCGTCACATTGCGCAGCGTGCCGTTCGTGAGGTTGACGACCTCGATCGTGCTGTCGTACTCCTGCCCCACGCGGATCTCGCGAGGCGAGAACTGCCGGAGCAGCACCGAGCTCGTCGCGCGGTCGCCGGTCGGGAAGTAACGCTCGTTGCCGCGAGCGACCTCGCGCGGCTCAGCGGGCTTGGTCGTCTCGCATCCTGCGAGAAGTGCGAAGGCGGATGCAGCCGCGACGGCTGCGTAGACGAGAACAAGACGCGAGGAACGGGTCATGACGGCTCTCCCTTGGCGCAGGGCCTCCCTGCGCGCTTGCATGCGGTTTCTCCACAGGAGCGCACACAGGCGACCCCCGCCGAACCTCCCCTTGGAAGTTCGAGGGTGAAGTCTTGCGTCGAGTTCACGCCTTGACGAGGCGGAAGGTTCCCCGACCTTCGCCCTGGCTCAGCGGCCGCCGCGCGTGCTGTCGCGCAGCGAGCGGATCTCGGCGAGCGTCGCGTCGAGCGAGGCCTCGAGGCGCTCAAGCCGCTCGGCGATGGTCGGCTGGTGCGGACCATCGATTGGCTCCATCGTCGGGAGCGGCGAGCGCTTCTCCTCCGCGGCGGCCTCCGCCGCGCCCTCGCTGAGGCTGTTGACGATCACGCCGACGAGGAGGTTCAGGAACACCATCGTGCCGCCGAGGATGAAGCTGACGAAGAAGATCGGCGCAGCGACGGGCGAACGGTGCAGCTCGCCTCCGGCCGAATCCGGAATCCCCGTCATCTGGTCGCGCATGATGTCGACCCAGCCCTCGAGCGTGAGGATGCCGAACATCGTGAGCATGCTGATCCAGAGCGTGCCGAAGCGCTCGGGGTCGTTTTCCCCGAAGAGCGACACGCCCATCACGCTATAGACATAGAGCAGGAGCAGGAGCAGGAGCATGATCCAGCCGAAGCTCGGCAGGCTCCGGAGCAGCGCACCGACGATGAGCTGCAGCCTCGGCAGCGCCTTGATGAGGCGCAGGCTGCGCGCGACGCGAGCAAGGCGCAGCACCTGCGCGAACTGACCATCGAGCGGCAGCACGCACACAACGGTGATCGCGAAGTCGAAGAGGTTCCACGGGTCGCCGAAGTAGCGCATCGGCTTCGTGCCCGCGGCGGTGATCTTGAGCGCCGCCTCGACCACGAAGATCGCGATGATCACGACATCGATCGCGTGCAGGACGGGACCGACCGTGTCGTGCACCGCCGGGATGGTCTCGAGTCCGACGATGAGCCCGCCAAGCACGATGGCCCCGAGCACCGCGCCTTGGAACCAGCGCGACGACACGATGCCGCTCGCCCAGCCGCTCAAGCCTCCGGTGACCGCCACATTCTGCTGCTCGCCCAAGAAAAACCTCCCGACCGCCAGACGCTGGCGGACGGGAGGAATCTAGCGGATACGGACGGTTGGCTGCAGGCGCCGTCGCCCGCGCCCCCTGCCTCACTTCGAGCCGATGCGCTCCTTGAGCTTGCCGATGACGTGGTACATCGCGGGCTGGACCTCGGCGGGAGCCGACTTCACCGCCGCCTGGATCTGCGCGAGCGCCTGCGGCAGCGCTTCGGCCGGGACCTGTCCGAGCTGCTTCATCACCTGGTCCACCATCTGCTTCTGCGCGTCGTTCAGCGATTCGTACGCGACCGCGGGAATCTCAACCGGCGCGTCAAGCGCGGCAACCTCGTCCCAGCTCGTCTCCTTCGCGGGAAGATCGAGCGCGCCCTTGCTCACGACCATCGCCGACGACTTCGACAGCGACTCGCCGATCGGCTCGACTCGTCCGCCGAGGTGCTTGGCAAGGAACGCCTCGACGACCGCGTTGAACGCGATGTTGTTCTCCGGCTTTGCGAAGCCATGACCTTCATCCGGGAAGAGGATGTAGGTGACGGGCAGGTCCTTCCGCTGCATCGCCCGCACGATCTGATCGCTCTCCTGACGCTTGACGCGCGGATCCGTCGCGCCCTGGCCGACGAGAAGCGGCTTCTTGATCTCATCGACATGGGTGAGCGGCGACATGTCGCGCAGCTTTCGGCGCCCCTCGGGAGTGCGCTTGTCGGCAACGCGCTTCGCGAACATCTCGGTCATCGGCGCCCAGTACGAGGGCACCGAGTCGAGCAGCGTGATGAGGTTCGATGGCCCGACGATCGCGACGCTGGCTGCGAAGAGATCGGGCGTGAAGGTGACGCCCGCGAGCGCTGCATAGCCGCCGTAGCTGCCGCCCATGATCGCGACCTTGTCCTTCTGGGCGACGCCGTTTCCGACGGCCCACTCGACCGCGTCGACGAGGTCGTTGTGCATCGCGTCGGCCCACTGGCCGTCGCCCTTGTTCACGAAGTCCTTGCCGAATCCGGTCGAGCCACGGAAGTTGACAGAGAGGACCGCGTAGCCACGGTTCGCGAGCCACTGGTGGTACGGGCTGTATCCCCACGCATCGCGCGCCCACGGCCCGCCGTGCACGAGGAGCACGGTCGGAAGCGGCTGCTCAGGGCGCCCATCGCGGTCGGAATCGGTCCAACTCGGAAGCGTGAGATACGAAGGCAGCGCGAGGCCATCGCGCGACTGAATCTCGACGGCCTGCATCGGGGCGAGCTCGAGCCCCTCGAGCCTCGAGTTCGAGGTGAAGAGCTTCGTCGCCTGACCTGAGTTGCGGTCATACAGGTAGGTGACGCCCGGGCCATCGTCGCGCGTGAACGCCACCGTCCACTTCGTGTCGTCGAGCGACCGCGAGGTCACGGACAGGTCACCCGTGTCGAGGGTGCGAAGGTACGCGAAGTCCTTCTCGACCTTCGGCGAGAGAACCGTCCACTCGGAGCGAAGATACTCGCTGGCGACGGCCTCGACCGTGCTGTCGATCGGGCTCACGAGCGCGTCGGAGACATCGGCCTTCTTCGGCTCGAAGATCGGCTCGATCGCGCCGGTCGCGAGGTCGATCGCAGCCAGCATCGACACATTGCGCTTCCGAGAGTCGGTCAGGAACGCGCGCTTGCCCGCGCGCTCGATGCCACTGACGCTGGTCGTCAGCGCGTCCTCGTGCGGGACCGTGAGAAGCGGGCGGAATGCGACGCCCTCGGCGGTCTCGTCGACGGCAAAGTAGGCGGTCGAACCGTCGGGCTGGGGCTCCGCGGCCACGCGAACCTTCATCCGATCGTCGAGCACCGTCGACGCGAAGCGCTTGTTCTCGAAGATCAGCTTCCGCTCGCCCGTCATCGCGTTCACGAGATGGACATCGAAGAACTGCGGATCACGGTTGTTGACCGCGATGGCGATCGAGTCGGGGAAGTCGCGGCTCACATGCGCGATCTGCGCCTGCGCGCCGTCGAAGGGCGACAGGTCGATGGTGTGGCCCGAGGCGATGTCGACGGAGTAGACGCGGAAGTTCTCGTCGCCGTTCTTGTCCTGCATGTAGAGGACATGCGTACCGCTCGGCAGCCACATGTGCATGCGGATGCCGCGGCCGGTGTCCTTGGTGACGGGCTTCGCCGCGGCGAGATCGCCGACCGGCGCGACCCAGACATTGAGGACACCCTCGGAGGGCGCGATGAACGCGACCCGCGAGCCATCGGGGCTCACGCGGGCACCGATCCGCTCGGGGTTTCCGAAGAGGATCTCGCGCGAAACGACCGGCGGCGGCTCCGACGCCAGGCTTGCGGCCGCCACGAAGGAGGGTCCGGCCAACATGACGGCGAGCGTGACCGCGCCCATGGCGCAGGATCGGGTGCGGAAGGTCGAGAGCGACGAAGGGAGGTGGTCAGAATCGAGCATGGCTGGCTCCGATGAGGAAGAAAGTCATCTTACGAATCCCCGCGGCGCAATTGCAGCCGACGGTTCGCGAAGGGCGTGTGAGACGCGCGGCGCACCGCCCTCCTTCCACCCGAATGCGGCTCGATCGTGCGAACAGGACGGGCCGCCTCGGTCGACCCCCTCGGGGTAGGCTCCCGACCGATCGCGGATCTGCACAAACGTGTTGCCTTCCAACGGATTCGCGACAGATTGAACCCATGAACCTCCCCCGCGCCACGGCACGCCACCTTCCCCGCATCCTTTGCTCCGTGACGGGGCTCGCGTGTCTCGTCGGCGCAGAGACCTCGGCCCGCGCGGATTGGTCGAACCTCGGTGGCGGATCCGGCCGGAATGGTCTTGTAACCGTCCAAGGCCCGACCAGCGCCACGCAGCGCTGGAGCGGCGCGGCGAACAGCCTCATCGCCTGGAGCCCGATCGTCGAAGGCGACCGGCTGTTCGTGGTTCGCCAGCTTCAGGCGCAGAACCCGGTGCAGGGTCCCGGCGATTCGCCTGTCTACGCGATGAGGGTCTCGACCGGGCAAGTGCTCTGGACCTTCGACTGCCCGTTCCAGGCCGGCGATTGGACCACCGTCGTGTACGGCGCGAAGAACGGCCGCGTGTTCGTCGGTCGCGGAGGAAACGGATCATCCATCAGCGCACCCGTCTACTGCCTTGACGCTGCGACGGGCGCCGTGCTGTGGGTCTCGCCCGAGGAAGTCGCGACCGGTTCGTACGACGGCGTGGTGTTCGCCGACGATGGCGACCCGATCTTCGCCACGCACCTCTACATCCGACGCGTCGATGCGGTGACGGGCGCGACGGTCTGGAACACCTCGCGCAGCTGCAGCGTGAGCGGTGATTGCGGTCCGGCGCGCAGCGGCAACTCGCTCTACATCGACGAGGTCGCGAGCGGCGCCCAGAAGCTCACTCGCATCGACATCGAGACGGGCGCGAAGCTCTACTCGAGCCCCACGATGCCCGGCTTCCTCTCGCAGAACACCCCGTTCTGCGGTCCGAACGGGCTCGTGTACTACCCGCGAACGCAGAGCAACCAGGCGGTCGACTTCCTCTACGCGTTCCGCGACACGGGCAAGGGATTCCAGCAGCTGTGGACCGCGCCTGCGATGGCGGGTGCAGGCAGCCAGCATGGCATCACACCCGACGGTGGCGTGGTGATGCTCAACTTCCAAGGCAGACTCGAGGTGCGCGACCAAGTCACCGGCGCGTTGCGCCATCAGACCGCGAGCCCCGTCAACGCCTCCATCACGCAGTCGCATGTGGCGGTCGACTCCGTGGGTCGAATCTTCTACGGAAACGGCGGATTCCCCGGAACGATCTACTCGTTCAACCCCGATCTCACGACGCGCTGGACGCTGTCCGTGCCGAACCTCAACCAGGGCGGACCGGTGATCGCAGGCGACGGCACGCTGCTTGTCGCTGGCACGGGCACGAACTTCCGCGCGCTCTACACGCCCTCGTGCGCTCCGAGCGACTTGAACTGCGATGGCACCGTGAATGCGCAGGATATCGCGGCGCTTCTCGGCAACTGGGGCGGCACGGGCACCGGAGACCTCAACGGCGACGGCACCATCGGCGCCCCGGACCTTGCGATCCTTCTCAGCGCCTGGACCGGCAACTGAGTCACACCGTCTCGTGCCGCCCGACAAGACGCTTGGTGAGCTGCGTCTTGCTGTGCACGCCGAGCTTGCGATAGAGGCGCTTGGTGAGCGTCGCAACCGTGCTCGCGGTGATCCCGAGGCGCGTCGCGATGTCGGCCCGCGAGCGCCCGTTCACGATCCCGACCGCGACCTCGCGCTCACGCGGGGACAGCGCCCCTGCTTCATCGCTCGATTCCTCGGTGACCGCACCCCAATCGTCGCGGGTCGGACGAACGTTGACGAGCGCCGACGCGGGGGTCGGCTTTCCAAGCGGCTGCACCTCGATGTCGACGCGATAGTTGCAGAGGAAGGTGTCGAGCGCGCCCTCGCCGGCGTACTTCGACTCGAGCAGCCGCATGAACGCAACGAGATCGTCGACGCGGGCGCGGAGCTCGAGCGCATCCTGATGCTCAAGATGCGTCGAGAGCCGGACGGAGCGACGAAGCGTGGACGGATCGTCGCCGAGCGCGGTGCCGTCGCCAACGACCTGAAGGCGAATCGCGGCCTGCGCCATGGCGAACTCAAGACGCGGCAGCCAGTTCTCAAGTCGATGATGATCCTGCGCGTCGTCCGCGCGGTACTGCACAACCAGCGCCGAACGGAGGCTCGAGTAGGCAGGCAGCCGGCGACGGCCCCTGGCCGGATGACGCTCCACGATGCCGTGTGCGATCAGCACCTCCAGCGCTCGCTCGACTTCCATGAGCGGGAAACGCACGACCCGCTCGACCGCGGCGGCGGCCATGGGACTTCCATAGCGCCGCAGGAGCTCCCAGACCGACAGCGCAGCGCCATCGGTCAGCAGCTTCATCCCCTCTTCATCCTCGATGTCAATCACATGGGCTTCCATGATGCCCTCCTCGGCGAGGGCTTTAGCGTTCGTCGTCACGTCGGGCGGACGCCACTCGCCGTGCACCTTTCGGTGCAACCATCCATTGCTGTCATCGTCGCTTCAGCGGGTCACGATCAGCGAGCATGTACCCCATTCGTACGAAGCGGTGCCCGACGATCGCCGCCGCACGCGCGAAAGCCGCGAAAATGGCTTTGAAACGAGCATTTCGCCGCGATGCGCCGGCCGGCGGCGCAGGTCGCGCGCCGTGCGTCACCGTCACAGACTGCAGAGACCGATTATCGAAGAAGACCGAACGCCGACGAAGCCAACGAAAAACGCGATGCGCCCCTTCCGATCTCGTCGAGAGGGGCGCATCGCCGCGCAGTGGTGACTGACGGAACCGAATGCGCCGGCGGTTCCGCGCGTGGGCACGGTGGATGTGATTGCGTGAACGCCGACTGGGTCGGCTGCGGAAGCCTCAGGCGACGCGGTCCTGGATGAACTGCATTCCAGCCTCGAACTCGCTCGTCGCGTTTTGGTCGATCGGAACGCCTCCGATGCGGAAGATCCGTGCGTTTCCGAGATCCGCCGCGGCCTTGCGCGAGATGATCGCAGACGGCGCGGGGGCGGGGCGGACGATCGCAAAGCGCCCCTTGCCGCGGATCACGATGGCTCGTGTCACCTGCGCGCTGGGCTGTGCGTAGTCAAATCGAGTGTTCTTGGACTGCGGCATGGGAAGTACTCTGGTTGGTTGTCGTTGCTTCTTGTGTGACTCGCGCGGACTCGCTCAATGTGCCTTTCGAACGCCGTGGGTCAAAGTGTCGCGGCGTGGATTCCGAAGGTTGGATGGCATCCGGTGGCCTCCGAGGCCGCGTGATTCCGTGAGGCGTCATAGGCAGTCCAGATGGACGCCAAAGACCCCCCTCGCAACCCTGAAGTCCATCGAGAGAGCGCTCGTCAGCCTGTCCAGACGAACTCGATCGCTGCGTCGATGTCCGGATGCAGGCTCTTGTGCACAGGGCAGGTGTGCGCAGCGTTCTCAAGCAGCGCCCGCTGAGGGTGATCCGCGGAGACCGGGATCGTCAGCACGGTGCGCAGGCTCTTGATGCGGCGCGGCCCCTCGGTGGCCATCACCTTGTCGCTGCGCGCGGTCATGCCACGGACATCGATTCCATGGCGGGACGCGACGATCCCGATGATCGTCATCATGCAGGTGCCGAGCGCCGCGCCGACGAGATCGGTGGGCGAGAAGGCCTCGCCCTTGCCGTGGTTGTCGACGGGGGCGTCCGTGGTGATGGTCGACTTCGATGGACCGTGCTCCGCGGTGCAGCGGAGCTCGCCCTCGTAGCGCATCGTGATCGAGACCATGAGGCCTCCCCTTTCTTGGCGTCAGTCGGCGAGCTCGACCGAGATGATCTTGTCGCCGGCCTTGATCTGGTCGATGACCTCGAGACCCTTGACGACCTTGCCGAAGCAGGTGTGCATGCGGTCGAGGTGCGCTGTGTTCTCGCGGCCGTGGCAGATGAAGAACTGGGAGCCGCCAGTGTCCTTGCCGGCGTGCGCCATCGAGAGGACGCCGCGGTCGTGGCGCTGGTTGCCGCCCGAGGTCTCGCACTTGATCTTGTAGCCCGGGCCGCCGGTTCCGGTGCCCTGCGGGCAACCGCCCTGGATCACGAAGTTCGGGATCACGCGGTGGAACTTGAGGCCGTTGTAGAAGCCCTTCGCAGCGAGGTCGCGGAAGTTCTTGACGGTGCCCGGGGCGTCGGCGTCGTAGAACTCGACCTGCATGTCGCCCTTCTCAGTCTTGATGATCGCCTTAGACATGGTGTGCTCGTGATTCTCGCTAGGGGTTCGCACGGGATTCGAAACGGGGGAAGCAGGATAGACGATCCGTCGCCCCCTCGTCGAGCGTGTGTACCCTCCCCGCATGAAGACGAAAGAGGAGATCGTCCGCGACTGGCTCCCCCGCTACACCGGGCGCAAGCTCGAGGAGTTCGGGCAGTATGTGCTGCTCGTCAACTTCTCGAACTATGTCGAGATGTTCGCGGAACGATTCGGCGTGCCGGTGGTCGGACGCGACCGGCCGATGCTGTCGGCGACCGCCGAGAACATGACGATCCTGTCGTTCGGGATGGGCAGCGCGATGGCGGCGACCACGATGGACCTCCTGTCGGCGGTCGCGCCGAAGGCGGTGCTGTTTCTCGGGAAGTGCGGCGGGCTCAAGAAGACGAAGATCGGCGACTTCGTGCTGCCGATCGCGGCGATCCGCGGCGAGGGAACGAGCAACGAGTACATGCCGCCCGAGGTGCCTGCGCTGCCGTCGTTCCGGCTGCAGCGCGCGGTGAGCGAGGCGATCATCAAGCACGGCCGCGACTACTTCACCGGCACGGTGTTCACCACGAACCGCCGCGTGTGGGAGCACGACGAGAGCGTGAAGGACTACCTTCGGAAGATCCGCGCGGTCGCGATCGACATGGAGACGGCGACGATCTTCCTCGTCGGCTTCGCGAACGGGATCTCGAAGGGCGCGCTGCTGCTGGTGTCCGACAACCCCATGACCCCCGAGGGCGTGAAGAGCGCCGAGAGCGACCGGACCGTGACCGCGAACTTCGTCTCGCTGCACCTCGAGCTCGGGATCGACGCGCTGCGCGACCTGCGCGATTCGGGGCAGAGCGTGAAGCACCTGCGGTTCGAGTGAGGCGCGCGGCGGCGGTCAGGCCCGCTTCATCTCCGCCGTCAGAAGCCCGAGTTCCTCGCGGCTGAACACGCCGTCGCGGCGGCACGAGGCGTGCAGGTGCGGCGAAAGCGCGAGCCACGCACGCGCGTTCGAAGCGCGTACGCCGCCGCCGGGAATCACTTCGATCGGCGCGCGGCCAAGGCGCGTGGCCTCGCGCGCGGCGTTCGCGACATCGCGGCGCACGACCTCGATGCGCGCGTCGAGCGTGGCGACCGACGCGTCCCACCCGAGCACGCCTGCGGTGATGAAGCGCGTGAAGCCGAGCGCGGCGAGATCACGCATGCCGCGCTCCCGGTCAACGAGGAGATCGAAGGTGCGGAGAAACGCGACGACGAGTCCGAATCCACGCGCGAGATCGATGAGCGCCGCGTTCGCATCCATGTCGACGAAACCGTCGGGGGTGAGCAACGAGAAGCCGACCGAGTGGGCGCCCGCGTGGGCGCTCATCTCGATCTCGCGCTTCGCGAGGTCGAGGAGGCGCGGCGTCGTCGCGAAGGCCGCGACATCGAGTTCGCGGCGGCAGCCCGGGAACTCAGGGCGGATCATGGACACGAGGGTGCAGGGAGTTCCTTCGACCACTTCGCGACAGGCACGGATGAGGTCGGCCTTCGGCGTCCAGCCTTCGCTCGCGAGGTCGTGGCAGAGTTCAAGCCGCGTGGCGAGCGGCGCCGCCAGCCGCGCAGCCTCGAGCGAGTCGATGGGGACTTCCAGTGTGCGGACGGTCGTTTCGGAGGACATCGCCGCAGAGACTACCCGAGTCGTGCCGATAGACGCTGCGTATGCGCGACTTCACGACGATCGTGTCCGGACTCCCCCGCTCGGGAACGAGCATGGCGATGCAGATGATCGTGGCCGGGGGCATTCAGCCCATGACCGATGGACTGCGTGCAGCCGATGCGGACAACCCGCGCGGCTACTTTGAGTTCGAGCGCGTGAAGCAGCTGAAGACCGACAAGGCGTGGCTCGATGACGCGCGCAGCAAGGTGGTCAAGGTGATCCACATGCTCGTCACGGAGCTGCCGGACGATCGGCCATACCGCGTGGTGTTCCTCGATCGCGACCTGCGCGAGGTGGTGAAGAGCCAGTCAACGATGCTTGCGCGCAACGCGAAGACCGGCGGAGCGCTCGCGCCCGAGCGGCTGATGGCCGTCTACGAGACGCAGCTGAAGCAGGTGCATGCATGGCTCGCGGCACGACCGAACTTCTCCGTGCTGGCCGTGAAGCACGCGGATCTGATCCGTGACGCGGCGAGCCAGGCTCACGCGATGAACGCGTTTCTCGGAGGCGGGCTCGACGAGGCCGCGATGACAGCGGCGGTGGACCCGTCGCTGCACCGCAACCGCGCGTGACCCCGACCGGCGCACGGCACGTGCCGTGCAGTGCCAGGCACTGCATGGCACGTGCCTGGCACCACCCCACATCCTCCATAAGTCCATGCATTGAATGGACTTGCAAAAGAGCGCCGATGCGAACGGCACGTGCCGTCCTGTGCCCGGCACAGAGCGGCACGTGCCAGGCACCCGTCAGATTGCGGCGAGATTGTTGCGTGACGCGAACGCCGACGGACCGAACGGCAACTCGCGCGGGCGTTCCGTCACCGTCGCCAATAGGCGCTCCGCTTCGGCTCGGGATGCCCTCGCCTGCGCCGTATCGCCCGCCTTCTCAGCCACCAGCGCCATCCAACGGTGCGCCTCCAGCAGGCCGGGCTCGAACTTGAGCGCGAACTCCAGGCTCCTTCGCCCATTCTCAAGATCGCCGTACCACGCGAGCGCCGCGCCCAACAACAGATGCGCCTCGGGGAGCGCCTGGGTGATCTCAAGCGCATCGAGTGCATGCCCCGCGGCCTCCTCGAAGCCACCGAGCGCAAGTTGCGAGCGCGCGAGTCCGAGGTGCGCAGCCGGATCACGCGGATTCCGCTTGCATGCGGCCTCGAACTGAACGCGTGCCTCTGCAAACCGACCGCAGGCCGAGTAGACACTCGCGAGCGAGAGCGCCATCTCCGGCCGTTTGCCGACGGCCCGCGAGACCACATCGAGTTGCGCGCGCGCACCTGCCTCATCTCCCGCAAGCGACAGCGCAGACGCGCGCACAAGCTGCATCTCGATGCTCGATGGCTCCTGAAGGAGGAACCCGTCCGCCGCCACCACCGCTTCGCGGAATCTCCCCGCTGAAAGCATCGAGTTGGCGAGGCACAGCGCGTATCGCTGCTCTCCGGGCTTCGCGGCGACCAGCCGGTCGAAGTGCGGAATCGCCTCGTGCGCGCGTCGGCGCGCCATCAACGAAACGCCAAGGTTGAACATGCTCTCGCGCCGCACGAGGTCGACCTGCGCCTGAACATCCTCGGGCAGCGCAGCCATGTATCCAAGATCCACCAGTTGCTGAAGCGCGTCCGCCGCCTCGAAGGGATCCATGCGCGCATCCGCCGGATGCAGCCCCGTCTCGCCCTCGACCGTATCCCACGATGCGATCCGCGCCGGCGGCGCCGCGTCCAATGCCTCGGCAAGCACGCGCCCGTCGAAATCCTCGCCCGCGGGAAGTCCAAGCAGCGCGAGCGCCGTCGGCGCGAGGTCGAGGATCGTCGGCGACGCCACCTCAGCGCCCTTCTTGACGCCGGGACCGGACATCACCAGAACGCCCTGCGGCCGATGCCAGCTCGACTCGAGCTCCATGCGACGCTCCGGCGGCAAATCGGACAGGTTCGGTCGCAGGTGGTCGCTGTGGAACCCGTGATCCGAGAGCAGGATCACCGTCGTTCCCTCGCCAGCCGCCTCGAGCAGTCGCCCGAGCGCCGCATCGTGCCACTCGTACACGCGATCCATGACGCCACCGAAGAGCCTCTGCTCCCGCTCGGAGACATGTGCCATCCTTGGCGCCACGAACTGCATGAAGTGGTGCCCGACCGTGTCGATGGCATCGAAGAACACCATGGCGGCGTCCCACGATCCGCCGGCCCCCAGCGACGCGATCGCTGCGCCCTCGATCGACGCCGCGTACGACATCAGCTTCACAAGCGATTGCACGCGCGCGTCGCCCGAACCGATCTCATCGACCCGCGGAAGCAACTCGCGCAGCACCTCGCGCGGAAACGCGCGTGCCCTCTGACGCGACGCCGCCACCGCCTCCGCGAGCGCAGGCGGGTGGACGGTCCCCGCCACCAGCGGCCACGCCGCGCTCTCGTGCGGCGGCTCTCCCTCTTGGAGAAGATTCGTCACGACGCTGCCGCGGATCGGCTCCGCTGGATGCGACGCGTACCAACCCACCACGCGCGCCTCAAGCCCGCTCTGCGACAGGATGTTCCAAAGCGCCTTCGTCTTGCGGCTTGTTGAAGTCGAGACCCGCAGCCCCCCGCCTTCCGGTTGCGGCTCCACGAAATTCAGGATGCCGTGCTTGTCGGCCGTCTTTCCGGTCGCGATCGAGCTCCAGAGGAGCGGCGACAGCTTCGGCTCGAGCGTCCCAAGGTCCGCTCGGCACCCAGTCTCGACCAACCGGCGCAGCACCGGCATCTTGCCGGCCGCGAACAGGCGGTTGATCAGGATCCAGTCTGCTGCGTCCCAGCCGACGATGAGAAGTCGCTGCGCGGTCCTTGCGGGCATCCTTCGATGCTAGCAGAGGCAAAAAGCAGCGCGGGTGCCCCTTTCAGGGCACCCGCGCGATGCTTGTCGACTCGCCTCAAGCAAAGCTTGGGGAGCGATGTTCAGAGGATTCAGCGACGACGACGACGGGCAGCGAGGCCCGCGAGGCCGACGAGCGCCATCGCACCCGGAGCGGGGACGACGGTGATCGCAGCGCCGGAGTCTTCGAAGTAGAGGTTGGTGATCGTGCGGTCAGCGCCCGAGATCGAGGAACCGATCTGGAAGGTGCCCCAGCCGTACTTCGTGCCACCGTCACCGGCGACGAAGCGGAAACCGAAGCGGTTGACCGAGTTGAGCTGCCAGTTGCCAGGAGCCGAACCGACGACCACAGCGCCCGAACCGAACGAGCCGGCCGCACCGACCACGGTGCCAACCGCGAGATTGCCAGCCGAGCCAGTGGTGGCGCCGGGGAAGCGCATCATGCCAGTACCAACAGCGTTGAACCAGGTGAGCGAGGTGGCCGAGTAGGGATTGATGTCCCAACCAGCGACGACGCCACCAGCCGAACCCGTCGCGCGGGTCTCGACATTGATGTAGAGACCGTCGATGTTGTTCGGGATGACGAGGTTGCAGTTCTCCCAAGCCACGATCGCGGCATTGGCCGAACCAACGACGACCGCAGCAGCGGCGGCGGCACCGAAGTGCTTCACAAGACGATTCGAAAGCATCATTCTCTCTCTTTCCTTGAGGAACATGACCCGTGAAAGTCGCGCGCAGTGCACCGCAGGGACGGTTGGGTTCACAAAAACCCTACGACTCTCACAAGCCCTACCAAGGGGACAGACCGAATCTGCCACCCAACACGGGGGAGTCAAGCCGCAGCAGCGGGCAAAAGCCAAAAACCCGTAAACAGGAACCCTTCACGCTCGTCAGCGCCGGCTCCGAACGCGGGGCAACGCGCCACCAAAGTGCGGTTTACGCGCTCCCATCGCGGTTTTCTCGGCACTTCCGAGGACTCCTCGGGTACCGTTTCGCCTGCAAGTTTCTGTAAATACAGAGGATCTGACCATGAATCTCGCCTGCTCGCGACGAAGCGCCGTCGCCTCGTTAACCCTCTTCGCCGTCGCTGGTTGCCGCCAATCGACCCCCTGGCGCACCGGAACGACCCCCGAACTTGGCGGATCCCCTTCCCCCACTCCAAAGGCACCAGTCGTCTTATCAACCTGGCGGCATGGCCTACCCGCGAACGCCCGAGCGCTCGAGATCCTCGACCACGCCGGCACAGCGCTCGACGCCGTCGAGGCCGGGTGCCGAGTGGTCGAGCTTGATTGCCCCGACATGACGGTTGGCCTCGGTTCACGACCCGACCGAGATGGGTTCGTCACCCTTGATGCAGCGATCATGACCGACGACGGTCGCGCGGGCTGCGTCGCATTCGTGCAAGGCGTCGCCCATCCGATCTCGCTCGCGCGGCTCGTCATGGAGAAGACGCCCCATGTTCTCCTGGTCGGCGCTGGCGCAGAGCAGTTCGCCCGCGAGTGCGGCATCGAGGTCGCGCCACCCGCGCTCACCCCTGAGGCGGAGCGCCAGTGGCGCGCGTGGCTCGTCGAGAGAAGGTACGAGCCGAAGGTGAACATCGAGAACCATGACACGATCTCGATGCTCGCGCTCGACGCGCAGGGCCGCATGGCGGCAGCGTCGACGACGAGCGGGCTCGCCTACAAGATGCACGGTCGGGTCGGCGATTCCCCGATCATCGGCGCCGGCGTCTTCGTCGACGCGCCCATCGGGGGAGCGATCTGCACCGGGCTCGGCGAGACCGTGCTCCGCACGCTTGGCGCGAACCTCGCCGTCGAGGCGATGCGGGCAGGAGCGTCGCCGCAGCAGGCGTGCGAGCACGCGATCGAGCGGATCATCGCCAAGAACGGCGATCCGAAGCTGTACCAAGTCGGCATGCTTGCCCTCGACTACGAGGGCCGCGTCGGCGCCTACGCGGTGCAGCCAGGCTTCAACTACGCGCGCGGAAGCACGCTCGTGGATGCGGCGTCGAAACTCGGATAGTATTGTCCGTGATTGCGGAAGACCCGCATCCCCTGCCGTTCCGAGGAGCCACCCATGTTCTTCCGCCAGATCTACGACGAGAAACTCGCGCAAGCCGCCTACCTGATCGGCTGTCAGAAGACCGGCGAGGCGATCGTCATCGACCCCGAGCGCGACATCGACCGCTACGAACTGCTCGCGAAGGCGAACGGGCTCCGCATCGTCGCCGCCGCCGACACGCACATCCACGCCGACTTCCTCTCCGGCGTGCGTGAGTTCGCGGAGAAGGGCGCGCGCGCGTATGTCTCCGACGAAGGCGACGCCGACTGGAAGTATCTGTGGCTCGACAAGAAGTCTGGCGGCGGTCGCTACGACGCCGTGCTCCTCAAGGATGGCGACACATTCGCGATCGGCAACATCCGTTTCCGCGCGATCCACACACCGGGGCACACGCCCGAGCACCTCTGCTACGAGGTGACCGACGGCGGTCTTCGGTTGCCGGGAGGCGGCACGACCGAGCCGATGGGCGTCGCGACCGGTGACTTCGTCTTCGTGGGCGACCTCGGTCGGCCTGATCTCCTCGAGAGCGCGGCGGGCGTGGCGGGCATGGCCGACAGCTCTGCGCGCGCACTCTTCAAGACGATGCAGCGCTTCGCCGCATGGCCGGACTACCTGCAGATCTGGCCAGGCCACGGCGCGGGCAGCGCGTGCGGCAAGGCGCTCGGCGCTGTCCCGCAGACGACCGTCGGATACGAGCGCCGCATGAACCCCGCCGTGCGCGCGATGGCGACGGAACAGTCGTTCATCGACTTCATCCTCGAGGGCCAACCCGAACCGCCGCTCTACTTCGCGCGCATGAAGCGCGACAACAAGATCGGGCCCCGCGTGCTCGGCGCCCTGCCCCAGCCGCGCGAACTCGACGCGCGCGCCGTCGCCGCGCTCGACCCACGCCGCACCGCGATCATCGACACGCGCGAGTGGAACGCGTTCCGCGACGCGCACCTCGCGGGGTCGCTCTTCGCCCCGCTCGCCAAGAGCTTCAACTCCGACGCGGGATCCTTCGTCACCGAGGAGGAAGACATCGTGCTCATCGTCGAGCCCGCGCGCGTCGATGAGGCGGTGCGCGACCTCGTGCGCATCGGCCTCGACCGCATCGTGGGCTTCTTCGACGCGGCGCGCTTTGGGGAACTCGCGGCCGCAGGCGCGAGGATCGCCGCGACGCGTGAGATCGCCGCGAACGACGCGCGCGCCGAGATCGATGCGCGCAAGCCGTTCGTGCTCGATGTGCGCCGTGCCGCGGAGTTCGCCGCGGGGAACATCGCGGGCGCGACCAACATCGCGCACACGCGCCTCTTGTCGAAACTCGACCGGGTGCCGAAGGATCGAGACCTCCTCGTCCATTGCCAGGGCGGCGTCCGAAGCGCGCGCGCGTGCGCGCTCCTCGAGCGTCATGGATACACCGTCACCAACATGGCGGGCGGGTACGGCGCCTATGCGAAGTCCGTTCCGGCCACCACGAAAGCCTGAGACACATCATGAGCACCGCAGCGACCACGACCAACTCCCCTCTCTCCGAGATCGAACCCCTCGACGCCCAAGCCGCGATCGCACGCGGCGAGTTCGTGCTCGTCGATGTCCGCGAGGCGGACGAGCACGCCCGCGAGCGAATCGCCGGCAGCGTGCTGCTGCCGCTCAGCGCGCTCACGCCGCAGAAGGTCGCTTCGCTCGGCTCGAATCGCGTGGCGATCCACTGCAAGTCGGGGCGCCGAGGCGCCGACGCGGTCGCGCGCTGCGCGGGCCTCGCCGATGCGGGCATCACCGTGGTCAATGTGCGCGGCGGCATCGAGGCGTGGAAGACAGCGGGACTCCCGACGATCGTCGACACTGGCCGACCCCGTCTCTCCGTCATGCAGCAGACGCAGATCGTGATCGGCACCTGCGTGTTCGCGGGGACGGCGCTCGGCTTCCTCGTGCACCCGGGATTCCTCGCGATTCCCGCGTTCATGGGAGCAGGCCTCGTGTTCGCAGGCTCCACCGGCTTCTGCGGCATGGCCGTGGCCATCGGCAAGCTGCCGTGGAATCGCGTCCCGAGCGCGTCATGCAGCGCATGAACGGCGCTCGCGCGGAGTTCGCCTACCATCCGCGCCCGAGAGGCCGATGAACCATCCGACGCTCCAACGCGCACTCCAGGACGCGCAGTCAGGCAGGCTCGACGCCGCGGTCGCCTCCGTGCGCGCGCTCCTGCGCGTCCAGCCGAAGAACACCGACGCAATGCAGCTGCTCGGGCTGTTCCTCACGCAGTGCGGGCAGTCACAACAGGCCGTGGTGCAGCTCGAGCGCGCGGTCGCGCTGGCGCCGCAATCGGCCGGGTACCGCAACAACCTCGGGAACGCGCTCAGCGGACTCGGCAAGCACCGCGAGGCCGCCGCGCAGTTCGAGAAGGCGATCGCGACCGAGCCAACGTACTCACGCGCCTATCTCGGCCTCGCGCTCGCGCGAACGGCGCTGCTCGACTCCGCTGGCGCAGCCGAAGCCTGCCGACGCGGGCTTGCGATCCGTCCCGACTGGCCCGAGATGATCTCGTGCGCCGCGGGCGCGTTCGAGTCCGGAGATCGCATCGACGAGGCCATCCGCTGCGTGGGCGACGCAGCGGCGCGCAATCCATCGAGCGAGGTTCTGCGGTCGAAGCTCGCATTCCTTCTCAACTATGCGTCGTGCGAACCATCGGAACTCTTCGCCGCCCACATCGCCTACCGCGAGCAGGTCCGACGCGAGCGTCAGCTTCCGCCGCAGCCAAGCGCCGATCCGCACCGACCGCTCCGGATCGGCATCCTCTCGGGTGACCTTCGCACGCACTCGGTCGGCTACTTCACCGAGCCGATCTTCCGCACCAGGCGTCCGGACGACGCCATCGTCGTCTTCGCGACGCTTCCGAGCCCCGAGCGCGATGCGCTGACGGCAAGGTTCCGCTCTCTCGCGAGCGACTGGGTCGAGTCCTCGATCCTCGATGATCACGGCCTCGATGCCGCGATCCGTGCACAGCGGATCGATGTCCTCGTCGAGCTGTCGGGGCATACGCACGGAGGCCGCCTTCCCGCGCTCGACCGCAAGCCAGCGCCCGTGATCGTCTCCGCCATCGGATACCCGAACACGACCGGCCATCCGTCGGTCGACTGGCGCGTCGTCGACTCGATCACGGATCCGGCGGGCAGCGACGCGCTCGCCACCGAGCGGCTGCTGCGCATCGACCCGTGCTTCCTGTGCTACGAGCCACCCGATGCGGCGCCAGAGCCGGTGCTTCCCGCGACGGACGATGCGATCACCTTCGGCTCGTTCAACCTCACCGCGAAGGTGGGCGCCGACACGATCCGCTTGTGGCGAGCGGTGCTCGAGGCCGTGCCCGGCTCGCGTCTCCTCGTGAAGTCGCGATCGATCGCCGACGAATCGACGCGACGCAGCGTGCTTGCGCGGCTCGAGGCAGGCGGAATCGATCCCGCGCGCATCGAGACGCTCGCATACACCGCGACGCAGGCCGATCACTTCGCGCTGTACGGGCGCATGCATGTCGCGCTCGACACGACGCCCTACAACGGCACCACCACGACCTGTGAGGCGCTCTGGATGGGCGTTCCCGTGGTGACGCTCGAGGGCGACCGGCACGCCGCGCGCGTCGGTGCGAGCCTGCTGCGGGCGGCGGGCTGCGACGAGTGGATCGCACGCTCGCCCGATCAATTCGCCGAGATCGCGGCGGGTCTCGCGCGTGATCGCGCACGCCTCGCTGAGTTTCGCCAAGTCGCGCGCGCGAAGCTGCGGTCATCCGCCCTGCTCGACACCGCCGCGTACGGTGCGCGATTCCACGATGCGTTGCACGCGGCCTGGGCCGACTGGTGCGCCCGACGCACGGGTTCGGCTCCGCCCTGAGGTACACTCGCCCGCATGTCGCGCCCGATCCCGCCCGTCACGCTCGAGCCGTTCAACCCGCGCTGGCTGCAGCGCACGGTCGGAGCCGATTCGCGCATGGTGCTTGAGATCGGCGCGCATCACGGCACCCACACCGACATGCTGCTCACCGCGTTTCCGCAGGCGGCGGTGCACGCGTTCGAGCCCGACCCGCGCGCGATCGAGGTCCACCGTCGCACGATCCGTGACAGGCGAGCGACGCTGCACGAACTCGCGATCGGCGCCGAAAATGGCAAGGCGGAGTTCCATGTGAGCAGCGGTCTTCCACCCGAGGCGAACGACGCCACCCGCAAGGAGTATCCGAAGGGGTGGGATCAGTCGGGTTCGCTTCGTGCGCCGAAGAATCACACCGAGCGCTACCCGTGGGTGAAGTTCGTGCGCACGATCCGCGTCGATGTCCGCACGCTCGACACCTTCGCGGCCAAGCACGGCATCGACTCCATCGATCTCATCTGGGCCGATATGCAGGGCGCAGAGGGCGATCTGGCGAAGGGTGGCGCACAGACGCTCGCCCGCACCCGATTCCTCTACTGCGAGTACAGCGACGAAGAGCTCTACGAGGGCGAGCCCTCGCTCGCAGCGTTGCTTGACATGCTGCCTGGCTTCGACATCGTGAAGCGCTTTCCGCACGATGTGCTGCTCCGCAACGAGCGTCTCGTCGCCGCAGCGCCGTGAATCTCGGGCGCTCGGGGCTGCGTTGCACCCCGGTCTGACGGCGCTGGAACTCAAAAGATCGGGAAAACTGCACGAAGCGGCGCGTGCGATCCGATCGTCCGCTACACTCTTGAACCCTCGCCGGTGACCTCAGGTCGGGCCTCGTGCCCGACGCGACATCTGGGAATCAGCCGGCAGCGCGCAAATCCAGCCATTTCGGAACGGTTTCCGACCATGGCTCGCGCGCTCCGATTGGCTTGATCCCGTCCCGCTGGCGCCGCCATCTGGCACGCGATTCCGCCCCAACAGACGCCCATGGCGTTGTGCGCTTTGCACATCGAACGCCACGGGTACAGGTTTCTTTTTCGTGACGACACACACCAAGTCCGCTCCCGCCACTTCCGTCTCCACCACCTCAGTCCAGCTTCCGGCGGCAGCCGGCCCCCTGCCGACCTTCGCCGAGCTCCAGCTCGCGCAGCCGATCCTCGACGCACTCATCGCCGATGGCTACGAGCGCCCCACGCCGATCCAGGCGCAGGCGATTCCGCCAGCGCTCGCCGGCCGCGATGTGCTCGGCATCGCGCAGACCGGCACCGGCAAGACCGCCGCGTTCGCGCTTCCGATCCTCAATCACCTTCTCTCGCGACTCCCGCGCGGCACCCGCCCGGCGCTTGGTCGCAAGCCGAAGACGCTCGTCCTCTCCCCCACGCGCGAACTCGCGGCGCAGATCGCGGAGAGCTTCTCGAGCTACGGCCGCCACACGCCGCTCCGTCACGCCGTGATCTTCGGCGGCGTTGGCCAAGGCCCGCAGGTCCGCGCGATCCAGCAAGGCGTCGATGTCCTCGTCGCGACGCCGGGCCGCCTCATCGACCTCCTGCAGCAGCGGCTCGTCAACCTCGGCGAGATCGACTTCTTCGTGCTCGACGAGGCAGACCGCATGCTCGACATGGGCTTCATCGAGCCGATCCGCAAGATCGCGGCGCTGCTGCCGAAGTCGCGCCAGACCATGCTCTTCTCGGCGACGATGCCGAAGGAGATCCGCCATCTCGCCGACTCGCTCCTGAACAACCCCGTGAGCGTGGCGGTGACGCCGGTCTCGAGCGCGGTCGACCGCATCGACCAGAAGCTCTACTTCGTGCTCAAGGCGCAGAAGACGCAGCTCCTCGTCCACCTCTTCGACTCGCTCGCGATGGAGCGCACCGTCGTCTTCACCAAGACGAAGCACGGCGCCGACCGCCTCGCGCGCAAGCTCAAGGCCAACGGCATCCACGCCGAGGCGATTCACGGCGACAAGGCGCAGAACCAGCGCACGCGCGCCCTCGACGCGTTCCGCTCGGGCCGCTCGCCCGTGCTCGTCGCCACCGATGTCGCGGCGCGCGGCCTCGACATCGACGACATCACCCATGTCGTCAACTTCGATCTTCCGATGGAGCCCGAGGCGTATGTGCACCGCATCGGCCGCACTGCGCGCGCCGGCAAGTCGGGTCACGCGATCTCGTTCTGCGATGTCGAGGAGAAGGGCCTGCTCAAGCAGGTCGAGCGCACGATCAAGTTCGAGATTCCGCGCGAGCGCGTTCCGAGCGAAGTGCCGAAGTCGGACGAAGCCGCCGCCAAGTCGGGTTCGCATGGACAGCCAGCCGCGGCGCCGCGCCAGGATTCGCAGCGCGAGCCGCGTCCTGAGCCGCGTCGCGAAGCACGCCATGAGCCGCGTCATGAACCGAGCCATGAGCAACGGAATGAAGCGCGTCCTGAGCCGCGTCGCGAGCCGCGCCCCGACGGGCCGCGTCATTTCGCAGGGCCAAACGCGCGTCGCCCGCAGCCTTCGGAGCGCTCACATCAAGGCGACGCCCGCGGTGCGACCCACGCTCCGCGGGACTCGAGCCGCGACTCAAGCCGCGACTCGAACCGCGACTCGACGCCGCGCGCCGCGCAGAATCCTCGCGGATTCAAGCCCTCTGGCTCGAAGCCGTCTGGGTTCAAGCCCTCCGGTGGCAAGCCCTCTGGTGGAAAGCGCCCCAACGCTCACCGCAGCGGCGGATTCAAGGGCACGCGCCCCACGCGCTGAGCAGCACCGCAAGATCGGGTGCGCCGACCGCGCCGTCGCCGTTGAGATCGGCGGCGCCGCCGAAGCTGTCCCACGCACCGAGTAGCAGCGCAAGGTCGGGCGCGCCGACTTCGCGGTTGCCGTCGAGGTCCGCGGGGCACGGCTGCGCGGTCGGGCGCAGATCGAGCACGAACGGCGACCACGCGAGGTCGCTCGTGCGAATCGCGTATCCCGTGATCGTGAGCGCGTCGTCCGTCATCCCGAACGGCTGGAAGTTCCAGTCGGTCGTGAGCGTAAAGCCGTGCTCGGCCGCCCAGTTTCGGAGCGGGATGTAGCCGCGGCCCGCAATCCACACGCCTGAACCCATCAGCAGGATGCTGCCGTCGTAGTTCGCGCGGTAGACCGTGCCGACCCCTCCAACGATCGGCTGGTAGCCGGTCGCGTAGCTCCAGCGATACGGGACGCCGCCGTCGATTCCGGCTCGTCCGGCACCGTAGGCCCACTGCCCGTTGCCGCTCACGCAGCTCACCTCGCGCAGCTTGACCGTCGCGACGCCCGTGTTGAGCAGCGTGGCGACATAGTTGCCCTTCGCATTCTTCTTCCATACGCAGCCTTGCCGGAAGCCCGTGTAGTCGTCGTTCCATCCGCCGACGAACGAGCCGTCGTCGCTGACGCCGTTGGCTCGCGTCGGCTTGTAGAAGTAGAGCGAAGGCAGCAGCCGCATCGTGTCGCTCGCTGCGTCCCAGACGAATCCGTACGCGTTGCAGCCGCTGTCCCAGACGAGCCCGCAGACATGGCTTCCGCTCGGCGTCATGCCCCACGGACCGCTGCGCTCGATGTCGCAGTTGTAGCCCAGGCTTCCGACCGCGGGGTCGTACTCGCCGAGCTCGCGGTCGAAGATCGTCGCTTCCGTCTTGGGCGGCGTCCCCTGCAGCGTGCTGCAGGTGATGAAGCGCCCGTCCGCCGTGATGTTCGGCCGCCCGCCGACGCCGTTTCCTGGCGGCAGCGACTGGTCGAGCCGCACGACCCAAGTCTCGCGCGTCCAGTACCACGCGCCCTGACCGTCGTATCCGACGACCACACGCCCATCGGCGCTCGGCTGCTCTGCATACGAGTACGGCACGAGCCCGAGCAGGAACAACTCACCTGCGCGCGCGCTCGTCGGCGCAGCGAGAAGGGTTGCCGAGGCGAGCGATGTCGCGATCCAGTGTTGCTTCATGCCGATGGGGCGAAGGCTGGTTACGGGCAAGCGCCCCACGCGCCGAGCATCACCGCGAGATCGGGTGCGCCAACGGCGCCGTCGCCGTTGAGATCGGCCGCACCGCCAAAGGTGTCCCACGCACCGAGCAGCAGCGCGAGGTCGGGCGCGCCGACTTCACCGTTGCCATCGAGGTCCGCGGGGCACGGCTGCGCGGTCGCGCGCAGATCGAGCACGAACGGCGAGGTACCGTTCGGTCCGAACGCCGTACCGACGATGGTCTGCGCATCCTCCGACATGCCGAGCACCATGTTGAGCTGCCAGCCCGGAGGAATGGTCACGCCGGCCTGCACGGCGAGCGCCGAGACGGGCACATATCCGTTCTCCTGCGTCCAGAGATACGAGCCCGCGGCGCCCATCGGGCCGAAGAAGCACAGCACCTTCGTCCCGTCCGCGTTCGCTGCAACGGGGTAGCCCGTGGCGCCCGGAACGGGGCTGTTGCCGAGCGGCTGCACGCCCGTGGCCTGGCTCCAGCGGTAGACGCCGGCGCTCGCGTAGTTCGAGCGCCCGATCCCGTAGACCCACTGCCCGTTGCCGCTCACGACGCCGGCCTCGGACATCTTGATGGCGCCCGCGCTGAGGTTCGTCTGCACATAGGTGCCCTGCGCATTGCGCACCCACACGGCGCCCTGCCGCCAGCCGACATAGTCGTCGTTCCACCCGCACACCGTGCCGCCGTTGTCGCTGACGGCGTTCGCGCGCGAAGGCTTGTAGAAGTAGAGCGTGCCGAGGTTGGTACGCACGCCCGTGACATCGTCGCGCACATACGCGATGGCGTTGCACTGCGCCTGCTCCATCAGACCGCAGGTGTAGCGCTTGTCGCTCGACATGCCCCAGATGCTGTTGCGCTCGCTGTCGCAGTGGAAGCCATCGTTGCCGTGCGGCGTGAACTCCGACCACTCGATGTCGTAGATCGTCCCTTCGGCCTTGAGCGGCTTGCCCTGCAGCGTGCTCACGCTCAGATAGCGCCCATCGCCGCTGATGTTCGCGCTTCCGCCCACGCTGTTCCCGGGCGGAACCGTCGACCCGGTGAGCTGCACCACGCCCGTGTCGCGCGTCCAGTACCAGTACGACTGCGTGTCATAGCCCGCGACGACGCGCCCGTCATCGCTTGCGTCGGTCGCGTAGGACTGCGGCACGAGACCGAGGAGGAACAGTTCGCCGGCGTCCGCCGCGGTGGCGGAAAGGAGCGACGCCGAGGTTGCGAGCAGCAGGCACGCTGAGGTTGATCGGATCATGGTGGAAGTCTGCCGAATTCGGAGTTTTCGGAGGTACGGAGCCGTCTTCGAAAAACGCCCGCGCGCGGTTACCCGCGCGCAGGACGCAGGGGGTTGGTCAGTGAATCAGTTGCATGTTCCCCACGCGGCAAGAACGACCGCGAGGTCCGAGCCGCCGACAACTCCATCGCCGTCGAGGTCGGGGCTCGCGCTGCCCCAGCCCGCGAGCACGGCCGCGAGATCGCCGCCGTCGACCGTTCCGTTGCCGTCGACATCGGCCACGCAGGCCACGCCGGGTTCGACGCGGATGCGGGCGATGGTGTAGAGGCCGGCGACGGTGTCACCGAATCGGGCCACGAGCCATCCGTTGTCGGAGAAGCCGGTGCCGGAGCCGTTGCCGTTGTTGCCGGTCGAGCCGATCAGCGAGATCTGGTTGACGCGCGTCCCGGTGAAGATGGTGTCGCCGATCGTCGAGCCGCCCAGCGCCAGCACGCGCAGGCCGTCCACGGCGTCCCACGCCATGAGCGCGTTGCCGACCTCGCCGGCGCCGACGTTCGCGATGTTCGCGCTGAACACGATGGTGCCATTCGCGCTCGCGCAGAGACTCGTGCTGCCTGCGAGGCTGCTGTAGGTCCAACCGGCGAGGCCCGGCACGGGGTCGGTCTCACGGCACACGGTGACGAGCGTGCCGTCGGCCTTTCGGACGCCGATGAAGGTCGCCGGCGCGGGCGAGGTGATAGCGCTCCCGTCCGCATTCATGAAGATGCCCTCGAAGGCATACATGCCGTTCGCGGCGCGCACCGCGTTCGAAGTGCTCGGGCTGGAGAAGACCTTGCCGCTGAAGTTCGGATCGGCGGAGTCGGTGATGCCGGGGATCGACTCGCCCTTGCGCAAGAGGATCGTGAAGGTGCCGTTGTTCTCCGTCATGACGGCCGTGTTGTTCAGCGGCGTCGCGGTTCCACCGAGCGTGGCGACGAAGGTGATGGTGCCGTCGGCGCTCAGCGGCCGCTGGCTGAAGGAGAACGAGCTGGTGTTCGCGAAAGTCAGGCCCTTGAGGCCGGGAATCGGGTCGCCCTCGCGCGCCCACATGCGCACGCCGCTCGCGACACCGACATTCGTGTAGTACGCCGTGTCGTTCGCGCTCGTGATTCCCCCGCCGACGAGGGTGCCCGTGAAGATCATGTTGGATCCGTTGAGATACTGGCTGAAGGAGCCAGGAGTCACGGTCACACCGGCGAGGCCTGGAGCCGCGTCGCCCTTGCGGATGATGAGCTGGTCGGGTCCGTTGCGGAAGAGCACGAGCGCCGTGTTGTTGGCGGTCACCGTGTCACCGCCGGTGAGCGACAGGGTCGAGATGTACTCGCCCGAGTCGTTCACGCGCAGACCCGAGGAGATGGTCATGTTCGCCGGAAGAAGCGCGCCGGCCGTGCCCGGGCACGCATCGCGACCTTGCGCAAGAAGCACCGGCGTGCCAGACGCCGGCACGAACCAGGTCGCCGTGTCGTTGGTTCCCGCCGTGATGCCGGGGCCGCTCATGTAGCCCGAGACGATCACGCCGCCATTCGCGGTCATGTTGTTGGCGCTCACGAGCGAGCCGTTCGGCACCGAGGTGCGCGAGATGATGGCGCCCGCCGGCGTGTTGCCCGGAACGCCCGAGTTGTTGCGGGCAACGATGTTCCAAGCATTCGCAACGCCACGGACCTGAACCATGTGATTCGCGCCCGAGCCCGTGTTGATGATGCCCGGGCCCGCGATCCAGCCTCGGAAGCTCACGATGCCGTTGGAGTCGATGGTCGGATTGTTGAACTGGTTCGGAACCCACACGGCGCCCTTGATGCCGGGGAGTCCTGCCGGCGTCGTGCCGTCGGCGGTCGCCATGATTTCCCACGGGCCATCGGCAAGCACCGATGCTGTGAGAGATGCCGAAAGGAACAGGCCGACGCAAAGCTTGGACTTCGTGTTCATGGGAATCCTCGATACAAACGGACAGATCTGTGGGCGGGAGGGACTCTGCAGCGCTCGGGGGACTGAGCGACCGTCAAACGACGGAGCGACCGCGGCGCTGCCCTTCGGTCTCGCCGACTCTAAACGAAGATTTCGCCCCTGCAAACTTCCCTAGGGAAAATCCTGCGATATCCTCAGGGAAACTGATCCGCACGGATGATGCCCCGCCGAGGGCATCTATCTGGAGGTGTCCTGTAAAGTCTGAGCCCCCGCCCTGTCCGATTTTTGACCGTCTCCGCCTATGGAATCGCCGCGCCGCAAACCAACCAGAGGAGCCCGACTCTCCAAGCGGTCGCAGAGCGTCGACGCGCCTGAGCCGGCGGTGGCGCGCACGCCTCCCGTGGCACGCCCGGAGCTGCTTGGATCGTTCCGAGGCGACTGCGAGGAAGCGATCGCAGCGATCCGAAACTCGGTTCGCGCACTGTGCGCCGCGATCGAGATCGACCCCTTGAAGCCGCAGGAAGTCTCGCGGCGCCTCAAGCTCAACAAGAACCTCACCTGGAAGTTCGCACGGATCCTGATCGAGCAGGACGCGCTCGATGCTGCGCCGATGCTGCCGGGACCCGAAGGCGTCGCCATCTACCTGCGCGCCTTCGAGTCGGCTCGCGTGCAGACTGCGCTCGTCGAAAGACTCCGCGACGCGATCGCCGCGTACGACGCGATGGTGAACCGTCATTTCGGCGGCCGCGGCGAGTTCGAGCTCGTCCTCGATGGACTGCGGACGGGCGCGAACCTCGAGCAATCGCGTCGGCTTGCGTTCCGCGGCGCAGCGGGTGTCTTCGGCCTGCAGGCCGCCGCGCGCGTCACCGCACAGATCGTCTCACCGAGCAAGGGCGCCGCCGGTCTCGCCGATGTATCGATGCTCGTGGGCCTGGTCGGGATCCGCAAGCTGCGCCCGATCGCGAAGCTGCCCGTCTTCCGCGCCGCCGTCGTCTCGAAGAGCACCCTGCCTCCCGCGCGCCCGCTGCTCGTGAGCGCCGACGGAGGCGCACCTGACTTCCTGCTGCGGGATTTCTCGTCGTTTCCCGAGGCTGGCGTCACACGCACCGAAGCCGACGGACGCCTGACGATCGAGCTCTCAAACGGTCCGATCGGCCGCGTCGGCGAGGCCGATCTCTTCTTCGGAAGCGTGGTCGAGCGCTCCTACTCGATGAAGGCCTCGCCCGACGACGACACCACGCAGTTCGTCACCGCCGTGACGATTCCCTCCGAGTCGCTGGTCTCGGACATCTTCGTCCACCGGTCGATCGGTGGCACCGATTCGGTCGATGCCGCCATCTTCGGCACGCTCGGTGGTCCGGTGCCGCACGACGCCGCCACGCGCGAGCCGACGCGCATCCCGATCGACTGCACGCCGACGATCTGCGACGAGCTCGGCGGTGCGGATCGCGCCAAGATCCTCGAGGTCGCGAGCGTCCCGAACTACCTGCCCATGCTCGAGCGCGCATTTGCGGCACTCGGCGAGAATCCAACGGACTACCGGCTCATCCGCGTGGCGATGGCGTTCCCGCCCGTGCCGTCGTCGCTCGTGGTTCGCTGGCGCATGCCGAGCTGATCGGTTCGAGCGCGCTGCTCAGACCTGCACGAAGCCGAGATGGAGCTGTGCGTGCGCGAGGTGAAGGCGCATCCACTCGTCGTGCGTCATCGCGCCGAACGCGGGGCTTGCGTGCGTGCAGCGCGCGCCCGAGTCGATGCGGTCGAGCACGCGTCGGATGCGCGCGAGGCCGTCGGCGGTCGAGACGCCCGGGGTTGGCAGAAACGCGGCGGATTCCCTCGGCAGCTTGAAGCCGGCGGGCAGCGTCTTGCCGCTCGTCATGCGCCCCTTCATGAGCCGCGCCATCATGCGCATCGGCCACGCGACGCGCACTTCCGGCGGGAACCCGTCGATCGAGAACTCGATCGTCTTCGCGACATGGTCGAGGTTCTCCCCCGCCGTCCAGTTGCCGGTGACACGGAGCGTGCCCGCGCGCTCCGCGGCCTCGATCCTCGCGAGGTCCTCCTTCAGGCAACCGGTGCAGTGGAACGAAAGCTCGCGGCGCGGTGCCTTGCTCGTGTCGATCGGCGTCATGGTGGCGCTCATGGTGCGGGTGTCTCGCTCGATGCGGGCTGCGCGTCGTCGCCGCGAAGCCCGAGGTCGTCGAGCAAACGATACTCGTTCGGGTTGTCAGGCAGCACCAAGTGGAAGCCTTCCTCGAAGAACACGGCGACCATGTTGAGCGCAGCGATCGCGACCGCGAGCCCGACGACCACCCGTGACGCACCCGCAAACGGCAGGCGCTCGGCGCGCCGCGGCAACGCGAGCATGTGCAGTCCGCTCACGAGGATCACCGTCGCGAACACCACGAACGCCCACGAGTAGAGATGCATGCCGAGCATCGGCTCGCCGTAGCCCGGGTCGCCTGGCGCGATGTGGATGAGCACCTGGCGGCCCGACATCGTGGCGCCCGCGAGCGCGGCGATGATGCTTGCGCCGTAGCACTGCGCGTAGTCGATGGCGTCGACCTCGCGCTTCCACGACCGCGCGAGGAGCCACGCCGGGCCCGCCACGCAGAGGAGCATCGCCATTCGCTGCAGGATGCAGAGCGGGCACGGCATGTCGCCCTTCAGCTGCGCGCCGAACGCGCCGAGCAGCACGCCGCACACGGCGAGGATGCAGAACATGGCGAGGATGGCGCGGAATGCGTTCATGGTTGCGCCCTCAGAGCGAGATCGGAAGCGTGTCGGTCGCGTGGTGACGGAAGAGAAGGAGCATGGCGACGAGCGCGAGCACGAACAGCACCCCCGCCGCGCGGTGCTTGCCGCGCCACATCGCCATGAAGGTCAGCACGATCAGCAGAAAGATCAGCGTGTCCATCGTTCAGGTCCTTCCATCTCTCAGGGCCTCGCCTTCGGCGCGAGAAGGTCGGCCGGCCTCGCGGGCGACTCCTTCGTCGGCTTCGCGTTCATCGTGTACCACGCCTCGGCAGACCAGATCTTCTCACCGTCGGTCGACACGGGATTCGCGTGCAGATAGACCACCCGTCCGGCCTTGATGCCTGGCGCACGCAGGAACACCGTGTCGCCACTCTTGCCGGGAACGGCCTCGACGACCTCCACCGCCTCGTCGTCGATCTTCGGCCCGCCGTACTGCTCGGTCGGCTCGTAGCGCCACTGGCGAAGCGTGAAGTTCCTCGCGTCGCGCAGCCATGCGTCGGCGACCGGCCGCGTGAACGAGACGATCAGCCCGTCCGGCTCGGCGGAGACGCGCGCAATCTCGAACGCGTCCTTGCCCGTGAAGCGCAGGCGCTCGAGGCCGAAGCGCTTGTCGCGCCAGTTCCAGTTGCCTCCCGAACCGATCGAGCCCGCGTACAGCGCGCCGTCGGGCCCGTCCACGATCCGCTGCACGCCGCCCTCGAGGCCGTTGCCGACGCGATACGCGCAGCCCTGGAGTTCACCCGCGACGACCTCGAGCGACACGCGGTTGATGCCGCCGAGCGTGAGCTCGGACAGCCACAGGTCGCCCTTGTAGCGGCCATCGCGGATCACGAGCGGCGTGGTCGGCGAGTTCGCGATCTCGTTCTGCGGCAGCCAGACAGCTGGTGGCGACGGCGGATTCTCGCTGTAGAGGCTCGCGTGTCCGCCCTCTGGGTACACGCGCGACTTCTGGCGGCCGTTGTAGTGGCCGTAGAAGCGCCCCTGTTTCGCGTGCACCAGCTTGCTCGCGGGCAGCCACGCGCCTTGGTTGTCGCTCACGAACACATCGCCCGACGGCGTCACCTCGACGCCGTTCGGCGTGCGGAATCCACCCGAGATCCACTCGACATCCTTCGACTTGATGTTGATGCGGTAGAGCGTTCCGCGGTGCGGGGGGTTCGGTCCGTTGAGACCAGGCGTCCCGCCGATCACGCCCTCCCGCTCGATGGTGTTCCCGAAGTAGATCGAGGTCGAGAGCGTGCCGTAGATCCAGCCGTCCTTCTCCTTCAGACCGAAGGAGAAATGGTGGTAGTTGTCGCCGACCCACGGACGCGCCCACTCCTCGTGCGTCTCGAACGCGCCGTCGTGGTCGAGATCGCGGAGACGATCGATGCCGGGGCGATGCGAGATGTAGATGTCGCCGTCGACCACGACCACGCCGCTCGGGTCGTGATACTCGCCGGGCAACTTCTCGAACTTCACCGTCTCGGGCGTTCCGCCGACGACATTCGAGAGGATGAACAGAGTGCCGTTTGGCTTTTCGCGCAGTTCGCCGTTGTTCATCGGCTCGAAGTCGCTGACGACGAGGCGGCCATCGGGAAGGAACGCCATCCCGCCGATCCTCGGCTCGAATCCCTTCGGCCGCAGCGGCTCGATCGCGAACATCGGGTGCGCGGTCTCGATCGGAAGTCCGTCGCCGGGCCGCGCGTTCTCGCGGCCGTCCTTGTAGACCTTGGTGCCCGCGGAGACGACGCGCGTGACGCCCTTCTCCGTGCGGAAGGCCTCAGGCGGCACGATCGTGAACCGTCCGCTGCCCGGCTTCTTCCAGTTGAGGATGAGCGCGCACCCGCCCTGGTTCTCGAACATATCGACGCGGAACGCGTGCAGCCCCGCCGAGAGCGTGACGGCGCCCTCCTTTGGGTGCGGCGGGTGGACGCCGTCGTGCACGATCACGGGCTTGCCGTCGATCTCGAGCCTGCCGCCGTCATCGGAGCGGAGCTCGAAGACATACTCGCCCTCGGTCTCGATCGAGAGGAACCCGATCGCCTCGACCGCGAAGAAGTCGTTCGGTCCGCCGGGGCCGACGAGCGACGACTCATCGTTGAAATCGATGCGGTCCTCGAGGCGGTCGATGTTGGGGGTGGCGTCCTCCGCCACCCGTGCCAGCCGGTCGAGCGGACGCCCGACCTCGTAGACGCGCAGCGTGTAGCCCTGCTCAACCTCGACCGAAGGAACGGCGACCAACCCAAGCGACGCGATCAAGGCGGACAGCATGTGCGCATGCTACCCGCTCATCCCGCGAACGCGAAAGGCTGCGCTTAGGACTTCCCGTCCTTCTTGGCCATCAGCCCGAGCATGTCGACGCAGCGCGTCGCGTAGCCGAACTCGTTGTCGTACCAGCTGACGATCTTGAAGAAGCGGTCGGAGAGCTGGATGCCCGCCTTCGCGTCGAAGATCGAGCTCCGCGGATCGCTCATGAAGTCGCTCGAGACGACCTCTTCCTCGGTGTAGCCGAGGATTCCCTTGAGCGGGCCTTCGCTCGCCGCCTTCATCGCGGCGTTGATCGCCTCGATGCTGGTCGCCTTCGTCGGGCGGAAGGTCAGGTCGACGCACGAGACATTCGCCGTCGGCACGCGGAAACTCATGCCGGTGAGCTTGCCCTTCGTCTCCGGAAGCACGAGCGCGCACGCCTTCGCGGCACCCGTCGAGCTCGGGATGATGTTCATGTACGCGTTGCGGCCGCCGCGCCAATCCTTCTTCGACGGGCCGTCCTGCGTCGGCTGGGTGGCCGTGACCGCGTGCACCGTCGTCATCAGGCCTTCCTCGATGCCGCAGTGGTCGAGCAGCACCTTGACGATCGGAGCGAGGCAGTTGGTGGTGCAGCTCGCGTTCGAGAGCACCGTGTGCACCGCGGGGTCGTACTTCGCGCAGTTGACGCCGTGGACGAAGGTCGGGACTTCCTTCTCGCTCTTGGTCGGAGCCGAGATCAGCACGCGCTTGGCGCCGGCATCGATGTGCTTGCGCGCATCCTCGGCCGCCGTGAAGAGACCGGTTGATTCGAGCACATAGTCGACGCCCTGCGCCTTCCACGGAAGCTGCGACGGATCCTTGACGGCGGTGCAAGTGGTCTTCTTGCCGTTGATCATGATGCCGTCGCCGTCGACCTTGACATCGGCGTCAAAGCGACCATGCGAGGTGTCGTACTTGAGGAGATATGCGAGGTTGTCCGCCGGAACGAGGTCGTTCACGCCGACGATCTCGAAGCCACCGCGCTCGATTGCGATGCGGGTGACGAGGCGGCCGATGCGGCCGAAACCGTTGATTGCGATGCGGACTGCCATGGCTGGATCTCCGTAGGGGAAGGGGCGGAGGATAGGAGCGCAGCCGAAAGGGTTCAACCGCGCCGCTCGTGGGCCACGCAACGGCGGTCGGTACACTCCCGCCATGCGCCTCTCTCGCCGCGCCAACGCTGTCTTCGCCGCGGTCTGGGCCGTTTTTGCCCTGCTGCTCGCGCCTGTCGCCGCAGCGCCGCAAGCCGCCGAAGCCGACGCAAACGCCCCGACCCGCCTGGTGGTCGGGGTGTTCGACTCCCCGCCCTTCAGCGAGCCGCTCGCGAAGGGCGGCGGCTGGGCGGGACCGAGCATCCGGCTCTTTTCAGCGACCGCAGCGCGGGTCGGGATCCCGATCGAGTTTCGCAGTGGAAGCGAGCCTGAGATCCTCGACGCGCTCGCAAGAGGAGAGATCGATGCGTGCGCGTCGCCACTGGTGCCGACGACCGCGAGACTCGAGTCGATGCGCTTCACCCACGCCTTCGCCTCGCTCGGACTCGGTGCCGCCACGGTGCGCAAGACCGGCATCGTCGCGGAGGCCAATGCGATCCTCAGCAGCATCCTCGCGCCGGCCCAGTACCGCATGTTCGCGACGATCGCGTTCTTCGTGCTGCTCGCGGCATTCCTCGTGTGGATCGCGGAGCGACGCCGCAACCCCCACTTCGGCGGAAAGCGACACATCGGCTTTGGATCGTCCCTCTGGTGGTCGGTGGTGACCCTGTCGACGGTTGGCTATGGCGACAAGGTCCCCGCGACCGTCGCCGGTCGCCTCGTGGCGGCGGGCTGGATGGTGCTCTCGCTTGTCCTCACGACCATCCTCACGGCGACGATCGTGTCCGCGCTGACCGTCGGCTCACTTGTCGCGCAGCCGATCAGCCGCACCGCCGATCTCGCCGACATCCGTGTCGTCGCCGTCCGCGGGAGCATCAGCGCGGAATGGCTCGCCGAGAGGGGCCTCCCTTTTCAGTCGGTCGACACAACCGAGGATGCCGCTTCCATGATCATGCAGGGCGAGGCGCGCGCCATCGTCGCGCCCCGCGCGGAGCTCGCGGTGCTTGCCCGCAGCCACCCGTCGCTCGTGATGTCGCCGCTGGTCCTGACCGACGAGTTCGCATCCTTCGCCTTCCGGCGCTCGATCGACCCAGCCTTCTTCGAGCGCTTCGACCATGCGCTCGTCGAGGTCCGCGCCCTGCTCGAACCGAACGCGGGGCTCGTCCCCACGCAGTCGCTCGCCGCGCCGGCGGAGCGCTGACCGCGCAACGCCTCGCAATCTCTGCGAAGATCCCAGCACTTCCATGCCCCGCCCCTACC